>JANNZD010000241.1:0-3846 GCA_031410435.1 Betaproteobacteria bacterium | reverse complement strand
GAAGGCCGGCACGCGATTTCACGCGGGCTGGCTGAGCCCGCGCATGAGCCGCCGGAAGGCGGCGAATGGCTGGCGAAGGCCGGCACGCGATTTCACGCGGGCTGGCTGAGCCCGCGCGCCCGCCCAGACAATCCCCCGCATGAGCCTCCCCCTGATCGGCGTCGATTTTTCCAGCGCCCCGAGCCGCCGCAAACCCATCGTGATGGCCCGTGGCCGCCTGGCCGGCGCACTGCTGCGGCTGGACGGCCTGCAAGGCTTCGACACCCTGCCCGCCTTCGGCGCTTGGCTGCAGCAGCCGGGGCCCTGGGTCGGCGGCTTCGACCTGCCCTTCGGCCTGCCGCGCGAACTGGTGCGCCAAATGGGCTGGCCGCTTGATTGGGCCGGCTGCATCGACCACTATGCCGGCCTGAGCCGCAGCGCGATCCGCGACCGCTTTGCCGCCTTCTGCGCGGCCCGGCCGGTGGGCGGCAAATTCGCCCACCGCGCCTGCGACCTGCCGGCCGGCTGCAGCCCGTCGATGAAATGGGTGAACCCGCCAGTGGCCTGGATGCTGCATGCCGGGCTGCCGCTGCTACGGGCTGCGGGCCTGCAGTTCCCGGCGCATGCGCCCGGCCAGGGCGACCCGCAACGCGTGGCGCTGGAGGCCTACCCCGGCCTGCTGGCGCGTGCGCTGGTGCAGCGCCGCTCCTACAAGGCCGACGCCAAGGCCAGGCAGACGCCCGACCGGCTGATCGCACGCAAGGACATCGTCGACGCGCTGGAGCAAGGCCGCAGCCCCCTGGGCCTGCGCCTGAAGCTGAGCGCGGCCCAGCGCGACACTTTGGCCGCCGACCCCAGTGGCGACGCGCTGGACGCGGTGCTGTGCCTGGTGCAGGCCGCCTGGGCCATGGGCCAGCCGGCTTGGGGCCTGCCTGTGGACCTGGACCCACTGGAGGGCTGGATCGTCTCGGCCTGAGGCGCCCTGCGACGCCCGCGCTACCCCCTGGGCTACCATGCCCCGCAGACAGGAGAACACGCCCGTGGTCAGCGACATTGCATACGCCGAGCTGGGCCTGGCGCCCGGCGCCAGCGAGCCCGAGGTCAAGGCCGCCTGGCGCCGCCTGGCCAGCCAATGGCACCCCGACCGCAACCACAGCGCCGCCGCCGCCGGGCGTATGCAGCGCATCAACCAGGCCTTCGAGGCCCTGCGCCGGGCCGGTTTCCGGTCCGACCTGGGCGACCCGGCGCCGGCCGGCCCGCCCGCCGCGGCCCCACCCGAAGCCCCCGGCCAGCGTGCGCCCGAGCGTGAGCCCGAAGCCGCCCCGCCTAGCGCGCCACGGCGCACCATCCGCCGCAAGGTGCGGCTGAGCCTGGAAGAAGCCGCGCTGGGCTGCACCCGGGTGCTGCGCGGCAAAGAGCGCGAGACCTGCGGCGATTGCCAGGGCAGTGGCCAGCACCGCCCGGCGCCGCCCTGCCCGGCCTGCGCCGGCACCGGCCAGCGCAAACAGGCCGGCTGGTACGGTCTGTTCAGCCGCCTGATCGACTGCGCCGATTGCCAGGCCGGCGGCACACTGCAACAGGCCTGCGCCGGTTGTGGCGGCGCGGGCCAGCGCGACAGCGCGGGTTACCGGGTCACCGTGCGGCTGCCGCCGGGGGTGCGCAGCGGCGACGAGTTGCATGTCGACGGCCGGCGCATGCGGCCGGGCCAGAGCCCGGGCGATCTCCTGATCCGGGTCGAACTTCAGCCACATCCCTTCTTCCAGCTCGACGAAGCCGGCCAATTGCATTGCGAACTGCCGGTCAACGGCTTCGCCTGGGCCGCCGGCCGGGCCGTGATGGTGCCCACCCCGACCGGCCTGCAAGGCCTGACCCTGGCGCGCGAGCTGCTGGACTACACCCTGCCGGGCCAGGGCTTTCCGGTCAGCCGGCGCGGGCCGCGCGGCGACCTGCGGCTGCGCATCCTGCCCAGCTTTCCGCAGGCCTGGAGCACCGACCAGCAGATCCTGCTAGACCAGCTGATCGTCGCCACCGCCGCCGACAGCCCCGGCGCCGACCCCCGGCTGACGGCCTGGCAACAAACCCTGCAGGCCTGGCAGCGCAGCCACCGGCGCGCAGCCGCCGACACCGGTTGACGGTCGGCGCGGGCTGGCAGCGCCACAGCGGCCGGCCCCTGAAGACAACCGAGCCCCCACGGGCCGGCCCCCCGATCCCCATGTCAAGCGCGGGTAAATGGGGCCGACCCCCCTGGTTTGCTTTGCTATGCTGATGGTTAGCTTGCCTAAGCAATTTCAGGATTCATGCCCGACAAACTGCCTGACATCAACCGCCCAGCCCCCCCGCAGCACACCGAGAGCGCCGCGGATGGCGTGGATGCCGGATCGGCTGCCGCCCTGGTGATGGCCACCCTGCCCCGGGTGATGGACGCGATGCGGCTGGCCATGCGCTCGCAGATCGACGGGCCGCTGTCGGTGCCGCAGTTTCGCGGCCTGAACTTCATTGCCCACCACCCCGGCAGCTCGGTCAGCGCACTGGCCAGTTTTTTGGGTGTGACGCTGGCCACCGCATCGGCGATGGCTGACCGGCTGGTCAAGGCCGCCTACCTGCATGCCAACGGCAGCCTGGCCGACCGCCGCCGCAGCGAGTTGCAGATCAGCGCCGCCGGCAAGGCCGTGCTGGAGCGCATGCGCTGCCAGACCCAGGCCGACCTCGCGCGGTCCCTGCAAGGCCGCAGCCCGCAAGAGCTGGCCGCGCTGGTGCTGGGGCTGCAAGTGCTGGACGCCGCCTTTGCCGCCACCCCGCGACGCTGAGGACCGGCCCGAATGCCTCTTTTGATCCGCCCTTGCCTGGAGACCGCCTTGAACCGGCCCACCCCTTTGATCCTGGATTCGCTGGCGCTGCGCGCTGCCGGCCTGTGCCTGCTGGGCGCCAGCCTGGCGCTGCTCGGCGGCTGCAACAAGGGCCAGCCCGAGCCGGCCCAGCCGGCTGCGGTGGCCCCAGTGGCCGCCATGGCAGCGGCCAGCGGCCCTGCGCCGGCCGCCCCGGGCGGGCCGGTGGCGGCAAGCGCGGCGGCCGCCGCAGCGTCGATGCCGCCGGTCAGCGTCACCCTGATGCGGGCGGCGGCGCGCGACTTCACGATGACGCTGGACGCCAACGGCACGGTCACCGCGCTCAGCGCGGTGGAGGTCAAGCCGCAGGTGTCGGCCCAGGTGCTGACGGTGCATGTCAAGGAGAGCCAATTTGTGCAGCGTGGCCAGCCGCTGTTCACGCTGGACGCCCGGGTTGACCAGGCCAATCTGAAGAAGGCCGAGGCCCAGCTGGCCAAGGACGAAGCCGCGCTGGCCGATGCCCGGCGCCAGCTCGCGCGCAGCCAGGACCTGCTGGCCAAGAATTTCATCTCACAGGGCGCGGTGGACACCTCGATGGCCAATGTCGACGGCCAGCAGGCAGTGCTGGCGGCCGACAAGGCGGCCATCGACGCGGTCAAGGCCCAGCTGTCCTTCGCACGCATCCTGGCGCCAAGCGCCGGCCGGGTCGGGGCGATAGCGGTGTTTCCGGGCAGCAGCGTGTCGCCCACCGGCCCGGCGCTGCTCACCATCACCCAGATCGACCCGGTGGGGGTGAGCTTCAGCCTGCCGCAACGCAACCTGCCCGATGCGCTCAAGGCCCTGGCCTCGGGCAATGGCCGGGTCACCGCCCTGCTGCCGGACAGCCTGTCGACTGCGGTGGCGGGCGCCGGTGGTGCGATCGGCGTTCTCGCGGCGGTCCTAGCAGGCGCAGTTGGATTTCTAGCGCTTATGGTGCTTGCCGCGGCGGGCTGGGCACTTGGGAGTTGGGTAGACAGCTATCGCCGCTCTGGAGTGGTATTAT
>JANNZD010000240.1:0-2736 GCA_031410435.1 Betaproteobacteria bacterium | reverse complement strand
CGCATGGCGGTTGAACCTGTAGGGGGCCGGCAGGGCCCGGCTTGGCCATCCTGCAGGCAAGGCAGCGCAGGATGGCTGGGTTATACAGGCCAGCGCGCCACTGGGGCAGCCGCCACCCCCCGACTTCGGGGCCCCGCATCCCCCGTGCGGGCGACCTGGCAACAGACGCTTACAAAGCGGTCGGCGCTCAGCTTTTGCGCGCCGGGGGCATCAAGCCGGCCGCAGCACCTGAGCCACCCATTGCAGCAGGCGGTCGCGCGCCGCCGGCAGCTTGATCTGGCCGTCCACCAGCCACTGCTGCATCACGCCGCGCATCGCACCCAGCAGGATCACGGCGGTGAGTGCCGGGTCGGTGCCGGCGGCAATCTGGCCTTGCGCGATGCCGCTGCGGATGTGCTGCTCAAACCAGGCCAGCGCGCTGCGGTTGTAGGCCGCCAGCTCGGCGCGCAGGCCGGGGCCCGCACTGCCGGGCGTCACATCGGCCGGCGCGGCCATGCTGGCCTCGCTCATCATCACCATCAGCGCCCGGGTGGCGGTCCAGGCGCCGCCCCGGCGCGAAAAGTAGAAATGGATGTTGCCCTGGATGGCGGCCAGGCCCGGCGCCGGCCGGGCGCCACGCGCCCTTTGCTCGCCGAAGCGCTCGCCGATGTAGCCGGCCAGTGCATGCACCAGCCCCGCCTTGCTGCCGAAGTGATGCGCCGGCAGGCCCCGGCTGTATCCAGCCGCCTCGCCCACCTCGGCCAGGGTCATGCGCACCGTGCCGCGCTGGGCCACGATGGCCAGCGCGGCGTCCAGCATGCGGCGCTCGGACTCTTCGCGCCGCTGGGCGTGGCTGCGGCGGGGCGGCCTGGGTGCGGGCGACGGCCTGCCTGTCGGCGTGGGCGACGGCATCGGCGCTCTCCCGATCTCCCGCTCTCCATCACTCGGGCTTGATGCCGGCGGCCTCGGCCACCTTCTTGAAGCGCTGGTACTCGCGCAGTTGGAATTCGCCCAGCTCCTTCGGGCCCATCAGCAGCCCGGTGGACGGCAGTGAGGCCTGGTAGGCGCGGCCGGCGTCCGAGGTCATGGTCTTGTGCAGCGCTGCGGCCAGCTTGTCGACGATCTCGTCGGGCGTCTCGGCGCGCATGAAGAAGGCCGACCAGACACCGGTCTCGAACTCGGGGTAGCCGCTCTCCTTCATGGTCGGGATGTCGGGGTATTTGGGGTCGCGCTGGGCGGCAGTGATGGCCAGCACGCGCAGGCGCCCGCCCTTCATCAGCTCGGAGGTGCCGGTGAAGTCGATCACGCCCACGTCCAGCTGGCCGCCCACCACGTCGGTCAGCATCTGCGCGCCGCCCTTGTAGGGGATGTGGTCCACCGCCAGCCCGGTGCTGCTGCCCAGCCAGGCCGCCACCAGCTGGTAGCCGGCCGAGTAGTTGCCCAGTTGCAGCGGCTTCCTGGCACTGCGGCTGGCCGCCACCAGATCGGCCATGGTCTTGTAGGGTGACTCGGCCTTGACCGCAAAGGCCACCGGACTGATGGCGATACCGTAGAGCGGGCGCAGATGTTTGAAGGGGTCGTAGGGCAGGTCCTTGACGGTGATGGCATTGACCACCGCCGGTGAATTGCTGCCCATCAGGATGGTATGGCCGTCGGCCGGTGCGGCCCGCACCGCCTGCACCGCCACCACCCCGCTGCCGCCCGGTCGGTTCTCCACCACCACCTGCTGGCCGAGCAGCTTGCCCAGGGCCTCGCCGTAATAGCGCGACGAGGAGTCGGCGCCGCTGCCGGCGGTGAAGGGCACCAGGATACGGATCGGCTTGCTGGGGAAACCGGCCGCGGTCTGTGCGGCGGCGGGCAGTGCAGCCGCGCCCAGGGCCGCGGCGATCAGGCTGCGGCGCGACACGGGGGCAAGGGGGCGGTTCATCGGGGTTCTCCTGAAGGGGCCGGGGCTGGCCCATGGATGGCCCCGCTGCGCAGCAAGGCCTGGATCTCGTCGTCGCCAAAGCCGGCTTCTTGCAGCAGCGCGGCGCTGTGTTCACCCAGCAGCGGTGCGGGCAGGGCCAGCTCAGCCGGCGTGCGGCTGAACAGGGTGGGCGGGCGCACATTGAGCATCGCACCCTGGCTGGGGTGCTGGCTGGGCTGGAACATCCCCACCGCCCGCAGGTGCGGATGCTGGGGCAGGTCGCCGATGCGCCAGATGCGGGTGGCGGGGATGTCGAGCTCGGCGCACAGCGCCAGCAGGGCGTCAGTGCTGAGCGTGCGGGTCAGCGCGGCCATGTCGGCGTAGAGCTCCTTGACCCGGGCATTGCGGGCATGGCGGTCGTCGACCGCGTATTTCTCGCTCAGGTCGTCACGGCCCAGGTGGTGAAAGAAGCGGCGCCAATGCTCGCCGGTGTAGGGCAGCATCGCCACATGGCCGTCCAGCGTGGGCGCGGGTTGGCGGCCGCCGGCCAGCAAGCGGGCATAGCCGGCCGGCGCGGTGGGTGGGTCGAAGCTCAGGCCGCCCAAGTGCTCGGCCAGCGTGAAGGCCACCATGGTCTCGAACATCGGCACCTCCACCACCTGGCCCAGGCCGCTGCGGCTGCGCTCGAACAGCGCGGCCAGCACCGCATTGGCCAGCGCCATGCCGGTGGTCTTGTCGGCGATCAGCGAGGGGATGTAGTCGGGCCTGCCGTCCGGGTGCAGCGTACCCACCAGGCCGGCCAGGCCGCAGGCGGCCTGGATCACATCGTCGAAGGCGGGCTTGCCGGCGTC
>JANNZD010000239.1:0-5977 GCA_031410435.1 Betaproteobacteria bacterium | reverse complement strand
CCCCAGGGCACCCCATGCCCGCCCTGGCCGGCATAGCGCAGCGTGGCGAAATCATGGTTGACCATCCAGGCCAGGTGCGGCGCAAAGCCCAGCGCAGCCACCCCCATGGCGAGGTACAGGCCCCGACGCATGTCGCGGCGCGCCAGCTCGCCGGTCAGCAGCAGGCCCAGCACCAGACCGCCCAGCGGCACGATGGCCTGGTATTTCGACAACATCGCGGCCGCGGCCGCCAGGCCGGCCCCGGCCCACCAACGCCGCTGCCGGCTGCCCACCGCCTGCAGCACGCACCAGGCCGCTGCGCTGACGGCCAGCATCATCACCGTGTTGTGGTTGAAGACCTGGGCCCGCATCGAGAAGGCCTGCTGCAGACCCCAGAGCAACATCGCCAGACCGGCCAGCGACCCCGGCAGCAGCCGGCCCGCCAGGCGGTAGGTGAAGCACGCTGTGCCTGCGGTGCAGAGTGCCGCCAGCAGGTAGGCCCAGTACGGCGACGGGCCGAACAGCGCGATCAAGCCGCCCAACAGCCAGGTCGGCAGCGGCGGATGCTTGTGGTAGCCCCATTCCAGGCTGTGGGCCCAGACATATTGCTCGAAGTTGTCGCCCCATTGCCCTGGGTTGACGGCGGCCGGCACCAGCACCCACATCACCACCAGGGCCAGCGCCAGCAGCAGGCCCCAGTGGCGGCGCAGCGGGTGGGACAAGCGGCCGGAGGGCACGGTGTCGGCCCGGCGCAAGGCTGGCGGGCTGAGCGAGAGAGACAAGGACATGCGATGGACAAACAGAGGCCAAGCCCGGGGCCTGGGAGCCCAGCCTGGACCGTTGGAACCGAAGGGGGAAGCGCACCGCAGAAAGCGGTGTCCTCAAGAGTGGGGAGGAATGTAAACGATTGTGAAGACTCTGCGGAGCGGGATTTCACCGTATTTGCCGGATTAAATCAGCCCCTGTGAAGCACCCGCCACCCCGGCGGCCACAAGCACGTGGGCGACAAGGGCGGGACCGGCCTGCGGCTATCGTCCAGGCTGCGCCGAGCCTGGCGGCGCCCGCCCCGGCAAGCCCCACCCCCCGCAACAGGACTGATCGATGAGCCTCTCCCCCGCCCCGGCCAGCACACCCTTCCATGACCTGCCCGCGCTGGTGGCGGGCCATGCACGCGCCCGGCCCGAAGCGCTGGCCCTGGTGGTCGGGCCACGCCGGCTGCGCTACGGCGAGTTCGACGCCCTGATCGACCGGATGGCCGCCTCGCTGCAGCGCGACGGCCTGCAGCCGCGCGAGGTGATCGCCCTCTGCGGTGCGGCCAGCGTGGCCTACCTGGCGCTGTTCCTAGGCGCGCTGCGGGCCGGCCTGGCGGTGGCGCCGCTGGCGCCGAGTTCCACCCCGGCGCAACTGCGCGACATGGCACTGGATGCCGACGCCAGGCGCTTCTTCGTCGATGCCGAGGTGGCCGCCGCGCTGGACGCGGCCGGCGTGGCGCTGCCGGCAACGCTGCCGCTGACCCGCCTGGACACGCTTGAGGCCGACAACGGCGAGGCCGGCTGGTTGCTCCCCGCAGCGGCCCCGGGCGGCACGCCGGCCCGGCCCGCACCCGTGGCGATCGAGCCAGACTGGCCCTTCAACCTGATCTATTCCTCGGGCACCACCGGCGCGCCCAAGGGCATCGTGCAGGCCCATGCGATGCGCTGGGCCCATATCCAGCGCGCCACGTTGTCGGGCTACGACGCGAACACCGTCACACTGATCGCCACCCCGCTGTACAGCAACACCACATTGGTAGCGGTGATTCCGACGCTGGCCCAGGGCGGCTGCGTGGTGATGATGCCGAAATTCGATGCGCTGGCCTACCTGCAGACCGCCCAGGCCGAGCGCGCCACCCACACCATGCTGGTGCCGGTGCAGTACCAGCGCCTGATGGCGCGGCCCGATTTCGACGCCTTCGACCTGTCGTCCTTCCGCATGAAGATGTGCACCAGCGCGCCCTTCCATGCGGCGCTGAAGGCCGACGTGCTGGCCCGCTGGCCGGGCGGCCTGGTCGAGTACTACGGCATGACCGAAGGCGGCGGCACCTGCATCCTGCAGGCCCATCTGCATCCGACCAAGCTGCATACCGTGGGCCAGCCGGCCGAGGGCCACGATATCCGCCTGATCGACGAACAGGGCCGCGAAGTCACCCAGGTTGGCGAGAGCGGCGAGGTCGTAGGTCGCTCGGGCGGCATGATGACCGGCTACCACAAGCAGCCCGCCAAGACCGCCGAAGCCGAGTGGTACGACGCGCAGGGCCAGCGCTTCATCCGCACCGGCGATGTGGGCCGATTCGATGCCGACGGCTTCCTGACGCTGCACGACCGGCGCAAGGACATGGTGATCAGCGGCGGCTTCAACATCTACCCCAGCGACCTGGAGGCAGTGCTGCGCACCCACCCGGCGATTGCAGATGCGGCGGTGGTGGGCGTGCCGTCGGCCGAATGGGGCGAGACGCCGGTGGCCTTCGTGGTGCGGCGCACTGGCCATGCCGACAGCGCCGACGCGCTGCGCCAGTGGTTCAACGCCCAGGTCGGCAAGACCCAGCGCCTGGCCGGGCTGCGCCTGGTCGACGAGCTGCCGCGCAGCGCCATCGGCAAGGTGCTCAAGCGCGAGTTGCGCGAGGCCTGGTAGGGGCGCTTCCAGTGGTCTGCGCCGTCACGACCCGATGGCGGTCAACTCCCTCGCAACCCGTTCGAGCTCAGGTTCAGATTCGGTGCTGATGGTCGAAGGCTGGCGCAACTGCGATGCTCTAAAGGGGATGAACAGACAGCTGCAGAAGTTCGCGGTCGCGGGGTGGGCGACCGCACCAGACTGTCTGCAGCCGGTCAGGGTTGGCGGCCGAACGGCAGCCGCCGCCGAATCCTGCCCTTCGATGTCCGCCCTGGCGTCCGGCCGCTGTACATCCAAAGATTTCGCACAGCGCCGAGGGCGCGGAGCGCAGGACCCTGGGTCATCGGGGATGCCCCGCCAACGTCAGCTTCCACGGGCATCGGGCGGCAAGTCCCGACCCAAACCGGCCAGCTGGGTTGCTCCGAAGTTGCCGGACGGCGAGCCATCGTTAATGAACAGGCCGTAGATGTTCGGTTGCCCTTCAATGACATTTCCATGCTTCCTTCTAAAGTCCAGAAGCTCGTCTGCCTTGAGCTTTCGATAGGGTGGATTGCAGGCAATCACGTCGGGCCGCAGAAGCTCGATCTTCCTGGACGTGAATCCATCGCCCTCAAAAAGGCGAAAACAAGGCCGGTAAGCTGCGTGCTCAATGAGCCCGTACAACGCTACGTCCAGAAAGCTTCTCGACAAGTTAAGCAGTACCGAATCAAGGTCGTTGCCGGTACGGTTCCGCTCAATGTGCTTGAGCTGGTCGACTGCAGACATCCCCGCACACTCGAGCGCCGTGGCCATTCGTTGCGCGATGGGCACCATGAATGCGGCGCCACCACACGCGGGATCGTGCCAATGGTGTTCGGCCAAGGACCCTTTGTGGACGACCAGGTTCGTGATGACGCGGTCTGCCAGTCGAGGCGGCGTGAAGAACAGGGCGCGCTGATTTCGAATGTCATCGCCAACCCAGTTTGCATAGGCTGTGGCAAGCCAGTAGGCAGCATCGTTGAAGGGTTGGCGGGCGAGCCACAATGAGAAGGCAATCACTGCCGGTGTTTCCAACAGGTGCGCCGTTCCCCACGGAGTGCGTTTGGGTGCAAGCCCTGTGAGTGACTGCGTTTGCCAAAGATGCAGCGTGGCGCTAACCAAGCGTTCCGGCGTGGCGTCATAGGCGTTCGTGATGTCAGCGAGCGCCCGCACATGCTGGGAGAACTTGAGCCGGGAATCGGGAATGACCATTGGAAGCGGGAGCCGACTACTGACGCCTGAGAACCAACACGCAAAGCATGGGTTCGGTCAACGCTTCTTCCCTGCTACGGACTTCGTGCGCAGCTTCTTTGGGCCGTCGAAGGCGCCAGCTACCGGCAGAGTCGTTGACTTCTTCAACGCGACCATCGGCACCGGCAAGCGGCCGGCGCCCGGGCCGCGCAGGTGGCGGGGCCGCCTGCCAAGGTCACGGCGCGGATCGGCTGACCCAGCGGCCGCCCCATGACCCCGGCGGCAACATGCAGGGCGCAAGACGGCGCGGAATGCTGCGATCACTTGACAACAGGTGCCCAAAGCGGCCGCGCTGTCAGGCTCGCCGATGCATTCGGGCATCGGTCTTGCACCGGCCTGGGCAGCGGGGGTCAGGCAGATTTCGCTACACGCGTGGCAATGGTGTCCGCATCCTTGGGCTCGCGCCAGGGCAGCATGAACAACTGCGCTACGGTGGGTTGGCTGGGGCCGATACCGGTCTGGTGCAGCTCGCCCACGCCAAAGGTACCGAACAGGCGATCCCAGAGAATGGCGTTGCAGGCGTAGTTGCTGTTGCTCTCGTCAAAGACAGCCGAGTGATGGCGCCGATGCTGGTCGCTGGACGTGATGACCCAGCTGAACCCGGGCGTGGCCATGCGCACATTGGCGTGCACCAGCACCGCATTCACCGGCAGGAGCATCCCGGCAAGGGCGATCGCCATCTTGTCTGCGTCAAACAGCGCAGCCAGCAGCGCCAGCGGCAGCACCACAAGTACCAGCTCGAAGGGATGACTGCTGCCAGTATTCAAGGCGCTCAAGTTCTGCATCGCGTGGTGAAAGCCGTGACCGGTGGCACGCCATAGCGCCCGGTAGCGGTGGATCGATCGATGTACCCAGTAGTAAATCAGGTCCGACAAAAAAAACAGCAACAAGGCCTGCACCGGCCAGGCCCATCGGCGCGGCCAGCGTTGACCCCAAGCGCTCTCACGCACGGCCACAAATGCCGTGGGCAGCGTGGCGTCATAGACGGCGATGAACAGCCCCGAGAGCCCGATCGTCAAAGCGTAAAGGCCCGCCAGGCACAGTGCAGTTCTGCCTGACACCCGCCAGGAGGGCATGGCCGGGGCAAGCCGTTCCAGCCAGGCCATCAGGCCCAAGACCACAAGCACTGTCATCAAGCTGGCGTTGTCCGTCGCCCCCAGCACCCACCACAGACCCGTAGCGGCGACCAGAATCAGTGGCTGTCCGGTCAATTTGACGATGTTGGCCAGAGTGGCGTTGGGCATCATGATCGATTCCTCCATGAAATTCACCCGAGGCGGCGACAAGCTCCTGCCGCCCGCCCTGGGCACGGCCCTAGCGCACCGCGGCAAGCACCTTGGGTGAAGCCGGGCAGAGCGCCAGCTTATTTTGACGCCATACGCTCTGCGAAGCCCGGTATACCCGACCGCGCCGTGGGAGCCGCAGCGCTGGTGCACGCCATCCCAAGGGTGGCGCGCTTGGCTCGATGGCCTGGTGTTGTAGGCGCCCCAGCGGCCGCGTGGATTTGACGCCGCGCGACACCGGCGCGGCCATCGGCGCCTACAAAAAGCTGCATTCGGGTTGAACAGCGACATCGTGACTGTCTTGATGGCCCGGACCGCGGCCCAACGCTAGGGCCTGCCTGTCCATCCGATCCCGTCCACACCTTTCAAACGCCGCGCGCGGCCACCTGTAGACGCCGTTGAAGATGCTGCGGTAGAGCTTGCTCGCCTGGTCAAAGGTGTCATACAGGCCGGCGCCGGTCATGTCTTGGTCCAGCAGGCTGGTGCGCTTTGAATAGGCATGGCGCTGGCCGGCCTTCAGCGTGGCCTCCACCCCATGGGCGCGGTGCAGCCCGCTGCGCTCGCACACCGGGTTGGCATAGGTGCTGCTGGCCGTCGCTCAGCTTGTCGGCGTACTGGGCCGTGTTCATGGCGTCGACGCGCAGCAGCGGCTTGTCTGAGTGTGATCACCCAATTCGATGTTCCGCTGATCGAGCTTGGTGATGGAGTGCGAAGCCATCGCTGAGCGTGATCGGTGGTGGCATTGCGGCGAGCGGCAACATCGCGATCAAGATCGACGGTGTCCATCAAGACCATGA
>JANNZD010000238.1:0-1509 GCA_031410435.1 Betaproteobacteria bacterium | reverse complement strand
CCCGGGCCAGCATCTGCACGGTGAAGGCAGGCGCCGGCGAGTCCAGCAGCGTGTGCACCGCCTGATAAGGCCCGGCCACCTCGGGATACTCCTGCAGCGATTGCTCGTTGGGGTGCAGGGCCAGGCCCTGGGCCGTGGCGGCCAGGTTCACCCGCACATAGGCCTGGCCCGCTTCGATCTGCTGGCTGCGGCGGTTGCCTTCGGTCACCAGCCACAGGTAGGCCGGCGTGGACGCGGTGAGGGCGTCGAAATCGCGGATCTGGCCCTGGATGGCGGGTGAGTCGGCGCCGGGGTAGCGGCTGCGGTCGAACAGGCCCACCCGCTCCAGCGCCACCAGCATCGGGCTGACGATGCTGATGCCGTCACGGTGGGCATCGATCTCGCGCCCGCCCACCCGCAGCACGTGCATCGACTCCATCATCGTGGCCTCGGTCGACAGCTCCAGCCGCCAGGCCTCGCGCACGATCTGGCGCAGCGCGGCCAGCTTTGGGCCGTCTGCGGGTGCCGCGCCGGCCAGGCCGAAACGCACCGATCCCGCCGGCACGGCCGACTGCAAGGCCTGCACCTGCTGTGCGGTGGGCGGGCGGGCCGGGTCGTAGGCGCGGCGGTCGGTGCGGCGCAACAGCAGCTGGGCAAACAGCGGGTCGCGCGGCGTGGCGGCGTCGGGCAGCAGGCGCACGTGGGCAAACGGCCGGCCGTCCAGCCGGGCACCGGGCTCGCCTTCGGGAAACCAGACCACCTGCGCGCGGTGGCCACGCTCTGCGGCGGCCATCACCAGCAGCGCCATGAAGGCGCCGACACCCATCAGGATCTGGCGGCCGAAGGGGTCGGTGGCGGGCAGCAGGCGCCGGGTGTCGAGCGTCAGCGTGATCTCGCCCGGCGTGCGCAGGTCGGCGAGCCAGGGCTGCATATTGTGTGGATTGGGCGCCAGCAGCGCGTACGACAGCAGCCAGCGCCGCAGCTCGGTGTCCGGCGCCGGGGCCTGCCAGGCAGCCACTGCGCTGTCCGGCACGCCAAACACGGTGCAGCCGCCCAGCGCGGCCACGCTGGCCGCCAGCACGGCGCCACCCCCGGCCAGGCGTATGAAATTGCGTCGTTCCATCATGGACTCCTTGATTGGGATCGGGATGAAAGTAGTTTAACGTTAAACCAAATAGATGGGCAAGTGGCCGCGGACGACGGGCGGTTGTCTCCCGGGCGCCGGGACTGACGGGAGGGACGGGATTGACGCGACGGACGGACCCGACGGACCCATGGGCGCACGGGCCGGAAAGGCCAGAAGTGCCGGAAGTGCCGGAAGTGCCCGAAGGCGGCCGCGTGCCTCAGTAGCCCAGCGAGCGGTCCACCGGGTTGGGCAATGCGACGCCTTGCTGCAGGCAGCGCAGGCCGGCCACGAACTGCGCCGCCACGGTGGCCGGCGACGACTGCGCGGCAATGTGCGGTGTGATGCTGACGCCGGGCACGGCCCACAGCGGATCGCTGTCGGTCATCGGCTCGGTGGCCTGCACA
>JANNZD010000237.1:0-8626 GCA_031410435.1 Betaproteobacteria bacterium | reverse complement strand
TCGTGCGCAGCATCGGCTGGCCACCCGGCGCGGCCACCTCGCCCGAGCCCACGTTCACCTCGCGCAGGCTGTAGCTGCCGAAGCCGAATTGCTTGGCATAGGTCTCGGCCCGGCCCTTGAAGCGGCTGATCGCCTGTCGCGCCACCTCGGCTTCAGCGGTCTCGCGGGCCTCGCGCGACAAGCTGAAGGCCACCCGCGCCACCACCATGCCGTTGGCGCCCGCAGCGCCGGCCGCGCCGCCCCCCAGATTGCCCAGCCGGCCCGCCAGTTGGCTGATGGCGGCGATGTCGCGCCCTTCCAGCACCAATTCGGCCCGGCCCAACCAGCCCGCGATGGCATTGCCTGCGCCCGGCTTGTTGTTGTAGCGCGGCATCAGTGAAAACGCACCGGTGCGCGGCTCGACCTGGCCGGGCTTTTGCGCCTTGCGGGACTCGACCAGGGCGGCGTCCAGCACCTGCCGCAACTGGCTTTGCACGGCCGCGGCGTCGCTGCCCTCGCGGGTCACGCCCAGGGTGATGGTCAAGGTGTCCTGCACCACCTCGGTGCTGGCGTCTGCGGCCAGCGACACCACGTTCTGCGGCGGCGCCAGCACCTGCGCCGAGGCCTGGCCCACCAGCGCGAACAGCAGCAGTGGCAAGGCCGGCAGGCGCAGGAGTGAGGGATGTGACATGGGGCTCCAGTGGCGGGAAAGGGGTCGGTGCTGCACGGCAGGGCGGCAGGACTGCGCCTGCCCCGCCTGACATCAACGCAAGCAAAGGCAGAAAAGCCGACCCAGATGTAGCGAAATGCAGATGAAAGGTTCACGATAGCAGGGTCAGCGAGGGCCCAGCGGGACCGCTGGGCATTCCACCTGCGCTGTCGTTGAACCATGGAGATCCACCATGCGACTCGATCAAGCCCCCGCCATTGCAGCCCTGCTGCTGGCCACCCTGTCGGCCACTGCCATCCAGGCCGCAGACCTCATACGCTTCGACGACGCCAGCGAGCATCTCAACATTTACTGGAACGGCAATCTGGTCAGCGGCAACATCGGCCCGATCTCGAACCTGAGCATCAGCAGCGTCGCCGAGCCGGGCGGCGGCCAAGGCGAGGTAGTGATCTTCGACTACAGCCCGATCAGCCCCGTACTGCTGGCGCTGTCAGACGGCAGCAATTCAAACCTGCCCTATGTCTACACCCAGCTCCGGGAGGTGAGCGTCAATGGCGCGATCGTCGTCAGCGACGAATTCGGCATCCGCCCGCACCCGAACGGCGCCCCGAATGTCTTCCAGGTCTACTTCGGGTCGGCCGACCAGCCCTTGCTGCAGCAGCAGTTTCCGGGCATTCAGCCCTCGCCGCTGTCGGGTCTGGAGGTCGCGGCCTACCAGGACATGGCCTATGTGGTCTGGCCCGGCCCGGCTGGCCCCACCGAGGCCACTTTCCAGGTGATATCGGTACCCGAGCCTGCCACCTTCGCCATGCTCCTGGCCGGGATGGGCCTGCTGGGCGGGCTGGCGCAGCGCAAGCAGCGGCATTGAAGCCTTGCCGGGGGCCCCAGGCGCCCGGCACAAGCGGGGCCCGTGCGCACTTCTGCACGGGCCCCTTGATTTTGTGGGCAACAGGCCAGAACAACATGTAACAGACGGTCAAAACCGGGGGTTCGGGCCGGCCAAGGCCCAGCACAATCCTGCTGTTACAAATCGGGAGCCCCCATGTCCACTGCCGCTGTTGCCGCCAGGCCCGACCGCATCGTCGTCGTCGATGACGACGCCCGTATCCGGGACCTGCTGCGGCGCTACCTGGCGCAGGAAGGCTTCGATGTGCTGCTGGCCGAGGACGGCAAGGCGCTCAACCGCCTGCTCACCCGCGAGAACATCGATCTCATCGTGCTGGACCTGATGCTGCCCGGCGAGGACGGCCTGTCGATCTGCCGGCGTCTGCGTGCCGGCAACGACCTGACCCCGATCATCATGCTGACGGCCAAGGTCGAAGACGTCGACCGCATCGTCGGCCTGGAGGTGGGTGCCGACGACTACCTGCCCAAGCCCTTCAACCCGCGCGAATTGCTGGCCCGTATCCACGCGGTGCTGCGCCGCCGGCCGGCCCAGGAGGCGCCGGGCGCCCCCAGCAAGGAGGCCCAGGTGGTCAATTTCGGCCCCTTCGAGTTCGACTTGTCGCAGCGCCGGCTGACCCGCGACGGCGAGGCCATCGCGCTGACCACCGGGGAGTTCTCGATGCTCAAGGCCCTGGTGCGCCACCCGCGCCAGCCGCTGTCGCGCGACAAGCTGGCGCAGCTGGCGCGCGGTCGCGATTTCGAGCCCTTCGACCGCAGCCTGGACGTGCAGGTCTCACGCCTGCGCAAGCTGGTCGAGCCCGACGCCACCCAGCCGCGCTATATCCAGACCGTGTGGGGTGTGGGCTATGTCTTCGTGCCGGACGGCACGCCCTGAGCGCCGGCTGCCGGAGAATCCATGACCAAGCAGAAGGTCGCGTTCAGCCTGTTCTGGCGCACCTTTGCCCTGCTGCTGCTGCTGCTGGCCGCAGGCGTGTTCGCCTGGATCCAGACCCTGCGGGAGCTTGAGCGAGAACCCCAGGAGCATCAGCAATGCGTCCAGTTGCTATCGCAGGCGGTCAGCCTGGCCGGCCTGGCCTTGCGCCATACCGACCGGGCGCAGCGCCCGGCCCTGATCAAGGCCCTGGCCGATAACAGCGGCCTGCTGCTGCGCCCGCATGCGGCGTCCGACGCCTGGTCGGCCCCGGCCAGCGACAGCCCGCTGCGCGCCCTGCACCTGAAGCTCAAATCGGCCTTGGGCAACGAGCTGTTGATGGCCAGCAATGTCAATGGCACGCCAGGCGTCTGGCTGGGCCTGAACATCGACCGCGAGGCCTGGTGGATCAAGGCGCCGGCGTCGCTGCTGCCGCCGGTCGGCAATGAGCATTGGCTGTTCTGGCTGGGCATTTCGGTGGCCATCACCTTGCTGGGCTCGATGCTGATTGCCCGGCTGATCAACCGGCCGCTGCGCGATCTGTCCTTCGCGGCCAGCCGGATGCGTGGCGGCGAGTACGACTCGCGCCTGGACGAGACCACCATCACCAGCGAGATCCGCGAGGTCAACATGGGCTTCAACCGCATGGCCCGCGAGTTGGCCAAGGTCGAAGAAGACCGTGCAGTGATGCTGGCCGGCATCAGCCATGACCTGCGCACGCCGCTGGCCCGGCTGCGCCTGGAAACCGAGATGAGCGTGGCCGAGGAGGACGCGCGCATCAACATGGCGTCCGACATCGACCAGCTCGACGCCATCATCGACAAGTTCATGGACTACGCCCGCCCGGGCGCCACGGTTTTGCGTCCGGTGCTGCTGTCGCGCCTGATCGACCGCGAAGCCGCCACCTTCCGCGACCCCAGCGAGATCCGCATCACCTCCAAGGTGGCGATCGACCTGGAGGTGCTGGCCGATGAGGTGGAGCTGGCGCGGGTCTTTGCCAATCTTTTCGAGAATGCCCGGCGCTATGGCCGCGGCAACGAGACCGGCATCGCGATGATCAATGTCAACTGCGTGCGCGCCGCCGGCTGGGCGATCTGCACCGTGCGCGACCATGGCCCCGGCGTGGCCCCCGAGAAGCTGGGCCAGCTGACCACGCCCTTCTTCCGCGGCGACGCGGCCCGCACCGCCGCCACCGGCGCCGGCCTGGGCCTGGCCATCGTGGAGAAATCGATGCAGCGCATGGGCGGCCAGGTGGAGATTGCCAATGCGCCGGACGGCGGCCTGATGGTGCACCTGCGCCTGCGCCAGGCCCGCCCGCCCAGCCCCTGAGCCGGGCCTCGCTCAGCGGCTCAACAGGCACACCGCGCGGGTCTCGATGGCCCGGCCCTCGCCCACCGGGCCCATGCCTTCGGCGGTCTTGGCCTTGACATTCACCTGGCCGGCGGCCAGTCCCAGCAAGCCAGCGATGCGGTCCACCATCCGGGGGATGTGGGGTGCAAGCTTGGGCGCCTGGGCCACGATGGTGGCGTCCAGGTTGACGATCTGCCAGCCTTCGGCGCGCACCCGGCGGGCGCACTCGGCCAGCAGCCGGCTCGAATCGGCACCCTTGAAGGCCGGGTCGCTATCCGGGAAATGGCAGCCGATGTCACCCAGCGCGGCCGCGCCGAACAAGGCGTCGGTGATGGCGTGCAACAAGGCATCGGCGTCGGAATGCCCGAGCAGGCCATGGCTGTGGGCGATGGTGATGCCGCCTAGCACCAGGGGGCGACCGGCGACCAATGCATGGGTGTCCCAGCCCTCGCCGATGCGCAGCTGCGGGCCGGCGGGAAGGCCGCTGGTGGGCGCCATGCGCAGGCGCTCGGCCAACGCAAAGTCGGCCGGCCAGGTGATCTTGATGTTGCGGTAGTCCCCGACCACCAGCCGGGGTGCATGGCCCAGCGCCTCGACCGCGCCGGCCTCGTCGGTCACTTCGGGCCCGGCGCCACGCAGCGCCGGTTGCAGCAGCCCCAGGCGGAACATCTGCGGCGTCTGCGCGGCCCATTTGCCGTCGCGCGGCACCGTGGCGGCCGCCCTCGCTGCCATGCCACCGGGCTGCGCCTGCTTGAGCGTATCGGCCAGCGGCAAGGCCAGCAGACCGCCCACCTCGTCGTCCTGGCAGGCGTCGATCAGGCGGTCGACCCAGGCCGGCTGCAGCAGGCAGCGCGCGGCGTCATGCACCAGCACCCAGTCATGCGGCATCACCCCACGGGCCTGCAATTCCGCCAGGCCGGCGGCCACGGTGGCGGCGCGGCTGGCGCCACCGACCCGCGCAACCCAGCCCTGCTCGCCCGCAAAACCGGGCACCTGGCGCTCGAATTCGTCGTCATCGGGCGCCAGCACCACCAGGGTGGCGGCCAAGCGCCGCACTTGGGCCAGCGCCGCCAGGGTATGCGCCACCACGGGCTGCCCCGCCAGCGCGGCGTACTGCTTGGGGCCGGCGCCGCCGGCACGGCTGCCGCTGCCGGCACAGGGCACCAGGGCAAAAAGACGCGGCGCCAGCCCGATGGCAAAGCCCGGGTCATGGGCAGGTGTCTGCGGCGCTTCGGGGGCCTGCGCCGCACTCAGGGGGTCTGGGGTCATCGCATAGATTCTAGAATTCAGCTTTCACGCCCCCGAGCCCAGGCTCCGGGGCGTGTTGCCATTTTTGCCCAGGCCCGCCCGCACGCCATGCAACTGCCTTCAATCGCCCCCGGCAAGCGTTTTACGCTGCCCCGCCCCACCGGGTCGGCCGACGCCTTGCTGCTGGCCCGCTTGGCCCAGGCCCGCACCGCCGAGAAACGCCTGCTGGCCATCATCACCGCCGAGCCGGCCGACGCCCAGCGCCTGGCCGACGAGCTGCCCTTTTTCGCGCCTGGCCTGCGCGTGGCGCTTTTCCCTGACTGGGAAACCCTGCCCTACGACAGCTTCAGCCCGCACCAGGATCTGATCAGCGAGCGCCTGGCCACGCTCTGGCGCATCCACAACGCCCAGGCTGCCGACGGCTGCGATGTGGTGTTGCTGCCGGCCACCACCGCCCTGACCCGGCTGGCCCCGCCCAGCTTTCTGGCCGGCACCACCTTCCAGTTCAAGCAGAAATCCAAGCTTGACGAGGCTGGCTTGAAGGCCCAACTGACGCTGGCCGGCTACAACCATGTCAGCCAGGTCGTCTCGCCCGGCGAGTACGCGGTGCGCGGCGGCCTGATCGACCTGTTCCCGATGGGCTCGCTGGTGCCCTACCGGGTGGACCTGTTCGACAACGAGGTCGATTCGATCCGCACCTTCGACCCCGACACCCAGCGCAGCCTCTATCCGGTGCCCGAGGTGCGGCTGCTGCCGGGCCGCGAGTTTCCGATGGACGAGGCGGCGCGCGCCACCTTCCGCGCGCGCTGGCGCGAAAAGCTCGACGGCGACCCGACCAAGAGCCGCATCTACAAGGACATCGCCCAAGGCATCGCCACTGCCGGCATCGAGTACTACCTGCCGCTGTTCTTCGAGCAGACCGCCACCATCTTCAGCTACCTGGGCACGCAAGCCCAGCTGGTGCTGCATGGCGAGGTGGACATGGCGCTGGACCGCTTCTGGGCCGACACCCGCGAGCGCCACCGCTTCATCGCGGCCGACCCCACCCGCACAGTGCTGGTGCCCGAGGACATCTTTCAGCGCAGCGACGAGTTTTTTACCAACGCCAACCAGCATGCCACGCTGGCGCTGCGCGGCGCGCCAGCGCCGGCCGGCGACAGCCCGTCGCCGGTGGCCTGGGCCAAGCCGCTGCCGGATGTGGCGTCAGACCGCAGCGCCACCGAGCCGCTGGCTGCGCTGGGCCGCCACCTCGACAGCACCCCGCACCGGGTGCTGATCGTGGCCGAGAGCGAAGGCCGGCGCGAGAGCCTGCTGGAACTGCTGCGCGACCACCGGATCAGCCCGCCCAGCGTGGCCACGCTGGCCGAGTTCGAGGCCCAGGGCCTGGCCAGCGCCGAGCACCCGGCCGAGAAGTTCGCCATCACGGCCGCGCCGCTGGCGGCCGGCTTCCACTGGTTCGAGCCCGAGGCCGGCATCTCGATCCAGTTCATCACCGAGACCGAGCTGTTCGCCAGCTCGCCGCAGGGACGGCGCCGCCGCAAGCAGGAGCAGGTCAGCAGCGTCGAGGCGCTGATCAAGGATTTGTCGGAGCTCAAACCCGGCGACCCGGTGGTGCATGGCAACCATGGCATCGGCCGCTACGTCGGGCTGATCAACATCGACCTCGGCGATGGGGCCAGCGAATTCCTGCACCTCGAATACGCCGACAAGGCCACGCTCTATGTGCCGGTGAGCCAGCTGCACCTGATCAGCCGCTACACCGGCGTCAGCGCCGACGAGGCGCCGCTGCACCGCCTGGGCAGCGGCCAGTGGGACAAGGCTAAACGGAAGGCCGCCGAGCAGGTGCGCGATGCCGCCGCCGAGTTGCTCAACCTGTATGCCAGGCGCGCCGCCCGTGAGGGCCATGCCCACCGCTACTCGGCCCACGACTACGAGGCCTTCGCATCCAGCTTCGGCTTCGAGGAGACGCCGGACCAGCGCGCCGCCATCCACGCGGTGATCCAGGACATGGTCAGCCCCCAGCCGATGGACCGCCTGGTCTGCGGCGATGTGGGCTTCGGCAAGACCGAGGTGGCGCTGCGAGCGGCCTTCATCGCGGTGATCGGCGGCAAGCAGGTGGCGATCCTGGCGCCCACCACGCTGCTGGCCGAGCAGCATTACCAGACCCTGGTCGACCGCTTTGGCAAATGGCCGGTGCGCATTGCCGAGCTGTCGCGCTTCCGCTCGCCCAAGGAGGTACGCGCCGCGCTCGACGGCCTGGAGGCCGGCACCGTAGACATCGTGGTGGGCACCCACAAGCTGCTGAGCCCGGACGTCAAGTACAAACGGCTCGGCCTGCTGGTGATCGACGAGGAGCACCGCTTCGGCGTGCGCCACAAGGAGGCGATCAAGGCCATGCGCGCCGAGGTGGATGTGCTCACGCTCACCGCCACGCCGATACCGCGCACCTTGGGCATGGCGCTGGAAGGCCTGCGCGACCTCTCGGTCATCGCCACCGCGCCGCAGCGCCGCCTGGCGATCAAGACCTTCGTGCGCAACGAGGGCAACAGCGTGATCCGCGAGGCGGTGCTGCGCGAGTTGAAGCGTGGCGGGCAGATCTACTTTTTGCACAACGACGTGGCCACCATTCAGGCCCGCCACGACCGCCTGGTCGAGCTGATCCCCGAAGCCCGCATCGCCATCGCCCATGGCCAGATGCCCGAGCGCCAGCTGGAGTCGGTGATGCGCGACTTCATCGCCCAGCGCCACAACCTGCTGCTGTGCAGCACCATCATCGAGACCGGCATCGATGTGCCGAGTGCCAACACCATCGTCATCAGCCGGGCCGACAAGTTCGGCCTGGCCCAGTTGCACCAGTTGCGAGGACGGGTAGGCCGCAGCCACCACCAGGCCTATGCCTACCTGCTGGTGCCCGACACCGAGACCCTGACCAAGCAGGCCCAGCAGCGGCTGGATGCGATCCAGAGCATGGAGGAACTGGGCTCGGGCTTCTACCTGGCGATGCACGACCTGGAGATCCGCGGCGCCGGCGAGGTGCTGGGCGAGAACCAGAGCGGCAACATGATGGAGGTCGGCTTCCAGCTCTACAACGACATGCTGGCCGAAGCGGTGCGCGCGCTGAAGGCCGGCGAGGAGCCCGACCTGCTCAGTCCGACCGGCATCTTCGGCGGCGCCACCGAGGTCAACCTGCATGCGCCGGCGCTGCTGCCCGACCGCTACTGCGGCGACGTGCAGGTGCGGCTCGGCCTGTACAAGCGTCTGGCCAGCGCCGACCGTCCGGGCCAGCTCGACACGCTGCTCGAAGAGATCACCGACCGTTTCGGCAAGCTGCCGGCGCAGGGCCAGACGCTTTTCGACAGCCACCGGCTGCGGGTGCTGGCCAAGCCCTTCGGCGTGCAGAAGATCGACGCCGGCCCGCGCCAGATGAGCATCGCCTTCCGGCCGAACCCGCCGATCGACGCGATGCGGATCATCGACCTGGTGCAGAAGAACAAGCACATCAAGCTTGCCGGCAACGACCGGCTGCGCATCGACCGCGAGATCGCCGATCCGAAAGACCGGGC
>JANNZD010000236.1:0-6991 GCA_031410435.1 Betaproteobacteria bacterium | reverse complement strand
GTGCGCGACGGCGACGGCGTGCTGCGCAAGCATGAAGACAGCCTGGTCGGCCCCGACCGCATGCTCGACCTGCTGGGCCAGCTGCTGGCCCGCCATGGCGAGGTGCGGGTCAGGGCCATGCAATCCCTGGGTCGCAGCGATCTGCTGCCGGCCCAGCCCGGCAGCCCGCCGGGCGCGGCCAGCCCGGCCGCCCCTGCGGCAACCCAGGCCGGCGCCGCTGCCAGCGCCGCGCTGGTCATGCCATCGCTTTACCGGCATGGGGTGGAACTGGTGCTCGAAGGCGGCTACGGCGACCTGCTGCAGACCCTCAAGGCCCTGGAAGCCCTGCCCCAGCATGTGCTGTGGGGCAGCGTGAGCCTGCGGGTCGAGCAACACCCGCGGTCGGTGCTGACGCTGCGCGTCTACACCATCAGCCGCGACCGCCACTGGTTGGAAATATGAGCCCAGACCCCCGCTCAAGCAAGCCCCCGGCGCCGGCCAGCCGCCGCCCGCGCCTGGTGCACCTGGAGGCCGTGGCCCTGGTGGCGCTGGTCGGCGTGGGCCTGTCACTGTCGGCCGGCCCGCTGCCCGACCCCACCCGTCCGCCGGCCAACCTGGCGCCGCCGCCTTCGGCCAGCCCGCCCGGCCCGGCGCGCAGCCCCTCGGACCTCGCGGCCCTGGCCGCCGCGCGCCAGGCCGCCGCCGAGGCTGCGACAGCGGCGGCCACACCCAAGCTGGCGCCGCTGTCCGACCTGGTGCTGCAGGCCGTGCAAAGCCCGGCGCGGGGCGCGGCGCAGGCACTGATCAATGGCCAGCTGCTCAAGTTGGGCGACACCGTGGCCGGCCGGCTGGTGGCCAGCATAGACGCCCAGGGCGTGGTGCTGCGTGGCGCGGCCGGCACCGAGCGCCTGTGGCTGCTGGGTGACGCCAGCAAACAGGCCGCCGGCAGTATCCAGGCCAGCCGCAACACCCAATACACACCGGCCCAGGACAACCCCGAGGCCAACGCCACGGGCGAGGCCAACCCGCGCGCCGAGCGCAGCAGCCCGCCGAGCGCCGTGTCGCTGGCCCGAAGGACCTCACCATGAACCAAGCTCCCGTCCCGGCACGCTGGCCGCATTGGCTGCCCCTGGCGCTGGCCGCCCTGGCTGCGGCGCCGATGGCTGCCGCCCAGGCCGACCCTGCCGTGCCGGCCCAGGCCCCGGCCGAATCCGCTGCCTGGGCGGCGACAGCGGCGCCCCTGGCCGAGCCCCAAGCCACCGGCCTGCGCCGCTGGATCGCCGCGCTCAGCCCCGGGGTCGGCAAGCTGCTGACCCTGGCCGACCGGCCGCCCGGGGCCATGCCGGACAGTGCGCCGCAGGGTGACGCGAAACCGCAGGCAGTGGCCGTGGCCGCCACGGCCACGCCGGTCGCGCCCGGCCGGATCGAGGTGGTCGACCTGCCGGTGCTGACCCCCAGCCCGGCGCCCGCCGCAGCGGCTTTGCCGCCAGCCCAGGCGGTGGCGACCGAAGCCGCCGCGCCGGCGTCGACAGCGCTTGCCGCTGCAGCCCCGCCAGCCGGCCAGACCCTGGCCAGCCTGGCCGTGCCGCAGTCCGTGGCGCTGGCGCCCAGTGCGCCGGCACCCTCTGCCGCCAGCCCCGCGGCGCTCCTGGTGGCCGCCGCACCGGTGAAGACGCCGGCGCCGCCCGCCGTGGCCGAGCCGCGCTTCGACCTGGCGATCAACAACGCGCCGGCCGCCCAGGTCTTCCTGCAGCTGGCCAATGGCACCGCCTACAACATGCTGGTGTCGCCCGATGTCAGCGGCACCCTGTCGATCACGCTCAAGGACACCACGGTGCCCGAGGCGATGGACACGATGCGCGAGATGTTCGGGTTTGAGTACCGCATCACCGGCAACCGCATCTTCGTCTACCCCAACACCGTGCAGACGCGGCTCTACCGGGTCAACTACCTGCCCGGCCGGCGCCAAGGCGCCAGCGACACCCGCATCACGTCCAGCGCCATCACCGCGTCGGCCGGCAGCGGCGGCGGCGGCAGCAGCAACAACAACAACGGCAATGGCGGCGGCAATGGCAGCGGCAATGGCGCGGGCACCAGCAACATGCCCAGCCGGGCCGACGACAACGCCCATGTGCGCACCACCAACGACACCGATTTCTGGCGCGAGGTGCAGCAGTCGCTGACCACGCTGGTGGGCAGCCACGGTGGGCGCAGCGTGGTGCTCAACCCGGGCGCCGGCGTAGTGGTGGTCAAGGCCACCCCGGCCGAGCTGCGCCAGGTCGAGAACTACCTGAAGGCGGTGCAGCTGTCGATCGAGCGCCAGGTGATGCTCGAGGCCAAGATCGTCGAGGTCAGCCTGAGCAAGGATTCGCAGACCGGCATCAACTGGGCCGGCTTCGGCAAGCTGGGCAATGGCCTGGCCAGCATCGGCTCGGCCGCGCCGGGCACCCGGCTGGGCGTGGCCGGCACGCTCAGCAGCAGCGACGGCAACTCGCTGGCGCCCGGCATAGACCTGGCCGCCGGTGCGCTGGGCCGCGGCTTCTACGGCCTGGCCTTTCAGGCGGCCAACTTTGCCGCCTTGCTGAACTTTCTGCAGACCCAGGGCGAGGTGCAGGTGCTGTCCAGCCCGCGCATCGCCACGCTCAACAACCAGAAGGCAGTGCTCAAGGTCGGCAGCGACGAGCTCTATGTCACCGGCGTGTCCACCAGCACCACCAGCAACGGCAGCAATTCGACCTCGTCGCCGACGCTCACGCTGCAACCCTTCTTCTCGGGCATCTCGCTGGACGTGACGCCGCAGATCGACGACGCCGGCAATGTGATGCTGCATGTGCATCCCACCATCAGCACCGTCTCGGAGAAGAACAAGAACATCGACCTCGGCTCGCTCGGCGCCTTCCGGCTGCCACTGGCGGCCAGCACCGTGAACGAGACCGATTCGATCGTGCGGGTGCGCGACGGCCAGATCGTGGCCATCGGCGGCCTGATGAAGACCGAGCTGCATGACGACCGCACCGGCATGCCCGGCCTGTCCGATCTGCCCGGCGTGGGCGGGCTGTTCCGCCAGACCGCCAAGCTGCAGAGCAAGCGCGAGCTGGTGATCATGATCAAGCCGACGGTGATCCATGAGGACGGTGCCTGGCCCGACGCACCCAGCTTTGGCGCGCCGCAAAGCCGCCTGCCGCTGCCTGATCGGGCCACCGACGCCGCCACGCCGTTGGCGCGTCGCTGAGCGCCCGCCTGCCGCCCGCCCCGCAGCCCACGCCAGCAAAACGCCATGGCCCGCCCGGAACGTATCCGCCTCGGTGACCTGCTGATCCAGGAAACCCTGA
The DNA here is from genome assembly GCA_031410435.1 of Betaproteobacteria bacterium. Classification (GTDB taxonomy): domain Bacteria; phylum Pseudomonadota; class Gammaproteobacteria; order Burkholderiales; family Burkholderiaceae_C; genus Pseudaquabacterium. Next base: position 3,680 of record JANNZD010000236.1, on the reverse strand, counting down.
TCACGGCGGCCCAGCTCGAGAACGCACTGGTCGAGCAGAAGAAAAGCGGCCGCAAGCTCGGTCGCATCTTCATCGACCGCCAGTGGGTGACCGAGGTACAGATCGCCAAGGCGGTGGCGCGCCAGTTGCGCGCGCCCTTCATCGACCTGGCCAACCGCACGCTGCGGCCCGAGGTGGCAGCGCTGCTGCCCGAGACCCATGCCCGGCGTCTGCGCGCGCTGCCCATCGAGGACGGCAGCAACGGCGGCAGCGGCGCGCTGCGGGTGGCCATGGCCGACCCGACCGACCTGAACGCCTATGACGAGGTGGCGCGGCTGACCCGCCGTGAAATTGACCTGGCGGTGGTGGCCGAGAGCCAGCTGCTGGCGGCGCTGGACCGGGTCTACCGCGGCGGCGACGAGATCGCCGGCCTGGCGCGCGAGTTGACCAATGACATCGCCAATGTCCAGGACGAGATCGGCGACCTGCTCGGCCTGGGCAATGTCACCCCGGAAGACGCGCCGGTGGTGCGGCTGCTGAGCTCGATGTTCGAGCAGGCGCTGCGCAAGCGCGCCAGCGACATCCATATCGAGCCCCAGGAGCGCAATCTGCGCATCCGCTTCCGCATCGACGGGGTGCTGCATGTGCAGACCGAGGCCGACCCCAAGATCGCCGGCGCGGTGGCCCTGCGCCTGAAGCTGATGAGCGGCCTGGACATCAGCGAGAAGCGCCTGCCCCAGGACGGGCGCTTCCATGTCAAGCTCAAGACCAGCGCGGTGGACGTGCGTATCAGCACCCTGCCCACCCAGCACGGTGAATCGGTGGTGATGCGGCTGCTCAACCAGAGCGCCGGGCTGCTGTCGCTGGACAACCTGGGCCTGCCCGAGGCGGTGGAAGACGCCATCGCCCGCGCGCTGGAACGGCCCAACGGCATGCTGCTGGTCACCGGCCCCACCGGCAGCGGCAAGACCACCACGCTGTATGCCGCCTTGAACGCGCTCAACAACAGCGAACGCAAGATCATCACGGTCGAGGACCCGATCGAGTACCGCCTGCCGGGCTTGAACCAGGTGCAGGTGATGGACAAGATCGATCTGAGCTTTGCCCGCGTGCTGCGCAGCGCGCTGCGCCAGGACCCGGACGTGATCCTGATCGGCGAGATGCGTGACCAGACCACCGCCGAGATCGGCCTGCGCGCCGCGCTGACCGGCCATCTGGTGCTGTCCACCCTGCACACCAACGATGCGCTGTCGACCCCGCTGCGCCTGATCGACATGGGCGTGCCGCGCTATATGGTGGCGCTGTCCCTGCACCTGGTGCTGGCCCAGCGCCTGGTGCGCACCCTCTGCCCGCATTGCAGCACCGAGCATGCGCCGAACGCGGTGCAACAGGGCTGGCTCCGCCAGACCCTGGGCAAGGAGGCCGGGCCGGTGCTGGCCACCAGCCGCTGGCGCCACGGCCGCGGCTGCGCCGACTGCAACCAGACCGGCTACAGCGGGCGCACCGGGGTCTATGAATTCATCGAGATGACGCAGGAGCTGGTCGAGGCCATGAACGAGCAGGACCCGGCCCGCTTCACCCAGGCCGGCCGGCGCCAGATGGCCGGCAACACCCTGCGCCGCGATGCGCTGCGCCTGGCCACTGCCGGGCGCACCAGCCTGGCCGAGGCCATGCGCGTGGGCACCCAGCTCGACGACTGAAGCGCAGCGGAGCCATGCCCCGATTTGCCTACACCGGACGCGCCGCCAGCGGCGCCGTGAGCGGCGAGCTCGACGGCGCTGACGCGTCCGCCGTGGCCACGCTGCTGCAGTCACGCGGGGTCACGCCGCTGCAGATCCTGGTCAGCACCGGCAAGGCCAGCCAGGCGCCGGCCAGCGCCGACCTGGCCCTGGGCAAGCTGTTCGAGGCCCGGGTGCAGCCGGCCGACGTGATGCTGTTCTCGCGCCAGCTGCACACCCTGTTGCGCGCCGGCGTGCCCATCCTGCGGGCGCTGGCCGGGTTGCAGGAATCGGCCAGCAACCCGGCCATGAAGAAGACCCTGGCCGCGGTGCGCGCCAGCCTGGAATCGGGCATCGAGCTGAGCGTGTGCTTTGCCCAGCAAGGCGGCGTGTTCGACCACTTCTACGTGGCCATGGTGCGGGTGGGCGAGATGACCGGCCGGCTCGACGAAGTCTTCATGCGCCTGTTCAAGCACATCGAGTTCGAGCAATTCATGCGCCAGCAGGTGCGCGCCGCGGTGCGCTACCCCAGCTTCGTGATCAGCGCGATGGCGGTGGCGGTGGGGGTGATCAACACCCTGGTGGTGCCGGCCTTTGCCGACGTGTTCAAGAGCTTCAATGCCGAGCTGCCGCTGGCCACCCGGGTGCTGGTGGCCAGCAGCGAGTTCACCCTTCAATACGGCTGGACCCTGGGGCTGGCCGGCGTGGCCGGGTTCTTCGGCCTGCGCCGCTGGATCGCCACACCCGCCGGCCGGCTGGCCTGGGACCACTGGCGCTTGCGCCTGCCCCTGGCCGGCCCGATCGTGAAGAAAGCCACCATGTCGCGCTTTGCGCGCAGCTTCTCGCTGGCCCTCAAGAGCGGGGTGCCGGTGGAGCAGGCGCTCAGCGTGGTGGCCCAGACCGTGGACAACGCCTATATCGCCCGCAAGGTGGAGGGCATGCGCGAGTCGGTGGAGCGCGGCGACACCATCCTGCGCTCGGCCATGGCGGCGGCCATCTTCACGCCAGTGGTGCTGCAGATGATTGCCGTGGGCGAGGAGACCGGCGCGGTGGACGAGCTGATGGAGGAGATTGCCGAGCTCTACACCAATGAAGTGCAGTACGAGCTCAAGACGCTGTCACAGCAGATCGAGCCGATCCTGATCGTATTTCTCGGTGCCCTGGTGCTGCTGCTGGCCCTGGGCGTGTTCTTGCCCCTGTGGGATCTGGGCCGGGTTTCGCTCAAGAAATGACGCGTTACAGCCGATAACAGATTGACCCCTGGCCGGACGGACCTGGGCGCTTGAGTCCACCACACCCGGCACCACCAACGGAGTTTCATCATGTACAAACGTCAACTGGGTTTCACGATGATCGAGCTGATCGTCGTCATCGTCATCCTCGGTATCCTGGCGGCCACCGCCTTGCCCAAGTTCGTCGACCTCAACAGCGACGCCAAGTCGGCTGCGCTCAAGGGCGTGACCAGTGCGGCGGCCAGCGCGATGACCATCAACTACGGCGGCTGCGCGGTCAAGGACCATGTGGCCACGTCGGGCAAGTGCGTGCGGATCCAGAACTGCAACGAGGTCGGCACCATCATGCAGGGCGGCCTGCCCACCGGCTACACCAGCGCCACCAGCGTGCTGCTCGGCACCGGCGCATTGGGGTCCAATGGGGTAGAGGCCACCTGCACCATCACCCAGACCGGCGGCGGCGCCACCGCCACCTACACCGGCATTTCGGCCGGCAACGGCCTCTGATCGATCCGGCCGCCCCGCCTGCCTCGCGCCCACCGGCGCAGCAGGCTGCGTCCTGACCGGTCGACCCCGGGTCTGCCCACCCGATGCTGAATGCCGCCGTCCTGGCCGTATGCATGCGCCTGGCCCGGCGCGGCGCAATCGGCTGCTGGGGTGCCTGGCTGGGCTGCTGGCTGTTGCTGCAGGCACCCGGGGCGCAGGCCCAGACCCAGGCCTGCTCGCCCTACCAGGGCCAGGCCCGCATCAA
>JANNZD010000235.1:0-5409 GCA_031410435.1 Betaproteobacteria bacterium | reverse complement strand
ATCTAGAACATGCTGCCAGGGGCGTATGGCCTGCGGCCGGCGAATGGACAAGGTCTGCCCTGTTTGCCACGCGCGGATGGCATCTGGCAGCAGGCGGTCGGCAGACCAGTCGCCGCCACCAATGACGTTGCCCGCACGCGCGCTTGAAACTGCGACTCCACGTGCGGCGAGATAGGCGGCTCGGTAACTCGCGATCACAACTTCGCTGGCTGCCTTGCTGGCGCTATAGGGGTCATGACCGCCCAGCGCGTCGTCTTCGCGGTACGGCCATGGCCATTCGTTGTTGCGGTAGACCTTGTCGGTGGTCACCATCACTGCCACGCGAATATCGTTCAGTTGCCTGAGGGCATCAAGAAGATGTACCGTGCCCATCACGTTGCATGCGAAGGTGCCAGCGGGGTCTGCATAGCTGGCGCGCACCAGCGGTTGTGCTGCCAGGTGGAACACGATTTCGGGCTGTATTTCTTGCACCAGTGCGGCCAATGCTTCGCGGTCCCGTATGTCGCAGAAATGGCTTTGGCACGACTCTGCAACCTTCGCAACGGTGTACAGATTTGGCGATGCATTGGGCGGCAGGCTGATGCCTGTGACTTGCGCTTCCATGCGATGCAACCAAAGCGTCAGCCAGCCGCCCTTGAAACCCGTGTGCCCCGTAACGAGCACGCGCTTTCCGCGCCAGAAACGGGCCTCGGGACGCACTTCAGCGCTCATCGCCAAATTTTCCATGGGGCTTGACCGGATGCCCAAAGCTCCTCCAAATGAGTCTTGTCGCGAAGCGTGTCCATCGGCTGCCAGAAGCCGTTGTGTTCGAAGGCCATCATCTGCCCCATCTTGGCCAATGCGGTGAGCGGTTCGCCCTCCCAGCTGCTGCTGTCGCCCTCGATGAAGTCCAGGCACTTCGGTGAGAGCACGAAGAAGCCCCCGTTGATAAGCCCGCCGTCTCCGCGCGGCTTCTCTACGAAGCCGGTGACTTGTTGACCGGTGCACTCCAGGGCGCCATAGCGGCCAGGTGGCAGAACCGCAGTCACCGTGGCGTGTTTTCCATGTGTGCGATGAAACTCGATGGAGGCTCGAATGTCGACGTTGCTAACCCCATCGCCATAAGTGAAGCAGAAGTCTTGCTCGTCTTTGACATACGAGGCGACGCGCTTCAGGCGCCCACCGGTCAACGTATCTTCACCTGTATCGACAAGCGTAACGCGCCACGGTTCGGCGTTTCGCTGGTGCACCACCATACCATTATCTCTCATGTCAAAAGTGACGTCTGACATGTGAAGAAAATAGTTTGCAAAGTACTCTTTAATTATGTATCCCTTATATCCGCAGCAAATGACAAATTCGTTGACACCATGAGCAGAATAAAGCTTCATGATATGCCAGAGTATGGGTTTTCCTCCCACTTCAATCATGGGTTTTGGTTTCAGGTGAGTTTCTTCTGAAATCCGAGTTCCCAAGCCGCCCGCTAATATGACTACCTTCATGTTAAGTCTTCAGTTGTTGCTCAGGGTTCAAAGGTTTTTAGTAAGCAGAGTGTCGAAGTAGGATATTGTCCTGCTCAAGCCCTCGTGCAGTTGTACTTTCGGCTGCCAATCCTCCAGCATGTCCATGGCTCGAGCAATGTTTGGTTGCCTCTGCATTGGATCGTCAGCAGGTAGCGGTAGGTTTACCAACCTTGACTTGCTTCCCGTCAGTTGCAAGACCTGCTCAGCCAATTGACGAATAGTAAATTCCCCCGGATTGCCTAAGTTGATGGGCCCGGGAAAGCCGGGCGCGCCATTGTCGCCGGCGGGTAGGTCCATGAAGCGGATGAAACCTTCAATGAGGTCGTCGACGTAACAAAAGCTGCGTGTCTGCCGGCCTTCCCCATAAATGGTGATGTCTTCGCCCTTGAGTGCCTGCACAATGAAGTTGCTGACCACGCGCCCGTCATTGGGGTGCATGCGCGGGCCGTAGGTGTTGAAGATGCGGGCCACCTTGATGCGCAGCTGGTGCTGGCGGTGGTAGTCGAAGAACAGGGTCTCGGCGCAGCGCTTGCCCTCGTCGTAGCAGGAGCGGATGCCGATCGGATTGACATGGCCCCAATAGCCCTCGGGCTGCGGATGCACCTGGGGGTCGCCATAGACCTCGCTGGTGCTGGCCTGCAGGATCTTGGCCTTCAGGCGCTTGGCCAGGCCCAGCATGTTGATCGCGCCGTGCACACTGGTCTTGGTGGTCTGCACCGGGTCGAACTGGTAGTGCACCGGCGACGCCGGGCAGGCCAGGTTGTAGATCTCGTCAACCTCGACATACAGCGGAAAGGTCACGTCGTGGCGCATCAGCTCGAACTTGGGGTTCGGCAGCAGGTGGGCCACGTTGTCCTTGGTGCCGGTGTAGAAGTTGTCCACGCACAGCACATCATTGCCCAGGCCCAGCAGGCGCTCGCACAGATGCGAGCCCAGGAATCCGGCACCGCCGGTGACCATCACCCGCCGGCTCTTGTTGTAGTCTCGCATTGCAATCCTTGATCCGCTGGGCTGGAGGCCGGCACCCACCGACACGCCAGCAGGCTGCGGATAATACCGTCAGGTGGCGTGCGGCAGGGCTGGGCGGCGTGGCGGACTTCACGCGCCGCCTTGCGTCTGCCAAGGGCTTTTGGGGTGGCCTGTCGGCGGCCTGCTAGCCGGTCGGGCTGCCCGCCTGCCGTGGGGTGGTTGGACCGCCGGATTGCGCGCCCAAATTGGCAACTCGCCGGGCTGCGGGCCGCCCGGCATCGGGCGCCGCCCCGGTTCGCCGTCAGAATCGCCCAGCCGCGCGGCCCGCGTTTTTAGCGTGATGGGCAAGATCGCCCGCGGCTTTTGCCGCGCCCATCGGCTGGTGGCCTGTTGACGGATGGACTGGAATGATCGAATCGAGCCTGCTTCATGAACTGATCGCCTGCAGTGCCGAGCGGCAGCCGCACGCCCCCGCGCTGAGCGACGCGGGCCTGACCCAGACTTATGCCAGCCTGCAACAGGGCGTCGCGCAGTTCGCGGCCGCGCTGGTCGGTGCCGGTGTGCAGCGCGGCGACCGCGTGGCCATCTACCTGGACAAGCGCAGCGAGACCGTGGTGGCCAGCTTTGGCGCGGCAGCGGCCGGGGCTGTCTTTGTGCCGGTCAATCCCCTGCTCAAGCCCGACCAGGTGAGCTTCATCCTGGCCGATTGCGACGCCCGGGTGCTGGTCACGTCGGCCGAGCGCCTGGGCCGCTTGGCGCCGGAATTCGCGCGCTGCGCCCAGCTGCGCCTGGTGGTCGTGACCGGCGCGGCCTTGCCCGGCCCGGCCCCTGAGGTGGCCGCGGTGGCCTGGGACGAATTCATGGCCGCACCGCTGCGCCCCGGCCACCGCGTGATAGACACCGACCTGGTCGCCATCCTCTACACCTCGGGCAGCACCGGGCGGCCCAAAGGCGTGGTCTTGTCACACCGCAATATGGTGGCCGGCGCCAAGAGCGTGGCCAGCTACCTGGGCAACCATGACCAGGACACCCTGCTGGCGGCGCTGCCGCTGTCTTTCGATGCGGGTTTCAGCCAGCTGACCACCGCCTTCCATGCCGGGGCGCGGGTGGTCTTGCTCAACTACCTGATGCCGCGCGATGTGCTCAAGGCCCTGGCGCGCGAAAAGGTCACCGGTTTGACGGCGGTGCCGCCGCTTTACATGCAGCTGACCCAAAGCGACTGGCCGGCTTCGATCAACCAGCACCTGCGCTACTTTGCCAACACCGGCGGCCGCATGCCGCGCGAGATCCTGAGCCAGCTGCGCCAACGCGTGCCGCAGGCCCGGCCCTTCCTGATGTACGGGCTGACCGAGGCCTTCCGCTCCACCTACCTGCCGCCCGAAGAGGTAGACCGGCGGCCAGACTCGATCGGCAAGGCCATCCCCAATGCCGAGATCCTGGTGCTGCGGCCCGACGGGTCGGAATGCGCTGCCGACGAAGCCGGTGAACTGGTGCACCGCGGCCCGCTGGTGGGCCAGGGCTACTGGAACGATGCCGAGAAGACCGCCGAGCGCTACCGCCTGTTGCCGGGCCGCCATCCGGGCCTGCAGTTGCCTGAATACGCGGTGTTTTCTGGCGATACCGTGCGCCGCGATGCCGAAGGTTTCTTGTACTTCATCGGCCGGCGCGACGAGATGATCAAGACCTCGGGCTACCGGGTCAGCCCCAACGAGGTCGAAGAGATCCTGTATGCCTCGCAGCGGGTAGGCGAGTGCGTGGCATTTGGCATCGACCATGCCACCCTGGGCCAGGTGATCCAGGTGATTGCCACGCCCGCGCAGGGCAGTGCCGGGCTAGACCTGCCCGGCCTGATGGCCCTGTGCAAGGAGCGCATGCCGGCTTATATGGTGCCTGCAGGCATCGAGCCTGTCGGCGGCCCGCTGCCGCGCAACCCCAATGGCAAGATCGATCGCAAGCTGCTGTCCACCGAATGGGTAGAGCGCCAGCAGGCCGCCGGCGCCTGAGACCCGCCCGCGCGTCAAACCTTGAAGTAGGCCCGGTACCAGGCGACGAAGCGGCCCACGCCCTGGTCGATAGACATCGAGGGCTGGAAGCCCACCCAGTCCGCCAGGGCTGCCACGTCGGCATGGGTGGCCGGCACATCGCCAGGCTGCATCTCGCAGAACTGGCGCAGCGCTGGCCGGCCGGCATGGCGCTCGATCGCCTCGATGAAGTCCATCAGCTGCACCGGCTGGTGGTTGCCGATGTTGAACACCCGGTAGGGCGCGGCGCTGCGGCTGGGGTCGGGCAGCGCATTGTCATAGGCCGGGTCGGCGCCAGGCGGGCGGTCGAGCGTGCGCACCAGCGCCTCGGCGATGTCGTCGATGTAGGTGAAGTCGCGCACCATCCGGCCATGGTTGAAGATGCGGATCGGTTCGCCCGCCAGGATCGCCCGGGTGAACAGGAACAGCGCCATGTCCGGCCGGCCCCAGGGCCCGTAGACGGTGAAGAAGCGCAGCCCGGTGGTGGGCAGCTTGAACAGATGGCTGTAGGTGTGGGCCATCAGCTCGTTGGCCTTCTTGGTGGCCGCATACAGGCTCACCGGGTGGTCCACGCTGTGCTGCTCCGAGAAAGGCATCACGGTGTTGCCGCCGTAGACGCTGGAGCTGGACGCGTACACCAGATGCCCCACGCCGTTGTGGCGGCAGCCTTCCAGGATGTTGGTGAAGCCCACCACATTGCTGTCGATGTAGGCCAGCGGGTCGACCAGGGAGTGGCGCACGCCGGCCTGCGCGGCCAGGTGCACGACCTGGTCGAATTGCTCGGCCTTGAACAGCGCGGGCACCCGGGCGCGGTCTTCCACGTCCATCTGCACGAAGTGGAAACCGGCATCGCCGGTCAGTCCGGCCAGGCGGTCGCGCTTGAGCTGGGGGTCGTAGTAGGCATTCAGATTGTCCAG
>JANNZD010000234.1:0-1858 GCA_031410435.1 Betaproteobacteria bacterium | reverse complement strand
GAGCGCTGTCAAATAAACCTGGTTTGCCGAGCGCGACTGCCATAGGTTTGCGTTGGGCTGCGTGATGACCCGAGCGTCGGGAATGATCCATTGCCGATTGAAGGATCTGAACCCAAAAGGTATCGGCGCTTCGCAGTCACTGGTTTCGTTGACAAGCGGGGTGGGCTTAGCCGCAAAACCCGGCAAACCCTCCAGCACGACAGACCCGACATGCCGGTCAGCCGGCAGGCCGTCACGAAGGGTCTCGTGAAACAGCTGCTCTTTCTTGTCCGCGTCTGCGCCTATCAAACGGTTCCAGCGCAGTCGCAGCGACGCGGCGTCTGGCGCGATGACCCAGACGCGCTTTGCCTGCACACCCGAGCCGTTGTAGACAAACAAGCTCTCCAGGCTGGGAAAGGCGGCCCAGGCCCCACTGGACACCGGCAGAAACGGCGCCCGCCCGTCAGTCGGGCAGTCCTGCCAGCCAGCATCGTTCAGCGTCAAGGCTTGCAAAGCGGCGAACTTGGCGCTGCGGTGGCCATCGGGCAAGGCCCGCCAACGCACCTGGGCCGGCCCAGCCTTGGGCATGCCGCTGTGCCGCGCCGCCAGTACGATGCACACCGGTTGCTGCACGCCCTGAAAGATGCGCGACGACACCTCGGGCTGGTGGCCTTCGGGTGAGCAGTCAATCACCCAGATCTCGTGGCACAGCCCGCGCAGGTGCTGACGCATGCGCTCGAAGGCCGGGCCGCTGATGAAGCCTGCGGCCGAGATGAAGGCCACGATGCCGTGGCCGCCGCCCTCGGCCTGGCCGTCGAAGGGCTCGAAGACCTTGCGGCTGGCCCAGCGCCAGAAATAGATGAAGAGGTTGCGCAGGTGCTTGGCATGCGCCCCCATGCCCCACTCGGGCCGCGGCTGCCAGTCGTCCAGCGGGGCGTACTCACCCTTCTGGCGCGCCGCGCCCCAATGGCCGCCGTGAACCCGGGGAAGTTGCCGCCGTCATCCAAGGGATTGCTCAAGGTGTCGGTCACGTACATGCGCGGCGCCACCTTGGGCAGTGCGCCAGTCAGGGCCACCACCTCGGCCAGCAGGCGCAACTGGGCCACGGAAAACGGGCCCAGTTGCAGCTCAAAGGCCACCAGGCGCTTCAAGGCCGATTCGATGCCGGCCGGCACCGCGCCTTCGCCCTCGTCGTCGCGGATGCGCGCGGCCAGGTGGCGCAGCACGCCCAGCACATAGGTGCCGGTGCCGGTGGCCGGGTCAGCCACGGTCACGCTGGCGTCGGCCAGCCCCAGCGGCAGGCTGAAACCCGGGCGTTTCAAGGCCTGGTACACCAGCGCCACCATGGTTCCCACCACTTCGGGCGGCGTGTAGTAAGAGCCTGTCTCCTTGCGCAGGGTGTTGTCGTAGAGGGCCAGGACGTCTTCTTAAAAGTACAGCCAGGCATCGGCCTTGCCTTTGCTGATCCTGGGCCAGTCCACTGCGTCGAGCACCCGCTCCAGCGTGCTGAGCGCCGTGTTGAGCGCCCGGCGCGTGGCCTGGTTGTCGGTCAACAGTTGCAGCGCCGCGCCGATCAGTGAGGCCGAATCCTTCAGGCCTTCGGCCACCTTGTGCAGATCGGTGCCGATGGAGATGCCGCGCGCCCGCGCGAACAGCAGGCCGAAGGTGACCGCCTGCGCGTAACCGTCGGCAAACTGCTCGTCGCTGGCCTGGGGGAAGAGCCTGCCGCGCCAATCTTGGGCCAGGGCGGTCAGCGCCTCGGTCTTGCGTTCCAGGGCCTCTATCACCTCGTCGCGCAGCAGGCGGCAAAGCCGGGCGCTGACCTCGGCCAGCTCTTTGGCCGAACGCGGCGCGATGGGCTGCCATTGCAGGAAGAAAT
>JANNZD010000233.1:0-1969 GCA_031410435.1 Betaproteobacteria bacterium | reverse complement strand
CATTGTCGCGCAAGCAAAAAGGGACAGCTCGCGCTGTCCCTTCGGCTTGGCAGCACGGGCACGCGCTGGTTGCCCGGCCCGTGCACCGCACCGTCACAGGCTGTCGTACATGTCGAACTCGACCGGGTGGGTGGCCATGCGGAAGCGCGTGACCTCCTGCATCTTCAGGTCGATGTAGGCGTCGAGGTACGAATCGGTGAAGACCCCGCCCTTGGTCAGGAAGGCGCGGTCTTCGTCGAGGTAGCCGAGCGCCTGGTCGAGGCTGTGGCAGACGGTCGGGATCAGCTTGTCTTCTTCCGGCGGCAGGTGGTACAGGTCCTTGGTGGCGGCTTCGCCCGGGTGGATCTTGTTCTCCACGCCGTCGAGGCCGGCCATCAGCAGCGCGGCAAAACCCAGGTACGGGTTCATCAGCGGATCGGGGAAACGGGCTTCGACGCGCCGGCCCTTGGGGTTGGCCACGTAGGGGATGCGGATCGACGCCGAGCGGTTCTTCGCCGAGTAGGCCAGCTTGACCGGCGCCTCGAAGCCGGGCACCAGGCGCTTGTAGCTGTTGGTGCCAGGGTTGGTGATGGCGTTCAAGGCGCGGGCATGCTTGATGATGCCGCCGATGTAGTACAGCGCGAAATCGCTCAGGCCGGCATAGCCGTCACCGGCGAACAGGTTCTTGCCGTCCTTCCAGACCGACTGGTGCACATGCATGCCGCTGCCGTTGTCGCCGACGATGGGCTTGGGCATGAAGGTGGCGGTCTTGCCATAGGCATGGGCCACGTTGTGGATCACGTACTTCTGCAGTTGCACCCAATCGGCGCGCTGGATCAAGGTGGAGAAACGGGTGCCGATCTCCATCTGGCCGGCATTGGCCACCTCGTGGTGGTGCACCTCGACCGGGATGCCCAGGGATTCCAGGATCAGGCACATCTCCGAGCGCAGGTCCTGGCCCGAATCGACCGGCGGCACCGGGAAATAGCCCCCTTTGACCGACGGCCGGAAGCCGGAATTGCCGTGCTCGTATTCCTTGCCGGTATTCCAGGCGGCCTCTTCGCTCTCGATCTTGGAGAAGCAGCCCGACATGTCGTTGCTCCAACGCACGCTGTCGAAGACGAAGAATTCGGGCTCCGGGCCGAAATAGGCGGTGTCGCCCAGGCCGGTGCTCTTCATATAGGCCTCGGCGCGCTTGGCCAGCGAGCGCGGGTCGCGCTCATAGGGCTTGTGGTCGGCCGGGTCGATCACATCGCAGGTCAGGATCAGCGTCGGCTCTTCAAAGAACGGGTCGATGTTGGCGGTGTTGGGGTCGGGCATCAACAGCATGTCCGAGGCCTCGATGCCCTTCCAGCCGGCGATCGACGAGCCGTCGAAGGCATGGCCCGCGCTGAACTTGTCTTCATCGAAATGGGACACGGGCACGGAAACGTGCTGTTCTTTGCCGCGGGTGTCGGTGAAACGGAAATCAACGAATTTGATTTCGTTTTCCTTCACCATTGCCAACACGTCGGCGACGGACTTTGCCATCAGGAATCTCCTAGCAGGGCGCTGAAAAAATGATTGGTTGGGGTATATGCAGCAGGCCGTCACAGGAGATTCCCCCCGCAAGGCGCACAAGAATGTAGCAGAAACCATGCCCGGTTTCGGGGCCGCCGGGCCGGCCCAGCGGCGGCGGCGGTTGCGCTCCAGCGCTTGGTTCGTCAGGGGCACGCCAGGGGCATTGCACCGTCATGGTGCGCAGCGCTGCACCCAATCCGTGCGGTATCAACGCACCATTTCGGGGCCAAGTGTCGTGCCCAGCTCGCGCAAGCCCGCGAGCAGCGACGCGAAAGCCGGCAGGGTCGCGTCGGCCAGGCCCTTTACACCCAATTCGATGTGGCGGCCCCATTGCGGGTGATCGACGCTGGGCAGGCTGAACACCTTGATGCCGGCAAAGCGCGACTCGATGTCCTCCATCAGCGGGGTCAACGCCGCCTCCATGCCGCCC
>JANNZD010000232.1:0-13394 GCA_031410435.1 Betaproteobacteria bacterium | reverse complement strand
GCGGTCTGCTGCAGGTGGCTGGCGGCCTGCTCGGTGCGCTGGCTCAGGTCGAGGTTGCCCGAGGCCACCTCGGCACTGGCCACCTGGATCGATTCGGCCGACTGTCGCACCTGGCCGACGATGCCGCGCAGCGCGTCGCGCATGCCCATCAAGGAGCCCATCACCGCGCCGAGCTCGTCGCCGCGGTGCTGCGGCACCTGCACGTCCAGGTCGCCCTCGCCGATGCGCCGGGCGATGTCGACCAGCTGGCCCAGGGGCCGGCAGATCGATCGCACCAGGAAAAAGGTGCTGGCTGCCAGGCCCAGCAAGGCCAGGACCATCACCCCGATCAGGCCGCTGGCCACGCTCAGGCGCCGGTCGCCGGCCTCGGCGCGGGTGCTGTCGGAATGCGCCTGTTGCAGGGCCACATAGGCCTGCTGGCTGGCCAGGTAGGACAGCACTGCGGGCTGCACCTGGGCCGCCAGCAGGCTGCGGGCTGCGTTCACATCGCCCCCGGCCTTGGTCTGGATGGCGGCCACGCGTGCGTCCAGGTACTGCTTGCGGGCACTGGCCACCCGCGCCAGCGCGGCCTTTTCGTCGTCGGCGTGGGCCGCCGCCTCGACCCGTTTCTGGATCTCGCTGATGCGGCTGCTGGTGGCATCGATCTCGGGCTTGAGCGCGGCCTCGACCTCGGGCTCCTTGCTCAGCACGCTGGCCACCACGCGGGCGGCGTTGGCGGCGGTCAGGCCCTGCCATTGGGCCGCATCCTGGAGTTTGGCTTCCTGGGCGCGCAGGCGCTCGCTGGATTGGGCGTTGTCGCTCTGGGTGGCCAGGCTGACAGTCACGGCCAGCAGGGCCAGCAACCCACCCATCACCAGGGTGGGCATCCACAGGCGGGTCGATATCTTGAGGGACATGGTTCGGGCTCGGTCGAAGGGGGCGGGCGGGGCTCAGGACAGCGGGCCGTCCATCAGGCCCATGTCGCTGCTGCTCATCAGGGCCTCGATGTCCATCAGGATCAACATGCGGTCGGCCACGCTGCCGATGCCGGTGATGAAGCTGGTGTCGATGGTGGCGTTCATGCCGGGTGCCGGGCGGATGGCCTCGCCGCCCAGGGCCATCACGTCGGACACCGAATCGACCACCGCGCCCACCACCCGGCCGCGCACATTCAGCACGATCACCACGGTGAAGTGGTTGTATTCGGCGCTGTCGCAGCCCAGCTTCAGGCGCAGGTCGATGATCGGCACGATCACCCCGCGCAGGTTGACCACGCCCTTGAGAAAGCCCGGCGCATTGGCGATGCGGGTGGGTTGCTCATAGGAGCGGATCTCCTGTACCCGCAGGATGTCGATGCCGTATTCCTCCTCGCCCAGCCTGAAGGTCAGGTATTCACCGTTGGGCGCCCGCGCCGCGACCGAACGGCCGGCCGCGGCGTCGAGGGCATGTGCCGCAGCGGCTGGCGCGCCGTGGCGCGAATCCTGTTGGCTGGCGGGGGCGGCTTCGGTGAAGGTGGCCATGGGCATTGCTCCGGGGGTTCGATAGGTAGGGAGGTGGCGGTATGCGCTTGACTGCATATCGGCGCTGGGCAGGACCGGCGTAGTCGGGAGTTCTTGTCAGCCACTGATCGCGAAGCGCTGCACCAGGTCGGTGAGCGATCGGGCCTGGTCGCGCAACTGCTCGGCGGCGGCAGCGCTCTGCTCCACCAGCGCAGCGTTCTGCTGGGTCATGTGGTCGAGGTTGCCCACCGCCTGGCTGACCTGGCCGATGTCGTCGCGCTGGCGGCCGGAGGCCGCGGTGATCTCGCCGATCATGGCTTCGACCCGCTGCACGCTGGCCACGATCTCGGTCATGGTGGCGCCGGCCTCGCGCACCTGGCGGGTGCCGGCGTGGACCTGCTCGACGCTGTTGGCGATCAAGCCCTTGATCTCGCGTGCCGCGGCGGCCGAGCGCTGCGCCAGGCTGCGCACCTCGGCGGCCACCACCGCAAAGCCACGGCCCTGCTCGCCGGCGCGGGCAGCCTCCACCGCAGCATTCAGGGCCAGGATATTGGTCTGGAAGGCGATCGCGTCGATGGTGCCGACAATGTCGGCGATGCGGCGCGAGGCCTGGTTGATGTCGTCCATGGTGCTGACCACCTGGCCCACCGCCGCGCCGCCGCGCTGGGCCACCTGGGCGGCGGTCTGGGCCAGGCTGCTGGCCTGCTGGGCGTTGTCGGCACTGTTGCCCACCGTGTGGCTGAGCTGGCTCAACAAGCCGGCGGCCTGCTGCAGTTGGCTGGCGGTCTGCTCGGTGCGCCTGGACAGGTCGAGGTTGCCGGTAGCGATCTCGGCGCCAGCGCCGGCCAGCGAATGGGCGGTGCCCTGCACGGTCTGCATCGATGCGCGCAACTGGGTCACCATGCTGGACAGCGCGCGCTGCAGTTCGCCGATCTCGTCATTGCGTGGGCTGGGCTCGACCCGGCTGAGGTCGCCGCCGGCCACGGCGGTGGCCACGCCGCCGGCCTGCAGCAGCGAGCGCATCACCCGGCGCAGCACCACCGCGCACGCGGCCAGGGTGGCCAGGGTGGCCAGGGCGCTGCCCAGCATCAGCAGCGCGGTGTTTTGCCGGGCCTGGCCCTGGGATGCCTCGGCCGCGGCCGAGGCGGCGCTGTCGATCGCCGCAACGATGTCGGCCAGGCCCTGGCTGGCCGACTTGAAACTGGTGTCGGCGTTCTGCATCGCCGCCACGCCGGTGTTGGGGTCGACCGAGGCCATGTCGACCGCGCTGTCGGCCTGCTTGGCGTATTTGGCCAGGTCGGCCTGGATGCGCGCAGCGCTGGCCGCCAGGCGGCTGCCCTCGGGCTGGCTGGTGGCCATGGCCTTGAGCGCCTGTGTCACCTGGTCCACCTGCTTGGGCAGGTCGGCGCGGTAGGCCTTGACGGCCTTGTCGTCGAGCGAGGCGATCAGCGCCACGGTGCGGTAGACACCGGCATGGATATGGCCGACCTGGGCCTGGGCACTGGTGACTGCGCGCAGATGCACCAGATCATCATGGAAGGCCTGGGCGTTGCGCGCCGCGTCCCGGTTCATGAGCCAGGCATTCAGTCCGCCGCCGGCCAGCGCGATCAGGCCGGTCAGCAGGGGCGCGAGAATGAGTTTGGTGCCAAGTTTCAAGGTGATCTCCCAGGCGCGCAGTGCGCCAATGGCCATCCAGGTCGGGCGGCTGGCCGCCTGAGCATTACTTGTAGATGCCGCCGCAGACCACGGCGTCGTCTAGCTTTTCGCAGTACATCTGCTTGGGTTCTACCTTCTTGCTCACCGGGTTGGTGAACTTGTAGTCCTGCCAGAAGCTGCCCTTGGCCTGGGCCAGGTCGACGCGTTCCTTGACGAAGGCCTTGCCGTCCACGTCCTTGAGCTCGATCAGGTTCTTGCCGACCATCTTGTCGTTGGCGCCATGCGCGCGGACCGTGCCGTCCAGTCCATAGACCACCAGGTAGAGGTCGCGGTCGTTGAACTGGCCCTGCTTGTTGCTGACTTCGGCATAGCCCTTGTCCTTGCCGTTGGCCTTGATGAAGGCCACGCCCTTCTTGACCGCCGACAGCGCATCTTCCTTGTTGGCATTGCCCTCCTTGGCACGGGCGGCGGCGCCCGCCAGGACCAGGGCGGTGGCCAGGGCGATGGCCATTGGGCCGAGGCGGCGGCCGGTTGTGTCAGGGGTGAGGGCGCTGGGGTTCATGGTCGTGCTCCTGGATATGAAGGGTGTCGGCCGGGGCCGGCGGGTCGGATCGCAAGGGCATCTGCCCTGCAGCACCGGGATGGGGGAGGTCAGGCGACATCGGTTTGCCGGGCCCCGAGCTGGAACTGGCCGACCACCTGGTTCATGCGCTGGGCCTGCTCGCGCAGGCTCTCGGCGGCCGCCGCGCTCTGCTCGACCAGGGCTGCGTTCTGCTGGGTCATCTGGTCGAGCTGCCGGATCGCGCCATTGACCTGGCCGATGCCGCCGCTCTGCTCGCCGGCCGCTGCGGTGATCTCGCCTATCACGTCCGATACGCGCCGCACGCTGGCCACGATCTCGTCCATGGTTTGGCCGGCGCCTTGCACCAGGCGGGCCCCGGCCTCGACCTTGTCGACGCTGCTGCCGATCAGCCCCTTGATCTCGCGCGCGGCTTCGGCACTGCGCTGGGCCAGGCTGCGCACCTCGCTGGCCACCACCGCAAAGCCACGGCCCTGCTCACCGGCCCGGGCCGCTTCGACGGCCGCATTGAGGGCCAGGATATTGGTCTGGAAGGCGATGCTGTCGATGGTCCCGACGATGTCGGCGATGCGGCGCGAGGACTGATTGATCTCGCCCATGGTGTTCACCACCCGGCGCACCACCTCGCCGCCGCGCTGGGCCACGACCGACGCGCTGGCGGCCAGCCGCTCGGCCTGCACTGCGGCTTCGGCGCTCTGCCTGACATGGCCGGTGAGCTGGTCGAGCGAGCCGGCGGTCTGCTGCAGGTTGCTGGCCGCCTGCTCGGTACGTTGGCTCAGGTCGGCATTGCCCAAGGCGACTTCGGCGCTGGCCAGCTGGATCGATTCGGCCGAGCCACGCACCTTGCCGACGATCTCGCGCAGCGAGGCCTGCATCCGCTCAAGCGCGGCGAGCAGGCGGGCGGGCTCGTCGGCGCCCGTGTCGCGCACGGTGCTGGACAGGTCACCGGTGGCAATGCGCTCGGCCAGCAGGCGGGCCTGGTCGAGCGGCCGGCAGATCGAGGCCATATTGGCCAGGGTCAGCGGTACCACCAGCAACAAGGTGGCGGCCAGCGCGCCGGCAAGCAGCGTCCAGGCCAGCCGGGCGGTTTGCAGTTGTTGGACGCTGGCCTCGCGGGTTTCCTTCTGCTGTATCGCCTCGAGCCGGCTGAGTTGCTGCTCGGCGTCATAGATGAGCTTTTTGGCCGGCCCGATGGCTTTGTTGGCCGAGGCCACGTCCATCAGGCTGCCGGCTGCCATGCCCTTGAATACCGCTGAGGCCTGCTCGGCGTAGGCCTTGACCTGGCGCTCGAGCAAAGCCGCTGCTTCGATGTCGGCCTGGGAGCCGGTGGCGGCGCAGCGCTGCGCGCGGTCTATCACCCGGTCGACGCTCGCCTGCCACTTGGCCTGGTAGGCCCGCTGCTGGGCGGCGTCGTCCAGATTGATCAGCATGTCCTTCTCGAAGCGGCGCACATTGCCCAGGGCCGTGGCCAGTTCGGCCAGGATCACCACCTGGGCATGGGTGCTGCCGATGAACCTTGCGGCAGCGTTGCTCACGCTGGCGAGGGCCCACAGGCCCGTGCCGCCGATCATGGAAAGCAGCAACACCACCAGCGCGATGGCGCCCAGCATGCGGGTGCGGATGGTGAACTGGCGGATCAGGGCTATCACGTGGGGCTCCGGAGGGGTTCTGGGATTGACCTGTTTGCCGAGGCTCAATGCCGGCTGCGGCGCACCAGGGTGCCCACGTCCAGGATCAGGGCGACGCGGCCGTCGCCCATGATGGTGGCGCCCGACACATCGGGCACCTTGCGGTAGTTGGCCTCGAGGTTCTTCACCACCACCTGCTGCTGGCCGAGCAATTCGTCTACCAACAGGGCTACTCGGGTGCTGTCGGCCTCGACCACCACCATGATGTTGCTGCCGGCGGTGGGGTCGCTGCGCGGCACCGCGAACACCCGATCCAGCTCGATCACTGGCATGTATTCACCGCGCACCGCCACCACTCGGCCGCTGCCGCCGATGCTCTTGAGCATGCCGGGCTTGATCTGGAATGACTCGACCACCGACTGCAGCGGCAGGATGTAGCACTCGTCGGCCACGCCCACGCTCATGCCGTCCATGATGGCCAGGGTGAGCGGCAGGCGCACCTTGACGCTCATGCCGTAGCCCTCGGCCGAATCGATGTCCACGCTGCCGCCCAGCGCGGTGATGTTCTTCTTGACCACGTCCATGCCCACACCGCGGCCCGACACATCGGTGACCACCTCGGCGGTGGAGAAACCGGGCGCGAAGATCAGGTTCCAGACCTCGTTGTCGCTCATCGAGTCGGGCGCATCGATGCCCTTCTCGCGGGCCTTCTGGATCAGTTTGTTGCGGTTCAGGCCCTTGCCGTCGTCGCGCACCTCGATCACGATGCTGCCGCCCTGGTGGCTGGCCACCAGGGTCAGCGTGCCTTGTTCGGGCTTGCCGCGGGCCAGGCGTTCAGCCGGCAGCTCGATGCCGTGGTCGCAGCTGTTGCGCACCAGGTGGGTGAGCGGGTCGGTGATCTTCTCGACCATGCCCTTGTCCAGCTCAGTGCTTTCGCCCAGGGTGACCAGCTCGACCTTCTTGCCCAGCTTGGCGGCCAGGTCGCGCAGCATGCGCGGGAAGCGGT
Organism: Betaproteobacteria bacterium; assembly: GCA_031410435.1. GTDB lineage: Bacteria > Pseudomonadota > Gammaproteobacteria > Burkholderiales > Burkholderiaceae_C > Pseudaquabacterium. Next base: position 7,046 of record JANNZD010000232.1, on the reverse strand, counting down.
TGAAGACCATCGACATCGGGATCATGCGGATCGACATCACCGCTTCCTGCAGGTCGCGGGTGTTACGTTCCAGGTCGGCCAGGCCGGCGCTCATCTGCTGGTTAAGGCCGGCGTCCAGGCCCTTGCTGTTCTGCGCCAGCATGGCCTGGGTGATGACCAGTTCACCCACCAGGTTGATCAGCTGGTCGACCTTCTCGACCGAGACCCGCAAGGTGGCCGACTCCAGCGCTGCGCTGGCCTTGGGCTCGGCCTTGGCTGGGCTGCGCAGCGGGGCAGCGGCCGAACCGGGCTGGGCTGCGGCCGCCGGCGTGTTGGCCGCAGCGCCGCTGCTGCCGGGTGCGCCCGGTGCGTCGGCAAAGAAGCCGTAGCCGGGCGCGCCGGGCGCAGGCGCGACCAGGGCGGGCGGTGGGGCGCCCGGGGCATCCTCATGGAAACCGTAGCCCAGGCCCAGCGGGGCCAGGCGTACCGCCTCGCGCGACACGTGGAAGCTGAACAGGTCGAGCAGGTCGTCGTCGCTGCTGCTGGTGCTGATCTTGAAGCGGCGCACCCCGTCGGCCGGCATGCCGGCGTCCAGCGGCTCGATCTGGCCCAGGCCGCCGATCTCCTTGAACAACTCCAGCAGGCTGTCGACCAGGTCGGGGTCGTCCTGCAGGTTGACCGTCATCTCCAGCATGCGCAGGCCGTCCGCCGCTGCGGCGCTGGCCGGGTCCGGCGCGGGCGCCGGTGCGGCCATTGCCGGCCGGCTGGCGACGCTGTCTACCGGCTTGCCGGCACACAGGCAGCGGATGGTGTCCAGCAGCTCATGGGTATCGGGTGCGGCGGCACCGCTGCCCTGGTGGCGGCCCAGCAGGTCGCGCAGCGCGTCGCCGGCGGCCAGCAGCACGTCCACCATCTGCACCGTGGGTGCCAGTTCGTGGCGGCGCAGCTTGTCGAGCAGGGCTTCCATCTGGTGGGTCAGCTCGGCCACGTCATTGAAGCCGAAGGTTGCGGCGCCGCCCTTGACCGAGTGGGCGCAGCGGAAGATGGCGTTGAGCTCTTCGTCGTCGGCAGCCGCCACGTCCAGCTCGAGCAGCATCTGCTCCATGGTCTGCAGGTTTTCGCCGGCCTCCTCGAAGAACACCTGGTAGAACTGGGTGAGGTCGATGCCGGCAGCGTTGCTGGCGCCCTCATGGTTGGTATCGGCCATAGGCGCAATCTCCGGGTAGCGGGGGATGTCGAGCGGCGGTCAGCGGATGACCTTGCCGATCACCTCGATCAGCTTGGCCGGGTCGAAGGGCTTGACCAGCCAGCCGGTGGCACCGGCGGCGCGGCCGGCCTGCTTCATCTGGTCGCTCGACTCGGTGGTCAGGATCAGGATCGGGGTGGTCTTGAACTTCGGGTTGTCGCGCAGCTTGCGGGTCAGGGAAATGCCATCCATCCGCGGCATGTTCTGGTCGGTCAGCACCAGGCTGAAGTCGCGCTGGCCGGCCTTCTCCCAGGCGTCCTGTCCGTCCACCGCCTCGACGACATTGAAACCGGCGTTCTTGAGCGTGAAGGACACCATCTGGCGCATGGACGCAGAGTCGTCGACGGCAAGGATTGAGTGCATGTTTATCTCCGGAAAATCAGGGTTTGAAGCGGTCAGTCACCGGGCGGTCAGAACAGCTCGATCGAGCCGGCGTCCATCTCGTCCTGGGTCACCGGATTGGGTTTCAGCGGGGCCTCGTCGATCACCGCCGGGCCGTCCTCGTCGTCGCCCATCACGTCGCGGGCCAGCTTGTCGGCGCACAGACGCAAGCGGCGGTGGGTGTGGTTGATCAGCTGCGCGGCCATGTCCTGGAACTGAAGCGTGGTCACCGCCCCGCTCAGGTGGCCCATGGCCTGGCGCAGATCACCCTCGGGCAGTTCGGCGTTCTGTGCCGCCAGCAGTGACAGATGGTTGATCTGCTGCGACGCGCCATAGAAGTGCAGCAGCAGCGTGTCAGTGGCGTCGCCCAGCAGGCGTTGCAGGCGGTCCAGGTCGTGGCTGGCCATCATCAGGCTGTCCTGCAGGTCGGCGGCCAGCAGCAACTGCAGGGGTGGCCGGGTCGGCGACATGTCGGGTTCTTCAGGGCACATCGTCGCTCCGGTGTTCGATGAGGCTTCAGCGCGGTGGGATCGCAGGGGCTATGGGCGGTTTTCGGCCCGGGCCGGGCCGGCTTGAGCATGATTTGCCGGCTTTGTGCGGCGCCGGCAACGCGGCGGCGGCCCAGGCTTTGCCATACTGCCGCCATGTCTGATGCTGACCCGATCCCCGCCGCCGCTGCGGCCCCGCTGCTGGCCGGGCCAGGCCAGGCAGCCGGGCGGCCGGCCGCCCGCGCCCTGCGGGTGCTGCACCTGGAAGACAGCGTGCCCGACCATGAACTGGCCCTGCTGCACCTGCAGCGCGCCGGGCTGCGCCTGGAGATGCACCGGGTCGACACCGAGCGCGCCTATTGCCAGGCCCTGGCCAAGGGCGGCTGGGACTTGATCCTGTCGGATTTCAACCTGCCGGGCTTCAACGGCCTGCGCGCCCAGCAGTTGTTGCGCGACAGCGGCCAGGACCTGCCCTTCATCCTGGTCTCGGGTGAGATCGGCGAGGACACTGCGGTGTCGGCCATGCGCAACGGCGCGGCCGACTACCTGCTCAAGCACAACCTGGCCCGCCTGGCACCGGCGGTGGAGCATGCGATCGAGGCCCACCAGGACCGCCAGGCCCGCAGGCTGGCCGACAGCGAGCTGGCCGCCAGCCGTCAGCGCCTGTCAGAGTTGGCCCAACACCTGCAGACCAGCGTGGAGATGGAGCGTGCGGCGATCGCCCGCGAGATCCATGACGACGTGGGCGGCAGCCTGACCGCGATCAAGTTCGACCTGGCCTGGATCGGCCGGCATTCGGCCTTGCCCGAAGTCAAGGCCCGGGTGCAGTCGGCGCTGGAGACGGTGGACCATGCCATCGAGGCCAGCCAGCGCATCATGCACAACCTGCGTCCGGCCATTCTGGAGCAGGGGCTGGTGGCGGCGCTGCAGTGGATGGCCAGCCGCTTCGAGAAACGCGAGGGCCTGCCTTGCCAGTTCCGCACCAACCAGGACGCGATGCAGCTGCCCAGTGGCGTGCCGCTGGTGGCCTACCGCTTCGTGCAGGAGGCGCTGACCAATATCAGCAAGCATGCAGAGGCCGGCCGCGTGACCATCGACCTGTCGCTCAGCCGGGGCGTGCTGTCACTGGAGGTCAGCGACAACGGCCGCGGCCTGCAGCGCCAGGACCTGGCCAAGGCGCGCAGCTTTGGCCTGCGCGGCCTGCACGAGCGCGCCGGCACCGTGGGCGGCTGGGTCGAGGTGTCGAGCAACTCGGGCGGCACGGTGCTGTTGCTGTCGATCCCGGTGCGCCAATCGGCTGGCGCCGCCGACACCGTTGACTTTGACCAGGACGAGGACCACGACCCCTCGGCCTGGGGCACCCTATGATCCCCGCATGATCAAAGTGATCCTCTGCGACGACCATGCGTTGATAAGGCGCGGCATCCGCGACACCCTGGCCGACGCCGCCGACATCGAGGTGGTGGCCGAGGCCGGTGACTACGGCGAGTTGCGCGGCCAACTGCGCAGCCACCGTTGCGACGTGCTGGTGCTCGACATCAACCTGCCCGGGCGCAGCGGCCTGGACGTGTTGCATGTGCTCAAGGACGAGGGCTCGGCGGTCAAGGTGCTGGTAGTCAGCATGTACCCCGAGGACCAGTACGCCATCCGCGCGCTGCGGGCCGGCGCCCACGGCTATGTCAACAAGGGCGGCGAGCCGCAGCTGATCGTCAACGCGGTGCGCACCGTGGCCCAGGGCCGCAAATACGTGACGCCCGAGATCGCGCAGATGCTGGTCGAGAGCCTGACCGCGCCGGTGGTCGAGAACCCGCACGACAAGCTGAGCGACCGCGAGCTGCAAACCCTGGTGATGATCGCCTCGGGTAAACGCCTGGCCGACATCGCCTTGGCGCTCACGCTGTCGCCCAAGACAGTGAGCGTCTACCGCGCCCGGGTGCTGGAAAAACTGGCGCTGCAGAACAACTCGGAGCTGACGGTCTACGCGATCCGGCGCGGGCTGGTGGGGGAGTGAGCGGGTGCGCTTCGGCGCACCGCACCCAACCTGGCCAGGCCAGCCAGGCCGGCCAGGCCCACCAGCCAGAGCGCCCAGGCCTGCGGCTCGGGCACCGGCACGGCGCTGATCTGGAAGGTGCCGGTGGTGTCGAGATTGAGCTGCAGGTTGATGTTGAAGGCGGCCGAGGTGGCGGCAAAGCTGCCGCCGGTAAAGGCCTGCTCCCAACTGCTGCCCTGGCTGGCCAGCTTGGCCGACAGCCCGGCCAGGTTGCCTTGGCTGTCTTGCACCTGGATGAAGTTGTCCAGGTCCAGGCCGCCCGAGGCGGCGAACTGGGTCGGGTTGGTGTTGCCCAGGAAGTTGAAGGTGACGGCGGTGGTCTTGAAGTTGAAGGTGCTGGTGTCGGTGAGCACCAGTTGGTCCACCGTGAAGCCGCTGCCGGCATCGCCCTCGACATCCAGCACGATGGCGCCATGGTCGTTGTCCAGGCTGCCGTTGATGATGATCTTGCCGGGTGAATTGCCCGGGGCGATGGTGCCGCGGTTGATCACCGCCGCATTCACCACGCCGAGGTGGCCGCCGAGCAGGCCGTGGCGGCCGATTTCAACCGTGGTGGCATTGACGGTGCTGGCATTGACCAGCAGACGCCCCGAGCCGCCGTCGATGCCACCGGGCAGGCTGCCCACGCCGACATAGCTGGCGTTGAGCACCGAGCCGCTGCTCAGCGTCAAGCTGCCCACCGAGCCGGGCAAGCCGGCGATGATCACCTTGCCGTCACCCACGTCCAGCAGGCTGGCGCCGCTGAAAGTGGCCGTGCCGGTGCCGTCGTGGCCAATGCGGGCCCGGGCCAGGCCGGGCGCGGCCACCAGCCGCACTTGCGAGCCGCCGGCCACGGTGAGCACGCCGTTGCCCAGCGGGTTGATCGGTGTGCCGCCGACATTCAGGTCGGCGCCCAGGGGGTCGAGGTTGGTGATGGTCACCCGACTGTTGTTGACGATGGTCGCCGTGCCGATACCGCCCCGGTTGCCCACCGAGAATGCCGCGCCCACCGGCGATGCACCGGTCTGCTGGCCCGCCAGCTCCAGCGTGCCGTTGTTGACGGTCAGCGTGCCAACGCCGCCGGTGGCGCGGCCGACGTTCAACACGATGGCGGCCACCTTGGCCTGGTTGCTGACGCTGAGCGTGCCGATGCCGCCGCGCCCCACCGACATGAAGCCGCTGGCGCCGGCCGAGCGCAACTCGGTGCCCGCGCCGGTCAGCGTGGCGCTGCCGTTGCCGCCGGCCACGGTGTCGCTGTTGCCGCCGATGGAGACCAGGCCGGCCCGCAGGGTCGAAGCGCCATCCATGGTCAGCGTGCCGACGCCGCCGGCAAAGCGCCCGACATGGGCATTGCTGGTGTCACCGACGTCGATGCTGCTGGCGCCCGTCAGGCTGGCGCTGCCATTGCCGTTGTAGCCAATGGAAATGACGTTGCCCGACAAATTGCCGAGGATGCGGATGGCCGACCCGCCGGACAAGGCCACGCTGCCGCTGCCACCGGCCAGGAACTGGTCGCCGCCGATGCTCATGCCACCGGCCAGCACATCGGGCGTGATCGTGAACAGCGCACCGTGGCTCAGGTTGAGCTGCCCGACCCCGTTGGCGCCGCGCCCCACCGTGGACCCGGCGCCGACGGCGCTGCTGTCGGTGCGGTGGCCGCTGAGGGCGATCAGCGCGTTGTCAACCGTCACCGTGCCGGTGGCGTCCACGCCGATGGCCAGGCTGGTGGAAGAGACCTGGGCCTGGTCCAGCACCTGCAGCGTGCCGGTGCTGCCCAAGGTGCGGCCCACGCCGATGTAGGCGTCATAGCCGCTGAGGCGGATTTCAGAGCCGGCACCGGTGACGGTGGCCGAGCCTGTGCCGGCCGTGCCGTTGCGCCCGCCGATGTTCAAGCCCGTGGCGCGGCCGTTGGTCGGGGTGGACAAGGCATTGCCCGTCATCAACAGCTTGCCACCGCTCTGGATCATCAGCGTGCCGCGGGCGCTGGCAGGGGTGTCGTAGCCCACCCCGACAAAGGGGTTGAAGTTGTCGGCCTGGCCGGGCGCCAGACCGGCCAGCGGGGTAGAGACGATCTCGACCGTCGAGCCCGACCCGCTGATGGTCAAGGCGCCCACGCCGCCCGCATCGCGGCCGAGCAGCACGCCAGGGCTGCCACTGCCGGTGCGGTCGTCCAGGCCACCATCAGAGATCAGGATGCGCCCGCCATTGCTCACCGTCACTTGGCCCGTGCCGCTGGCCTGACCGATGGTCAGGAAGCCCGGCGAGCCCTGGGCCGATGTGTTGGGGACGATCACGCCGACGCCGCTGAGCTCAAGCAGGCTGCCGCCGCCGTCCACCACCAGTTCACCCAGGCCGCCATTTCGACCCACGGTACCGTACAAAGATCTGGCGCTTGCACCGGCCAGGATCTGGAAGTTGCCGTTGGCCGCGCTGTTGTTGGTGCCAACGTTGATGAAGGGGTTCAGGCTCGACACCGTCTCGACCCGCGACCCCAGGCCACTGACGACGAGCGTACCGCTGCCACTGGCGCCCACGCCCAGGCCGTCAAACGGCGCGCCGCTGCCGCTGCCGTCGATGCGCAACAGGCCGCCGTTGGTGACTGCGACGGACCCACTGCCGCTCGCGCTGCCGCCTATGCCCATGTTTGCGGCAGTGTTGCTGATGGTGTTGCGCGCCACCACCCACTTCGAACCCGGGCCGTCGATCAACACCGTGGCAAAGGCACTTTCGGTGCCGGTGGCCGCCGGGCCGCCTGCGCCCTGGCCGACGGTGGTGTTGGCGGTGCGCAGGGTGCCGCCGGCCAAGACCTTGATGTCGGCCGTGGTGGTGCCGCCGGGGGTGCCGAAGTTGAAGCCGCCGTGGGCCACCGTGTTGACCTGGGCAAAGCCGACACCGAAGAAGCCCAGCGCCCGCAACTCAGACC
>JANNZD010000231.1:0-14584 GCA_031410435.1 Betaproteobacteria bacterium | reverse complement strand
AACATGGTGCTGGCCACGCCTACATGGCTCTTCATGCCGATGCCGACGATCGACACCTTGCAGATGCGCGGGTCGGCGGTGAACTGCACCGCGCCGATGCGCGGCACCACGGTGTTCTTCAGCAGATCCTGGGTACGCTGGAAATCGTTGCGGTGCACCGTGAACGAGAAATCGGTGCGCCCGTCGTGCGACACGTTCTGCACGATCACGTCCACATCGATGTTGGCGTCGGCCACCGCGCCCAGGATCTTGTAGGCGATGCCCGGCGTGTCGGGCACACCGACCACGGTGAACTTGGCTTCATCGCGGTTGAAGGCGATGCCTGAGACGACTGCTTGTTCCATTTTTTCGTCTTCCTCGAAAGTGATCAGAGTGCCGGACTTGGCTTCCTCGTGGATGTCGATGTCCCAGGGCGTGAAGCTGGACAGCACCCGCAGCGGCACCCGGTACTTGCCGGCAAACTCGACCGAGCGGATCTGCAGCACCTTGCTGCCCAGGCTGGCCATCTCCAGCATCTCCTCGAAGCTGATGGTGTGCATGCGCCGCGCCTCGGGCACCACCCGCGGGTCGGTGGTGTAGACCCCGTCCACATCGGTGTAGATCAGGCATTCGGCCGCACCCAGGGCCGCGGCCACCGCCACCGCCGAGGTGTCGGAGCCGCCGCGGCCCAGCGTGGTGATCGAGCCACCCTCGTCGATGCCCTGGAAGCCGGTGATCACCACCACCTTGCCGGCGGCCAGGTCGGCACGCACGCGGGCATCGTCGATATGCTCGATGCGGGCCTTGGTATAGCTGGAATTCGTCTTCACCGGCACCTGCCAGCCGGCGTAGCTGACCGCCGGCATGCCTTCGGCCTGCAGGGCCAGCGCCAGCAGGCCCACCGACACCTGCTCGCCGGTGGCCGCGATCATGTCGAGCTCGCGCATCGCCGACGGGCCGTGTTGGGCCGGGTTGACCTCCTTGGCCAGGCCAAGCAGGCGGTTGGTCTCGCCGCTCATCGCCGAGGGCACCACCACCATCTGGTGGCCGGCACGGGCCCATTTGGCCACCCGCTTGGCGACCTGGCGGATGCGCTCGGGCGAGCCCATCGACGTGCCGCCGTATTTGTGAACGATCAAGGCCATGGTGGGGATCGGTGTGGGGTCAGGTAAGGTGCCGCAGCGCCGCCGCAGCCGGAGAAAACCTTAGATTTTAGCCGCCGGGCTGAAGCTGGCCTGACGGGCCGGCATCAGGCCACCAGATCAACTGCGCCCGCGCCGCGCCGTCCGTGGCCAGGCAGCGGGCATCCGGGCCCAGGCCCGGCACGAACAGCAAGCGGCCGTCTGCCCACAGCAAGGGGCCCTGGCGGCCCGCCACCGGCACCGCCGCAGCCTGGAACTGCAGCTTCAGGCTGCGCGGCAGGGCACCGGGCCGCGCCTGGAAGCGCTCGCCGCCGCAGCGGGCCTGCACGCTCACCTGCTGCAGCAGATTCAAGGGCACCCCCGGCCCCGCCGGGCAGGCGCGCACCTCGATGGCCCCGCCCCAGGCCGGCAGCCGGTGGCAGCCCGGCCGAGACAGGTCCAGCGTGCAGGCCGTGGGCGCGGCCACCATGGCCAAGTCAGGCCGGGCAAGCCGTCGCAGGTGGCCGCGGTACAGGTGGCAAACCTGGCCTTCGCCGGCCGGCCAGCGTGCGCTGCCGCGCGCGGGCACCTCGGCCAGCAGGCGTTGCACCAGCGCCGAAGGCGCCCCCCGTCCGGCCTGCGCGGCCCACCAGGCGCGCAAGGCATTGGCCTGGCGCGCAGCCGACAATCGGCGCCAGCCGGCCACCTGCAGGCCGCCCTGCGCATCCACCAAAGAAGCCAGGTCGGTTGCCGCCAGTTCGGCCAGCGCCGCCTGTGCCTCCTGGGCGCGCTGCGCTGCGCTGGCCAGGGCCGATTCGGCGTCCGGAAAGGCCGCCTGCAAGGCCGGCCAGACCTGCAGGCGCAGCCGGTTGCGGGCCCAGCGCGGATCGAGGTTGGACGGGTCCTCCAGCGGCTTGAGCCGGTGGCGGCGTACATAGGTCTCGATCGCCTCGCGCGGCTGCGCCAGCCAGGGCCGGGCCCAGACCAGACCCTGGCGCTGGGCCTGCAGCGGCATCGCCGACAGGCCGGCCGGGCCGCCGCCGCGCAAGGCCTGCAAGAGCACCGTCTCGGCCTGGTCGCGGCGGTGCTGGGCCAGCAGCACCAGGCCGGCGCCGGCGTCCTCGGCCAGGCGGGCCAGCAGCGCGTAGCGGCCGCTGCGGGCCCAGGCCTCGCCACTCTGGCCCGGCGCCGGCGCACCGTCCAGCCGGCCCCAGCGCAGGCTTACCGGCCAGCCGCGCTGGCGCCAGCGCCGGCACAGCTGCTGCGCCTGGCGCACCCAGCCATCGGCCTCGGGCAGCAGCCCATGGTGCACATGCAGGGCCACCACCTGCAGGCCACTGTCCGCCGCCGCCCGGCAGGTGGCATGCAGCAGGGCCAGCGAATCGCGCCCGCCGCTAAAGGCCACGGCCACCGTGGCGCCGGGCTCGGCGGCCATGCCGGCGCTCAGCGGTCCTTGGTGTCGGCGTAGCGGCCGTAGGACTGCAGGCGCTCGTAGCGGCGCTGCAGCAGTTCCTTGGGCTTGAGGTCGGCCACCTGGCGCAGTGCATCGACCAGGGCCCGCTTGAGCTGCGAGGCCATCTGCTTGGTGTCGCGGTGGGCGCCGCCCACCGGCTCGCTGACGACCTTGTCGATCAGACCCAGCGCCTTCAGGCGGTGCGCGGTGATGCCCAGGGCCTCGGCGGCGTCGCTGGCGCGCTCGGAGGTCTTCCAGAGGATCGACGCACAGCCCTCGGGCGAGATCACCGAATACACCGAGAACTGCAGCATCAGCACCTGGTCGCCCACGCTGATGGCCAGCGCCCCGCCCGAGCCGCCCTCGCCGATGATGGTGACGATGATCGGCACCTCGAGCTGGCACATCTCGAAGATGTTGCGGCCGATCGCCTCCGACTGGCCGCGTTCCTCGGCGCCGATGCCGGGGTAGGCGCCGGGGGTGTCGACGAAGGTGAACACCGGCAGGCCGAACTTCTCGGCCAGCTTCATCAGGCGCAGGGCCTTGCGGTAGCCCTCGGGGCGCGACATGCCGAAGTTGCGCAGCCCGCGTTCCTTGGTGTCGCGGCCCTTCTGCTGGCCGATCACCATGCAGGCCTGGCCATTGAAGCGGGCCAACCCGCCGACGATCGATGCATCGTCGGCAAAGGCCCGGTCACCGTGCAGCTCCTGCCATTCGGTGAACATCTCGTTGACATAGTCGAGGGTGTAGGGCCGCTGCGGGTGGCGCGCGATCTGCGTCACCTGCCAGGGCGTCAGGTTCGAGTAGATGTCCTTGGCGAGCTGCTGGCTCTTCTTGTCGAGCCGGCCGATCTCGTCGGAGATGTCGACGGCCGATTCAGACTGCACGAAACGCAGCTCTTCGATCTTGGATTCGAGTTCGGCAATCGGTTGCTCGAAGTCGAGGAAATGTCGTTTGCTCATCCGCCGGATCGGTTGGGGTGGATCGGTGCCTGCCTGAAACCCGGCACCGGTGGGGGGTGCGGTGGCCGGTAGGCGCTGGCCCGTCGGGGGGGCTTGCCGCTCAGTAGTCTACCGGCAGCGGGTCCAGGCTGCGCCAGATGTACCAGGTGGCCACCGACCGGTAGGGCGCCCAGGCGTCGCCCAGTTCGCGGGCCTCGGCCCGCGAGACCGGCTCGCCGCTGAAATAACCCTGGCTGATGCCCTTGATCAGCCCCAGATCGTCCAGCGGCAGCACGTTCGGCCGCATCAGGTGGAAGATCAGGAACATCTCGGCAGTCCAGCGGCCGATGCCGCGGATGGCCACCAGTTCGTCGATGATGGCTTCGTCATCCATCTGCTGCCACTGCTGCACATGCACCGCGCCGGCATCGAAATGGCGCGCCAGGTCGGCCAGGTATTCCGCCTTGCGCACCGACAGGCCGGCACTGCGCAGCGCCGCAGTGTCATGTGCCAGCACCGCGCCCGGGCGCATGCTGACCGACGGTTCACCCACCAGGGCGACAAAGCGGTTCCATACCGACTGCGCGGCTTTCACTGAAATCTGCTGCCCGACGATGGACCGGGCCAGGGTGGTGAAGGCATCGCTCCGGCTTTGCAAGCGGGCCTCGCCGAACTTCGGGATCAGCTTTTTCATCACCCGGTCGCGCTTGGCCAGGTGGCGACAGGCGTCGTCCCAATAGGGCGGGGTGACGCTGACCAGGCCGGCGGCCAGCGGCAGCGCACCCGCCGGCTCGGTGCCCGGCGGCGCTGCGGCAGGCGTTGCGGGCTGGACCACGCTCAAGCCTTGACCCAGGTGGTGCCCTGGGCCGAATCCTTCAATTCGATGCCCTGGGCCGCCAGTTGCTGGCGAATCCGGTCGGCCTCGGTAAAGTCCCGCGCCCGCTTGGCGTCGGCCCGGGCCCCGATCAGGCCCTGGATCGTGGCTTCATCCAGGCCGCTGCCGGCCTGCAGATAGCTGCGCGGTGCCTGCTGCAACAGCCCCAAGATGCCCGCCAGCGCGCGCAAGCGCAGGGCGGTCTCGACCGATCGGCTGCGGTTGCACTCATTGGCCAGCTCAAACAGCACCGCCAGTGCACCCGGGGTGTTGAAGTCCTCGTCCATCGCAGCCTTGAAGGCGGCCACCTGGGCCTGGGCCCAGTCGATGGTCGAAGCGGCGCCGACGCTGGGTAAATCTATGCCGTCCAGCGCGGTGTAGAGGCGGCGCAAGGCGCTGCGCGCGTCTTCCAGCAGCGTGTCGCTGAAATTGAAGGGGCTGCGGTAATGGGTGCGCAGCATAAAAAAGCGCAGGGTCTCGCCGTCAAACTTCTGCAGCACGTCACGGATGGTGAAGAAGTTGCCCAGGCTCTTGGACATCTTCTCGTTGTCGATGTTGAGAAAGCCGTTGTGCAACCAGACGTTGACAAAGGGGTGGCCCAGCGCGCCTTCGCTCTGCGCGATTTCGTTCTCGTGGTGCGGAAACTGCAGATCCATGCCACCGCCGTGGATGTCGAAGCGCTCGCCCAGCAGCGCGCAGCTCATGGCCGAGCATTCGATATGCCAGCCCGGGCGGCCGGGCCCGTAGACGCCGCCCTCGAAGGTCGCATCGACCGGCTCGTCGGGCTTGGCGGCCTTCCACAGCACGAAATCCAGCGGGTCGTCCTTGCCGTCGTCCACCGCCACCCGCTCGCCGGCGCGCAGGTCGTCGATGCTCTTGCCCGACAGCTTGCCGTAGCCCTCGAACTTGCGCACCGCAAAGTTCACGTCGCCGCCCGCGCGCCCGCCGCCGGCCCGGTAGGCCAGGCCCTTGCGCTCCAGGGTGCCGATCATGTGCAGCATCTGCGGCACGTAGTCGGTGGCGCGCGGCTCGTGCGTGGGCGCCACGGTGCCGATGGCGGCCAGGTCCTGGCGCATCGCGGCGATCATCTCGTCGGTGAGGGCCCGGATGGTGATGCCGCGCTCGACCGCCCGCTTGATGATCTTGTCTTCGATATCGGTGATGTTGCGCACGTAGATGACCCGGTAGCCGCTGGCGCTGAGCCAGCGATAGACCACGTCGAAGGCCATCATCATCCGCGCATGCCCCATGTGGCACAGGTCGTAGATGGTCATGCCGCAGACATACATGCGCACCTGTCCCGGATCGATCGGGGTGAAGGCTTCCAGGCGGCGGGTCAGCGTATTGAAAAGGCGCAGTGTCATGGGCATTGCCGAGGCCGGCCAAGGCTGGCACAGCCGATCAGGTCAGAGGGGCATTCAAGCAGCAAGCGGAGGCTGCCTGTGGCAGGGTTTCCCGCAGGGCGCGGGGCCTGCAATGAGGGCTCTATACAATCAAATCAGTATAGCGGCGGTGCCGCTTGGCCCACCCCTTTGACTGCCCTACGGCACCCGCCTTGCGTCTGCGCCTCCTTCACCGCCGGTCCACCGGATTCGCCTCTGCCCGCCTGCGCCGTCCGCGCCGGCCGGGTTGGCTCTGGGCTGGCCCGCTGCTGGCGGCCTTGGCCTGTCTGGCGCCGCTGCGCGCGCACAGCGCGGTCGACGACAGCCAGACCTTGAAGCAGATCGAGCAGCAGTTCCGCCGCGGCGAGATCGGCGCTGCGCAGACCAGGCTGGATCAGGGCCTGCAGGCCCTGCCCGGTGATCCCGGCCTGCGCTTCCTGAAGGCGGTGATCCTGGCCGAGACCGGCCAGGCCGACCAAGCGGCCCAATGGCTGGAGCGGCTGACCCAGGATTTCCCCGAGATGCCCGAGCCCTACAACAACCTGGCGGTGCTGAACGCCCGCGCCGGCAAGCTGGACCAGGCGCGCGCGCTGCTCGAATCTGCGCTGCGGCTGGACCCGCGCTACCGCACCGCACACGAGAACCTGGGCGACATCTACATCCAGCTGGCACAGCAGGCCTACCAGGCTGCCGCCCCGGCCGCGCCAGCCGCCCCCAGCAGCACGCTGCTTGCCAAGCTGCGCCTGGCCCGCGAACTGCTGCTGGCACGCTGATGCCGCCCACCCGTCCCGACCCCAACCTGCCGCCTGTTCAGCCCTCTTCCAACTTCGAGTCCGCCATGATCAAACTTGCAAGCCATTCCCGCTGGCCAGCGCTGCTGCTGGCCGCCACCCTGTGCGCCGCCCCCGCTGCCTGGGCCCAGAAAGTGAAACTGTCCACTTCTGCGGGTGACATCGTGTTGCAACTGGATGCCGAGAAATCGCCCAAGACCGTGGCCAATTTTCTGCAGTACGTGCAGGCCGGTCACTACAGCGGCACCGTCTTCCACCGGGTGATCGACGGCTTCATGATCCAGGGCGGCGGCATGGGCCCCGACCTGCAAGAAAAACCCAGCCGTCCGCCCATCCCGCTCGAGTCCAAGAATGGCCGGTCCAATGTGCGTGGCAGCGTGGCCATGGCACGCACCCAGGTGCCTGATTCGGCCACCGCGCAGTTCTTCATCAACGTCAGCGACAACCTGCGCCTGGACGCCGCCAACGCGCCGGACGGCAACGGCTATGCGGTCTTCGGCCAGGTACTTGAAGGCATGGACGTGGTCGATCGCATCAAGGCCATGCCGGTGGGCAACAAAGGCGGCCACCAGAACGTTCCCCTGCAAGCCATCACCATCAAGCAAGCCACCCTACTGAAGGAAAGCAAATGAGCAAGTACGTGCAAATGACCACCAGCGCCGGCGACCTGCGTATCGAGCTGGACGATGCCAAGGCCCCGCTGTCGGTGGCCAACTTCTTGAGCTATGTCAACAGCGGCCACTACGACGGCACGGTGTTCCACCGCGTGATCAAGGGCTTCATGGTCCAGGGCGGCGGTTTCGCCCCCGGCATGAAGCAGAAGTCGACCCAGGGTGAAATCCGCAACGAGGCCAACAACGGGCTCAAGAATGAGCGCTACACGCTGGCCATGGCCCGCACCAGCGCGCCGCACTCGGCGACCGCGCAGTTCTTCATCAACGGCACCGACAACACCTTCCTGAACCACACCAGCGAAAGCCCGCAGGGCTGGGGCTATGCGGTCTTCGGCAAGGTGGTCGAAGGCATGGACGTGGTCGACAAGATCGAAGGCGTGGCCACCGGCAACCGTGGCGGCCATGGCGATGTGCCCACCGAAGATGTGTTGATCCTGAAGGCGGTCGAAGTCAGCTGAGCCCCGAGAGGCCCGCAGGCCATGCCCAGCAACCCGGCGGCGGCCCATTTGCGCGCCGATGCAGGCTGGCGCTGCATCGACCTGCTGTCGGACCTGCACCTGCAGGCCGCCATGCCACGCACCTTCGACGCCTGGCAGCACCACCTCGAGACCACCCCGGCCGACGCGGTGCTGATGCTGGGCGACCTGTTCGAGGTGTGGGTCGGCGACGACGCGCTGGCCCAAGACTTCGAGGCCCGCTGCCTGCAGGTGCTGCAAGGCGCGGGTCGTCGCCGCTGGCTGGCCTTCATGCCGGGCAACCGCGATTTTCTGGTGGGCGATACGCTGCTGGCTGCGGCCGGCATGCATCGGCTGGCTGACCCAACCCTGCTGAGCGCCTTCGGGCAACGCTGGTTGCTCAGCCATGGTGACGCACTCTGCCTGTCCGACACGGCCTACCAGATCTTTCGCCAGCAGGTGCGGTCGCCGGCCTGGCAGCAGCACTTTCTGGCCCAGCCGCTGGCGCTGCGCCTGCAACAGGCGCGCGCCATGCGCGAGGCCAGTGCCCTCCACCAGACCGATCAGGGGCCGGCCAACTGGAGCGACGTCGACGACAGCGCCGCTGCGGCCTGGCTGGACCCGGCCCCAGCGCCCGCCTTGATCCACGGCCACACCCACCGCCCCGCCAGCCACCCCCTGCCCGGTGGGCGCACCCGCCATGTGCTGGGCGACTGGGACCTGGACACCCGCCCGCCCCGGGCACTGGCCCTGCGATTGACCGCACAGGGCCTGTCCCGGCTGGACCTGGCAGCGGCATGAAGGCGCTGCTGCGGCGCTGGCAATCGCTGCGCGAGGCCAGAACCCTGGCGCGCCGGGCGATCCCCGAGGCACTGTGGCAACTGACCCTGGCGCGCCTGCCCTTTTTGAGCCGCTGGCCAGACCACGACCTGCGCGAGCTGCGGCGCCTGAGCAGCCTGTTTCTGGCCGAAAAGGAATTCACCGGCGCCGGTGGGCTCGAGATCGACGATGCCATGGCGGTCTGCATCGCGGCCCAGGCCTGCCTGCCGGTCTTGCGCTTCGGGCTGCAGCCCTACCGTCAGTTCGTCGGCATCGTGGTGCACCCGGACGAGGTGCTGGCGCGGCGCGAAGTGACCGACGAGGACGGCGTGGTGCACCAGTACGACGAGCTGCTGTCGGGCGAGGCGATGGCGGGCGGGCCGGTGATGCTGTCGTGGTTCGACGCCAGCCTAGCCGAAGCCGATGCGGACTCGGCCTACAACGTGGTGATCCATGAGTTTGCCCATGTGCTGGACATGGGCGACGGCCAGTCTGACGGCGTGCCACCGCTGCAAGACGCGGCGGCACGCGACGAATGGCTGGCGGTGATGCATGCCGACTTCGCGCAGTTCAATGCCGAACTGGATCAAGGCCGAGACACCCTGATCGACCCCTATGGCGCCACCGGCATCGACGAATTCTTTGCGGTCTCGGTCGAGACCTTTTTCGTGCTGCCCCATGAACTGCGCGCCAGGCATCCCGCTTGGTACGGGCTGCTGGCGCGCTATTTTCAACAAGACCCGGCGGCCTTCGAGACGGCCTGAGCCGCCCGCCCGCCGCCTTGCGATCAGGCCGGGGTCGGCTCGGTCTTGGCCTTGTCGCTCTTCTTGGGCGGCTGGATGTCGAGCTGCACCTGCTCCTTGTCGTCCACATCCACCGTCAGCCGACCGCCGTCCACCAGGCGCCCGAACAGCAACTCGTCGGCCAGGGCCCGGCGTATCGTGTCCTGGATCAGGCGCTGCATCGGCCGCGCGCCCATCAGCGGATCGAAGCCCTTCTTGGCCAGGTGCTTGCGCAAGGTATCGGTGAAGGTGACCTCGACCTTCTTCTCGGACAGCTGGCTCTCGAGCTGGAGCAGGAACTTGTCGACCACGCGCAGGATGATCGACTCGTCCAGTGCGCGGAAGCTGACCATCGCATCCAGCCGGTTACGGAACTCGGGCGTGAACATGCGCTTGATGTCGGCCATCTCGTCGCCCTGCTCACGCGCGTTGGTGAAGCCGATGGTCGACTTGTTCATGGTCTCGGCACCCGCATTCGTGGTCATGATGATGATCACATTGCGGAAGTCGGCCTTGCGCCCGTTGTTGTCGGTCAGCGACCCGTGGTCCATCACCTGCAGCAGCACGTTGTAGACATCCGGGTGGGCCTTCTCGATCTCGTCTAGCAGCAGCACGCAATGCGGCTTCTTGGTCACCGCCTCGGTCAACAGGCCGCCCTGGTCGAAACCCACATAGCCCGGCGGCGCGCCGATCAGGCGGCTGACGGCGTGCCGCTCCATGTACTCCGACATGTCGAAGCGGATCAGCTCGATGCCCAGGATGTAGGCCAGCTGCTTGGCCACCTCGGTCTTGCCCACGCCGGTAGGGCCGCTGAAAAGGAAAGAGCCGATGGGCTTGTCGCCCTTGCCCAGGCCGGACCGGGCCATCTTGATCGCCGCTGCCAGCGCGTCGATGGCCGGCTCCTGCCCGAAGACCACGCTCTTCAGATCGCGGTCCAGGCTCTTGAGCTTGCCCCGGTCGTCGTTGGACACCGATGCCGGCGGGATGCGCGCGATCTTGGCAACGATCTCTTCCACCTCGTTGCGGGTGATGGTCTTCTTCTGCTTGTTCTTGGGCAGGATGCGCTGGGCCGCACCGGCCTCGTCGATCACGTCGATGGCCTTGTCCGGCAGGTGCCGGTCATTGATGAACTTGGCCGACAACTCGGCCGCCGCCTGCAGCGCGCCGAGGGCGTACTTGACGTTGTGGTGGTCCTCGAAGCGCGATTTGAGGCCCTTCAGGATCTCCACCGTCTGCTCGACCGAAGGCTCGACCACATCCACTTTCTGGAAGCGGCGCGACAGGGCGGCGTCCTTCTCGAAGATGCCGCGGTACTCGGTGAAGGTGGTGGCGCCTATGCACTTCATCGCGCCGTTGCTCAAGGCCGGCTTGAGCAGGTTGCTGGCATCCAGCGTGCCCCCGGACGCCGCGCCGGCGCCGATCAGGGTGTGGATCTCGTCGATGAACAGCACCGCGCTCGGTTGGTCCTTCAATTGCTTGAGCACACCCTTCAGGCGCTGCTCAAAATCACCCCGGTACTTGGTGCCGGCCAGCAAGGCGCCCATGTCCAGCGAGTAGACCGTGGCAGCGGCCAGCACCTCGGGCACGTCGCCCTGGGTGATGCGCCAGGCCAGGCCCTCCGCGATCGCGGTCTTGCCCACACCGGCTTCCCCCACCAGCAGCGGGTTGTTCTTGCGCCGGCGACAGAGGATCTGGATGACCCGCTCGACCTCGCTGTCACGCCCGATCAAAGGATCGATCTTGCCGTCCTTGGCCAGCTGGTTCAGATTCTGGGTGAACTGATCAAGCGGCGAGCCTTTGGTCGATTCAGACGATTCTTCCTTCTCGGCTTCATGGCTGCCCGACTCGCCAGCGCCCTTGGTGGGCTCGGGCGGCTCGCTCTTCTTGATGCCATGGGCAATGAAGTTGACCACGTCCAGCCGGGTCACGCCTTGCTGGTGCAGGTAGTAGACCGCGTGCGAATCCTTCTCGCCAAAGATCGCCACCAGCACATTGGCGCCGGTCACTTCCTTCTTGCCCGACCCGGTCGACTGCACATGCATGATCGCCCGCTGGATCACCCGCTGGAAACCCAAGGTGGGTTGGGTGTCCACTTCTTCGGCACCGCTGACGGTCGGGGTGTTTTCCTTGATGAAGGTGGTCAGGCTCTTGCGCAGGTCATCAATGTTGGCCGCGCAGGCCTTGAGCACCTCAGCCGCCGACGGGTTGTCCAGCAAAGCCAGCAGCAAGTGCTCGACCGTGATGAACTCATGGCGCTGCTGGCGCGCCTCGACGAACGCCATGTGCAGGCTGACTTCCAGTTCTTGCGCAATCATGCGGCCTCCATAATGCACTGCAGCGGATGCCCGGCACGACGTGCCGCGGCCAGGACGAGTTCAACCTTGGTGGCAGCGACGTCTTTGGTGAAGACGCCGCAGACGCCACGGCCTTCGTGGTGAATCTTCAGCATGATGAGAGTCGCCGTTTCCAGGTCGCAGCGAAAGTACTGCTGCAAGACCATGACGACGAACTCCATAGGCGTGTAGTCATCATTGAGCAACACCACCTGGTACATCTGGGGTGGCTTGGTGCGTGCAGTCTTGCGCTCGGCCACCACCGCGCCATCGCTGTTGCGGCGAGGCGCAACCGGTGGCTTGGCCGGCGGGGTCGGGGGGTCGTCCTGAGGCATGTGCCATTCTATCGAGTCGCGTTACAGGCCCTGTGTCTGGGTTGGATATTGCACCCGATCCGCATTCGACAAGCCCTGAAAAGCGCCTTGTGCCGCCGCTTGATGGAATTTGCAGCCGCTTGGCACCCAGAACAGCCGGCTGGATGCTGCAGCCGCTGGGCAAGCCGATTATTGCGATAACTGCAAAAGGCGAAGAAAACCATGCGCCGCAGTCCAAAGGGCTGTAGGGGAATTCCGACAGATTTGGTCTATGTTTCCGCATTGACGCCGCCTGCCGGCGCTTCTCAGAATTTGTCACATCTTCAGCAGTTGAAGTGGCTCTGGGAGTACAGCATGTTGTCTGGTACGGTGAAGTGGTTCAATGACGCAAAGGGCTTCGGATTCATCGAGCCAGAAGAGGGTGGGCCTGATGTATTTGCCCATTTTTCGGCCATCGAGATGGAAGGCTTCCGCACCCTCAAGCAGGGCAGCAAGGTGAGCTACGAACTGGTGCAGGGCCCCAAGGGCAACCTCGCCCAGGCCATCCGACCCGTGGCGACGCAGCCCGCTTGATTGCCTGACCTGGCGCGTCGGGCGGCCCCTTCCGCGCTTGCCGCGCCGGCCTGCGGCCACCGTGGCCGGCCTGATCGCCTGCCCACGCTGCGTGCGCCCTCTGAACTTCCAGCGATGATGCGGTTGGAAATTCAGCCGGTCAACCCAATGGGGCAAACAGCATGGGCAGCAACTTCGACCTGATCGTGATCGGCGCCGGCTCGGGCGGGGTGGCTGCGGCGCGCCGGTCAGCAGCGCTGGGCGCCAAAGTCGCCATCATCGAGGCCGACCGGGTCGGCGGCACCTGCGTCATCCGGGGCTGCGTACCGAAGAAGCTGATGATGTATGCAGCCGGCTACGGGCAGAGCCTGCTCGAAGCCCAGGCCTATGGCTGGACCGTCGGCCCAAGCCATTTCACGATGTCGCGCTGGGCCGATGCCAAGGCTGCAGAAACCGCACGGCTCGAGTCGGTGTACCGGGAGATGCTGGCCAGCGCGGGCGTCACCCTGCTGATGGGCCGTGCGCGCCTGCTTGGCGCCGGCCAGGTACAGCTGGCGGGCAGCACACTGCAGGCAGGCAGGCTGTTGATCGCCACGGGCGGTTCACCGGCCAGCGCAGCGCTGCCCGGGCTGGCTGAGGCCATGACCTCCGACACCGTGTTGGACCTGCGCGCTCTGCCAGCGTCGATGCTGGTGCTGGGCGGGGGCTATATCGCGGTCGAGTTCGCCAGCATCCTGGCCGGGCTCGGCACGGCCGTCACCTTGGCCTTCCGTGACAAGCTGCCCTTGCGCGGGTTCGACCAGGACCTTCGCCGTCGATTGGCCCTGGCTTTGGCCGACCGCGGCATCACGCTGGCCGGCGGCGTGGCCCTCTCCCACCTCGAAACCACCCCGACCGGCCCTGGCTTGCACCGTGTCGATGGATCGACACTCAATGCCGAAGCAGCATTGAATGCCACCGGCCGGTTGCCCAACACGGCCTACCTCGGACTGGCTGCCGCCGGCGTGGCCACGGATGCCCAGGGCGCCATCCCGGTCGACGCCGACAGCCGCACCTGCCAGCCAGGCCTCTGGGCCATCGGCGATGTCACCAACCGCATCAACCTCACGCCGGTCGCGATTGCCGAGGGGCGAGCCTTTGCCGACACCGAATTCGGCGGGCTGGCGCACCGGGTCGATCACCGTCTGGTCGCCAGTGCAGTCTTCACCGACCCACCGCTCGCCAGCGTCGGCCTGAGCGAGGCGGACGCCGCCGAGGCCGGCCCGGTTGACATCTATGAAGCCGATTTCCGGCCGATGAAGACGGCCTTCGCCGGCAGTTCGGCCCGCACCTACATGAAGCTGGTGGTCGACGGGCTCAACCAGAAGGTGTTGGGCGTACACATGCTGGGCAGCGATGCGCCCGAGATCGTACAGAGCCTGGCAGTCGCCATGAGCTGCGGCGCGACCAAGCAGGATTTCGACCGCACGATCGCGGTTCATCCCACCGCAGCAGAAGAGTTTGTCCTGATGCGCCAACCGGTGCGCAGGCTGCCCACGGGCTCATGACGACCGGTCCGGCCACCCAACGGGCAAGTGACGCGGCCGCGTCTGCCCCGGCATCAAGCGGCACCCGCCCGGCGGGATCGCCGGTGGGATGCGCCGGGCTTAGGGTGTTGTACCGAGCGTATGCAGTATTCTTTCTCGCTACAGTACAGCCCCTGCAGTCAACCGCACTGCGAGCGGCCCACAAGGCCGACTTTTCAACAAGATCACAGCGACCTGGCCACTGGCGTCGGGCTGTCTGGAGGACCAACAGTGGATTACGCTAGCCAGCAGCGCAGGCCCGGGAAACACCCTGTGGGCCTGATCGTGGTCGCAGCCTTGCATGTGGTGCTGGGTTATGCCCTGGTCAATGGCCTGGGCCGGAAAATCGTCGAGGTGATCAAGGCGCCGATCGAGACCAAGATCATCGACGAGGTCAAGCCCCCGCCCCCGCCGCCGCCCGAGAACCTGCCGCCCCCGCCCAAGCTGGCGCTGCCCCCACCGTCCTTCGTGCCGCCGCCCGAAGTGCAGGTGACCACGCCGCAGCTGGCCCCGGCCATCACGGTCACCCGCGAGGCCCCGCCGCCCGCG
>JANNZD010000230.1:0-6326 GCA_031410435.1 Betaproteobacteria bacterium | reverse complement strand
GGCCAATCGCCACGCGCTCAAGGCCGGCGGCAAGGTGGTTTACCTGCGCTCCTCGCCCGAGGAACTGTTTCGCCGCCTGCGCCACGACACCCAGCGCCCGCTGCTGCAGGTGAAAGACCCGCTCAAGCGGCTGCGCGACCTGTTCCATGAGCGCGACCCGCTCTACCGCGATGCCTGCGACTATGTGATCGAGACCGGACGGCCATCGGTGCCCAATCTGGTCAACATGATCCTGATGCAGCTGGAACTGGCCGGGGTGATCGACCCGTCGCAGGTGCCGGCCACGGTGGGCCGGGTGCTGCCCCAGCAGGGGTGAGGCACTTTTCTATCCCGATATCTGCGCGGGTTGGTACCAAAATGGGATCACAATTGCGTGATGCGAGTGGTGGCGCTGAAAGTATTGCGGGAGTTCTGGGCCAAGCACCCGGATGCCGAGCAGCCGCTGCGGGTGTGGTTTGACCTGGTCAGCGATGCGCAGTGGCGCCAACCAGCTGATATCAAGGCGCAATTGGGCACTGCCAGCATTCTCAAGAACAGGCGTGTGGTGTTCAACATCAAGGGCAACGACTACCGCTTGGTTGCAGGTTTGGCTTACAACACCAGCCTGGTTTTCATCAAGTTCATCGGCACCCACAAGGCCTACGACGCCATCGATGCCGAAACCATTGAACCGGAGTCCTAAACATGGAGATCAGGCCCATCAAGACAGCGGTCGATCACGCAGCCGTGCTTCAAGAAATTTCGGCGTTGATGGCGGCCGACCCGGCGCTGGACACCCCTGAAGGCGATCGTCTGGATGTGCTGATCACGCTGGTGCAAGCCTATGAAGCCAAGCACTTTCCGATTGAACCGCCCGATGCCATCGAGGCGATCAAGTTCCGCATGGAGCAGCAAGGCCTTACCCCACGTGATCTTGAGCCCATGATTGGCAGCCGTGGCCGCGTTTCGGAGGTGCTGAGCGGCAAGCGCCGCTTGAGCATGGCCATGGTCTGGCGTTTGCACGAAGGGTTGGGCATCGCGGCTGAAACTTTGATCAGGCCGCCGGGCGCGGCCTGAGCGCGCGCTGCGGGTGCTCGGCGCCTGCTCGGTTCTTTCGCAACTTTGTGCAAAGGCTGCGCCTTTGCAAAGCCGGCGTCTGCAAGTCTGGCGGCGCCTGGCGCCCGCCGCCCGGGGCGCCGCATACACTGCCGGCCCATGATCGCTGCATCCCCGCCGCCCGCCCCCAGCACCGAGCCATCGGCCACCGCGCAGGTGCCCATCGCCCTGGGCGAGCGCAGTTACGACATCCACATCGGCAGCGGCCTGCTGGCCGACCCGGCGTCCTGGGCCGGTCTGCCGGTGTCGGCCGACGCGCTGATCGTCACCAACACCACGGTCGGCCCCTTGTACGCCGACGCCCTGGCCGGCCAGCTGGCCCGGCGCCACCGGCGCGTGCTGCAGCTGGTGTTGCCGGATGGCGAGCAGCACAAGACCGCCACCATGCTGGAGGCGGTCTACGACAAGCTGCTGGGTGAGGTCTGTGACCGCAAGACCGTGCTGTATGCGCTGGGCGGTGGCGTGGTGGGCGATATCACCGGCTTTGCTGCCGCCTGCTATATGCGCGGCGTGCCCTTTGTGCAGGTGCCCACCACGCTGTTGGCGCAGGTGGATTCATCGGTCGGCGGCAAGACCGCCATCAACCACCCGCTGGGCAAGAACATGATCGGCGCCTTCTACCAGCCGGCCCGGGTGATCTGCGATCTGGACCTGCTGGACAGCCTGCCGGCACGCGAACTGTCGGCCGGCCTGGCCGAGATCATCAAGTACGGGCCGATTGCCGACCTGGGCTTCCTGGACTGGATCGAAGCCCATATCGACGCGCTGCGGGCCCGCGACAAGAGCGCGCTGGCCCATGCGGTGCGGCGCAGCTGCCAGATCAAGGCCGAGGTGGTGGGCCAGGACGAGCGCGAAGGCGGTTTGCGCGCCATCCTGAACTTCGGCCACACCTTTGGCCATGCGATCGAGGCCGGCATGGGCTATGGCGCCTGGCTGCACGGCGAGGCGGTGGGCTGCGGCATGGTGCTGGCGGCCGAACTGTCGGCCCGGCTCGGCCTGGCGGACGCCGCCTGGGTGCCGCGTCTTCGGCAGCTGTGCCAGCGCGCCGGCCTGCCGGTGCAGGCGCCGGCCCTGCCGGTCGAGCGCTGGCTGGCGCTGATGCGGGGCGACAAGAAAGCCGAGGCCGGTGAGATCCGCTTCGTGCTGATCGACGGCCAGGGCCATGCGTTGCTGCGCCCGGCACCCGATGCCCTGGTGGCCGAGGTGATCGCCGCGCACACCGCGCCGGCTTGATCCCGGGCCGCGCCGGCATGGCCACGCCCAGTTCTGCGCTGGCGCCCTATGCCAGCCATGCGGCGGCCAGCCGCGGCCGGCGCCGGCCCGAGCCCGAGGTGCGGCTGCGCAATGCCTTCCAGCGCGACCGCGACCGCATCGTGCACAGCACCGCCTTCCGGCGCCTGGTCTACAAGACCCAGGTCTTCATCAACCATGAGGGCGACCTGTTCCGCACCCGCCTGACCCATTCGCTGGAGGTGGCCCAGCTGGGCCGGTCGATGGCCCGCGGCCTGGGCCTGGACGAGGACCTGGTCGAGGCCATCGCGCTGGCGCACGACCTGGGCCACACGCCCTTCGGCCATGCCGGCCAGGATGCCTTGCAAGCCTGCATGCAGGACCAGGGCGGCTTCGAGCACAACCTGCAGAGCCTGCGCGTGGTGGACCAGCTGGAAGAGCGCTACCCCGATTTCAATGGCCTGAACCTCAGCTTCGAGAGCCGCGAGGGCATCCTCAAGCATTGCAGCCGGCGCGACGCGCTGGCGCTGGACGCGGCCGAGCCCGGTGGCGTGGCCAGCCGCTTTCTGCACGGTGGCCAGCCCAGCCTGGAGGCCCAGCTCACCGACCTGGCCGACCAGATGGCCTACAACGCGCATGACGTGGATGACGGGGTGCGCTCGGGCCTGCTCAGCCTGGACCAGCTGGCCGACCTGCCCGGGGTGCAGCGCCACCGCGCGCAGGCATTGGCCGAGCATCCGCACCTGGCCCGCAGTGCCGACGGCCTGCCCCAGCGCCGCCTGCTGTTCGAGACGATACGGCGCATGCTGTCGGCCCAGGTGCACGATGTGATCGACAGCACCGCGCTGGCCCTGGCCCAGGCCGGGCCGGTGGATGCCGACGCGGTGCGGGGGCTGCCGCGCCTGGTGCGTTATTCCGACCCGGCCCATGCCGAGGCCAGCGCGCTCAAGCGCCGACTGTTTGCCGCGCTCTACCGCCATCCGCAGGTGATGCGCACCACCGGCGTGGCGCGCCAGGTGGTGCGCGAACTCTTCGAGGCCTACCTGGCCGCGCCGCAGGAAATGCCTGCCGAGCATGCCGCGATGCCAGACCGCCACCGCGCGGTGGCCGACTACGTGGCCGGCATGACCGACCGCTTTGCCGCGCGCGAGCACCGCCGCCTGACCGGGCGCGATGCCTTTGCCGACGGCGCCGCTGCGCTGCCCGAGCCGCAGCACGCCGGCCCCAGCCTGCCTGGCGACGGCCTAGCCGGCCCCGGCGCCTGACCCAAATGGCCCGGCTGGCGCGACTGGCCCTGGCCGGGCAGGCCCATCTGGTCTCGCTCTATGGCCACAGCGGGCAGCCGGTGTTTGTCGACGACGAGGACCGGCGCCAGTTTCTGGCCGCCCTGCGCGAGGTGGCGCTGCAGCAGCAGGTGGCCGTGCATGCCTATGTGCTGCTGGACAACCATGTGCACCTGCTGGCCACCCCGGCCACTGCCGCAGCGCTGGGCGGCCTGATGCAGGGCCTGGGCAGGCGCTATGGCGCCGGCTTCAACCGGCGCCACCAGCGCCAGGGCAGCCTGTGGGCCGGGCGCTTCCGCGCCACCGTGCTGCAGCCTGGGCCGCTGCTGCTCGAGGCGATGCTGTTCATCGACCAGCACCCGCAGCGCAGCGGCCAGGCGCCGGACCCCACCAGCGCGGCCTGGTGCAGCGTGCGGCATCACCTGGGGCTGGGGCGCGACCCCTTGATCACCGAGGGCAGCGCCTGGTGGGCACTGGGCAACACGCCCTTCGAGCGCGAAGCCGCCTACCGCCGTCACCTGGATGAAGGCCTGCCGCCGGCGCGCGCGCTGGCCCTGGCCGACGCGGTGCGCAAGGGCTGGGCGCTGGGCGATGCCGGATTTCTGGCCGGCCTGCAGCAACGCACGCCGCGCCCGCTGCAGCCGAGGCCGCGCGGCCGGCCGCGCAAGCCGGGATGATCCCGGCAGCGCCGCTGGCGTTGCGGGGCGCGCGCGCCGCAACCAGCGGGCGCAAGTCTTGCATACCTTGTTCGGACCGCGATAATTGATGTGTCCCCAATTGTTTTGGCATTCGGGCTGGATTGCGATAAATAAAAAGCCTGACCCCATTTAATTCAACTTGAAGCGCTTGCTGCGGTGCAGTAAATTCCGCTTCCCTGCAAAGTGAAGGCGCCACCATGACCTCATCAACCCCCGCGTCCACCGCCCCGGCCCCCGCCAGCCGGGCCGAGATTGCCTCGCTGGCCGCGCATGGCCTGTACAACCCGGCCAACGAGAAGGACGCCTGCGGCGTGGGATTCGTCGCCCACATCAAGGGCAGGCGCGCGCATTCCATCGTCGAGCAGGGCCTGAAGATCCTCGAGAACCTCGACCACCGCGGCGCGGTGGGTGCCGACAAGCTGATGGGCGACGGCGCGGGCATCCTGATCCAGATCCCCGACGAGTACTTCCGCGCCGAGATGGCCAGCGCCGGCCTGGCCCCCAGCGGTGCCCTGGGCGTGGCGCTGCCACCGCCGGGTGAGTACGGCGTGGGCATGATCTTCCTGCCCAAGGAGCATGCCAGCCGGCTGGCCTGCGAGCATGAGCTGGAGCGCGCCGTCAAGGCAGAAGGGCAAGTGCTGCTGGGCTGGCGCGATGTGCCGGTGAACCGCGCGATGCCGATGAGCCCGGCGGTGCGCGACAAAGAGCCGGTGATCCGCCAGATCTTCATCGGCCGCGGCGCCGACGTGATCGTGCCCGACGCGCTCGAGCGCAAGCTTTACGTGATCCGCAAGACCGCGTCGGCGGCGATCCAGAAGCTGCAGCTCACCCACAGCCGCGAGTACTACGTGCCCAGCATGAGCTGCCGCACCATCATCTACAAGGGCCTGCTGCTGGCCGACCAGGTGGGCCAGTATTACCTGGACCTGGCCGACCAGCGGGTGGTCTCGGCCCTGGCCCTGGTGCACCAGCGCTTCTCCACCAACACCTTCCCCGAGTGGCCGTTGGCTCACCCCTACCGGATGGTGGCGCACAACGGCGAGATCAACACCGTCAAGGGCAACTTCAACTGGATGCGCGCCCGCGAGGGCGTGATGAAGAGCCCGGTGCTGGGCGACGACCTGAAGAAGCTCTACCCGATCAGCTTCGAGGGCCAGTCTGATACCGCCACCTTCGACAACGCGCTCGAGCTGCTGACCATGAGCGGCTACCCGCTGGCCCATGCCGCGATGATGATGATCCCCGAGGCCTGGGAGCAGCATGAGCTGATGGACGCGCGCCGCCGCGCCTTCTACGAGTACCACGCCGCCATGCTCGAGCCCTGGGACGGCCCGGCCGCGATGGTCTTCACCGACGGCAAGCAGATCGGCGCCACGCTCGACCGCAACGGCCTGCGCCCGGCGCGCTACATCGTCACCGACGACGACCTGGTGGTGATGGCGTCCGAGTCTGGCGTGCTGCCCTTCGCCGAGCGCAAGATTGTCAAGAAGTGGCGCCTGCAGCCGGGCAAGATGTTCCTGATCGACCTGGAGCAGGGCCGCATCATCGACGACGAGGAGCTGAAGAACCAGTTTGCCTTTGCCAAGCCCTACCGCCAGTGGATCGAGAACGTGCGCATCCCGCTCGACTCGATCCCGGTGACTGGCAGCAGTGCGCCGCAGGCCTTTGCCGAATCGCTGCTCGACCGCCAGCAGGCCTTCGGCACCACCCAGGAGGACATCAAGTTCCTGCTGGCGCCGATGGCCGCGGCCGGCGAGGAGGCGATCGGCTCGATGGGCAATGACAGCCCGCTGGCGGTGCTGTCGGACAAGAACAAGCCGCTCTACAACTACTTCAAGCAGCTGTTCGCCCAGGTCACCAACCCGCCGATCGACCCGATCCGCGAGGCCATCGTGATGAGCCTGAACAGCTTCATCGGCCCCAAGCCCAATCTGCTGGACATCAATGCGGTGAACCCGCCGATGCGCCTGGAGGTGCACCAGCCGGTGCTGGACTTCGACGACATGGCGCGGCTGCGCAA
>JANNZD010000229.1:0-2504 GCA_031410435.1 Betaproteobacteria bacterium | reverse complement strand
GGACCGGCGCGGCTGGTGGCGGCCGCTGCGGTCTTCATCGTCGGCGGCGCGCTCGTCGAGTTCTGGTGGCCAGGGCTCGCGGTCTGCCTGATGGCCTGGGCCTACTGTCGCCGGCCCAGCTGGTTGAGGCTGGCCCTGTGGGTCGGCGCCCTCGCCTCGCTGTATGTCATCAATCGCAATCTGTGGGCGCTCGCCGCGTTGCCGCTCATCTTTGCTGCTGGACAGGTCAAGATCAATGTGCCACGCGGTCGGCTCGGCTTCTACGTCTACTACCCGGCGCACCTGGCGGTGCTTTGGGCGGTGGCACGACTGCCGTAGCAAGATTCTCTACGGCTGCTTCCGGGCGACTCAATCGGGAGCCCGGCTGGCAGGACCCGACCCATCAGCGACAGTCACTCCTTAGAAATCACTGCCCGAAAGCCGCCGATCGGACCCGCACTCAGCCACGCGGTGGTGACCCGCAGCAGAGAGCAAGCAGCGTGACACGGCGCACCTTGTGGACCACGTCACTCGAGCTGACAGGTCAGTAGCGCAGTCGGCCAGTCGGCCAGTCGGCCTGGCCCCTCGGAAAGGCGACCTTTCGAGCGCCGTTCGCGTTTACTTGTGTCTCCCAGTGAGCCACGGTGCAATCGATCACATCAGGTCGGCAGGCACCTTGCCGCCGTTGGCTGCCAGCTTGGCCATCACCTGCTTCTGCAGCCAGATGTTCATCGTCGCCGAATCGCTGGTGTCGCCCGCGTAGTGCAGTTCAGCAGCCAGCGTCTTGCGTGCCGCCAGGCTGCTCTCGAGGTCGAGGAGTTTCATCAGGTCGACGATCGACGTGCGCCAGTTCAGCTTCTCCGCGTGGCCGGCGGCGCGTTCGCCGAGGATCTTCGCCACGTCCACCTCGGAGAGGATCGCAACGGCAGGCGCCACGGCGGGGGGCGCGCTGGCCGTTGCGGAGGGCGGTGCCGCTGCGACAACCGCAGGGTGTGACGAGGGAAAGATCTTGGCGAGGATGCTGCTGAAGATGCTCATGGCAATTCCATTCATGGAGATGAGGTGGGAGGACTCGAGCGCGCAGATCGGCGCCTCGCAGTCGAGCTGTGACGCCGTGGGAATTTGCGTTTCATTCGCTGGGCGATCTGGCCGAGCGCGACGGCCAGTGCCGCGCCGCCGAGGACCTTGACCACATCGGGATGCTGGGCGTAATAGGCGCCGACACGGTCCAGCACGCTGGGGTCGCTGTGCCGGGCGGCCTCGGCGATCTCCCGGACCTGGGCATCGCTGACCTGCGTTGCGCCCGATTCCGGGGCCGGGGCACCGGCCACTGCCGTTCGCCCTTGCATGAAACGGCCCAGCGCGCCACCGGCGATGGTGGCCAGGATCCCCGGGCCGATGGCGCCGGCGAGTTGGGCCAGCAGCCCGGCCTTCTGCTGCGGATCGGATTGGCCGTACAGGCTGGCGGTCATCTGGCCGAAGTCCGGCGTGCGGTCGGACCGAAAGGCTTCGGCGATGCCACTGCCCAGGGCGTCGGCGGGCACCTGCGCGGCGACTTCATCGAAATCCTGATGTGTGTCGGTCGGCCGGGCGAGATAGGAATTCAGGACGTCCATGAGGCTCATGCGGAGCTCCGATCTGGTGGGGCTGTCTGTCGACAGCGAAACCGCTGTCCGCCAGCGATGGCGGACGCCGGCTGGGGATCAGGCAGTCCTGCTGCGCCTGAAGAAGTTGACGATGGCGAGGAGGAGGATGGCGCCCAGCAGCGAAACGCCCAGACCGGCGATGCTGAAGTCGTTGCTGTTGATGGTCCCGGTGCCCAGCAGCGGGGCCAGGAACCAACCCCCGAGGAAGGCGCCGACGATACCGACGACGATGTTCAGGAACATGCCCTGCTGCGCGTTGGTCTTCATGATGATGCTGGCGATCCAGCCGATCAAGCCACCGACGATAAGCCAGATGATGAAGTTCATACCGATGTCTCCACTGCGTTAAGGTGAACGTACGGTAAGGGGCGGCCGTGAAGAGCGCGTAGGAGACGATGCCGAATGCGTGTCATTGCAGCGCCTGAGATGGTGCGTGTCAGCGTCGCGGTCGGCTCTGGCATCGAATCGCTTGCAGTCGCGCTGGCGCGCCAATGGCGCCAGCGACCAGAATGCAGTGGCAGTCCGGCCGGCCGAGGTCTCGCGTCATTGAACTACCGCTGCAGAAGCGGGACGTTCAGCAAGTCTGGCTCCTGGCGGCCGTCCGTCGGTGGTCCATAAGCGCCCAGCACAGAGTGCCTCGGCCGGGCAACGAACGGCGGCAGGTCGTCGCCGCCTGCCGTTTCCAAAGGATCCGCAAGATGACTTGCCGGAGAGCTGCCCGTGGCCAACGACGGCTGATGGCCGATCCCGGGTAGTGGCGACCGGCAGGTCCAGAGACTCCCAGTGCACGATCTCGAGGCTGGCCTTGACGCGCGCGGCGACTACCGCTCGGGGTCGGCGTGTCGCACGCGCTCCAGTGGCACGACGATGGCCTTGAAA
>JANNZD010000228.1:0-4039 GCA_031410435.1 Betaproteobacteria bacterium | reverse complement strand
GAGATGTGCAACAACAACGGCCATTGCCGCAAGTTCGACGCCGGCACCATGTGCCCGAGCTACCGTGTCACGCGCGATGAGCAGCACCTGACGCGCGGCCGCGCCAACACCTTGCGGCTGGCCTTGTCGGGCCAGATCGCTGGGGGGATCACCTCGGATGCCGTGCGTGACGCACTCGATCTCTGCGTGGGGTGCAAGGGCTGCCGGCGCGACTGTCCGACCGGTGTCGACATTGCCAAGATGAAGCTCGAGGTCACGGCCCAGCGCGCTGCCGAGCGCGGCCTGTCGCTGCGCGAGTGGCTGATTGCCCGCTTGCCCGACTTCGCCCCGCTCGCCAGCCGCCTGCCTTGGCTGTTCAATCTGCGCAATCGCTGGCCGGCCACCCGGGCCTTGAGCGAGCGCTGGCTGGGGCTGGCGGCACAGCGCGCGCTGCCGCAGTTTCGGCGCGACACCTTTGCTGCGGTGGCGCCGGGCCTGGGCCTGGCCACGGCCGCGCAGGTACTGGCCGCAGCGCGGCAGGACGGGCGCGGCGTGGTGCTGTTCGTTGACACCTTCAATGGCCATTTCGAGACCGAGAACGCCACCGACGCGGTGCGCGTGCTGCAGGCTGCGGGCTACACGGTGCATGTGGCCCGGCAGGCCGATGGCCGGGCGCCTTGTTGTGGCCGCACCCTGCTGGCCGCTGGCTTGGCCGACCAGGCCAAGGCGCGGGCCGCTGCGCTGCTGCAGACCTTTCTGCCCTTTGTCGACGCAGGCGTCGCCATCGTCGGCCTGGAGCCGTCCTGCCTGCTGACGCTGCGCGATGAAATGCAGGTGATGGGTCTGGGTGCGCCGGCGCAACGCCTGGCCGCGCAAGCCCTGCTGTTCGAGGAGTTCCTGGTCCGCGAACATCAGGCCGGGCGGCTGGCCCTGGCGTTGCGTCCGGCCACGCAGCCGCTGCTGGTGCATGGCCACTGTCACCAGAAGGCCTTTGGCGCCGTGGCACCGGTGCTGGCGTTGTTGCGCCTGATCCCGGGTGCCGAGGTGGCCCTCATCGAAAGCTCGTGCTGCGGCATGGCGGGGGCCTTCGGCTATGAGGCCGAGCACCACGCGGTGTCCATGCAGATGGCCGAGCTGAGCCTGCTGCCGGCGGTGCGCGCCCGCCCGGATGCGCTGATCGTGGCCGACGGCACCAGCTGCCGGCACCAGATCGCCGACGGTGCGCAACGCCAGGCCTGGCATGTGGCGCGGGTGCTGGCGCAGCAGCTTTGAGCTGCTGCTGCGCCCCGCATGCAAGGCCCGGCGCGTCTCAGGACACCTGCACTTCGATGCGCCGCGGCTGTGCGTGTGCGGCCTTGGGGATGCGCACCCGCAGCACGCCCTGGCTGAGTTCGGCACCGATCTTGGCCGGGTCAAGCTCCTTGCTGAGCGTGAAGCTGCGCCGGTAGTGCGACTGCTGCACCTCGGCATGGCTGGGCTGCATGCCGGCCGGCACTGCGAGCGCCAGCTCGCCCGCGATAGTCAATGTGTCGCCCTCGACATGCAGGCTCAAGCGCTCCCGGCTGATGCCGGGCAGGTCGGCATAGAGCGTGATGCCGGTGGCGTCTTCCACCACGTCCACCGGCGGCAGCATGGCGCGCTCGTCGTGCGTAGCCGCTGCCTTGTCGGGGGCGGTGGTGACCTCGGTATTGGTATTGCTGGGGTTCATGGTGTCGCTCCTTTGACGTGTTGGGATGCTTTCATTGCACTTCGATGCGGCGCGGCAGCGCGGCCTCGCGGCGCTTGACGCTGATATGCAGCAGGCCATCGCGGCACTCGGCCTGCACCGCGCCCGGGTCGCTGTCGTCGGGCAGGCTGATCACGCGCCGAAAGCGCCCTTCAAAGCGCTCGTGGCTGTGGCGCGTGGCCCGGGCATCGCTGGCGCCCACCGTGGCGGCGCGCTCGCCGCTGATCGACAACACGCCGCGGTCGAGCGTCACCTCGATCTTGGCGGGGTCGACGCCAGGCACAAAGGCGTAGACCTCGGTTGCGCCGGGCGACTGGCCGACATTGATCGCCGGGAAGCCGGTGGCAAAGCCGCGTATGCTGGGTGAGGACAATTCAAAGGCCTGTTGCAACTGGCGCTGCAGGCGGTCCATGTCGTTGAACAGGTCGCCGTTGAAAAGGCTTCGGTACATGGTGTAGACCTCCATCTGCTGGAACCCGGTGGCGGCCCCCATGGCCTGCCGACCCCGGATGTCGCTCATCTAGGGCCGCTGCCGACGCATTTCAAGAGCCCGCTTGAAACGCGCTGCAGGGCCCCCCATGTCAGGTGCGGAGGACGCAGCCATGCAGTTCAAGGACTATTACCAGGTACTGGGCGTCGCCCGTGATGCCGGCGCCGACGCGATCAAGAAGGCGTTTCGCAAGTTGGCGCGCAAGTACCACCCCGATGTCAGCAAGGAGGCCGACGCGGCCGCGCGCATGGCCGAGATCAACGAGGCGAATGCGGTGTTGTCCGACCCCGAGCGGCGTGCTGCCTACGATGCCATCGGAGCCGGCCGCCAGGCCGGCGAAGGTTTCACCCCGGCGCCCGACTGGGACGCCGGCTTCGAGTTCCGCGGCCGGGGCAGCGAGGGCCTGGACGCGGGCGAGTACAGCGACTTCTTCGCCGAGCTGTTCGGCCGCATGGGCCGGGGCGCACGCCAGCAGGCCCGCGCCGCGCCGCCGGGGGCAGCCGGCTTTGCCGCCCCGGGGGAAGACCACCATGCCAAGATCCTGCTCGACATCGAGGACGCCTGGCGCGGCGCGCAGCGGCGCATCACCCTCAAGGCGCCTCAGGTCGATGCCGGGGGTCATTTGCGCCTGGTGGAGCGGGCGCTGGATGTCAGCATCCCGGCCGGCGTCAAGGCCGGTCAGGTGATCCGCCTGGCCGGCCAGGGTGGGCCAGGCCTGGGTGGGCAGGCGGCAGGTGACCTGCTGCTGGAGGTGCACTTCAAGCCACATGCGCGCTTCCGGGTGGACGGCGCCGACCTGATCACCGATCTGCCCTTGGCGCCCTGGGAGGCGGCCTTGGGCGCGGTGGTGCCGGTGCTGCTGCCTGACGGCAGCAGCCTGAAGGTGCGGGTGCCCGCAGGCGCGCAGGCCGGCCAGCGCATGACGGTGCGCGGCAAGGGTCTGCCCGCGCGCAGCCCCGGCGACCTGGAACTGGTGCTGCAGGTCTTGCTGCCCAGCGCCTTCGACCCCCGGGCTAAGAAGCTCTATGAGCAGATGGCCGCCGAGCTGCCCGAGTTCGACGCCCGCAAGGCGGCGGCGGCCGAGGCCGAACGCAGCCGCAACGAGGAGACGCGATGAGCTTGTCTGTGGTGTGGGTCGAGGCGGGTCTCGACGATTTGCGGCTGGACCTGAACGGGCTGTGCCGGCTGGCCGGCGTGCAACAGGCCTGGCTGCAGGAGCGGTTGGCCCTGGGCCTGCTGCCGGCCCGCGACGGCAGCCGGCCCGAAGGCTGGCAATTTGACGCTGCCGACCTGCGCCGCGTGCGCCGCCTGGCCGGCCTGGAGCGTGATTTCGACGCGGTGCCCGAACTGGCCGCGCTGGTGGCCGATCTGGAGGACGAACTGGCCGGCCTGCGTGCAGCCTTGCGCCGGCTGGGCGGCCCGCGCTGAGGCTTCAGCCCAGCTGCACCGCCTGGCCCTGGCGGTCAAAGGGGATCAGGCCTGCCAGCGCGCCGGTCTTGACCGCCTCCACCAGGCGCTGCAGTGCGGCGTCCACCTGGCCGCTGCCCGGGGGCTGTCCGGCCGTACCCGACAGGGCGCCGGCAAACACCAGGGCCCAGGCCGGCCCCAGTGTGGCGGCCTCGTCCGCCAGGGCCTGGAAGCTGGGCAGGGCCTGGGGGTCCTTGTCCACGCACATCAGCGGCGCCAGTTCGCCCGATTCGCCGGCTTCAAAGGCGGCCCTTTGATCGGCCGTGGCGTCGGCTGGCAGGCTGGCGCCGGCAAACACCAGCAGCAGGCGCTGGGGTTGGGCTTGCTGGCGGGCTGCCTGCAGCAGGTCGTCGAAGTTGCGGATGGTCATGGCGGGC
>JANNZD010000227.1:0-6502 GCA_031410435.1 Betaproteobacteria bacterium | reverse complement strand
CCAGAGCAAGGCCATCCGCAGCTTGAACCTGCCGGCCATCGACGCCATCGCCCAGGTCTACCGGCGCGGTTGCGCCGAGGGCGTGTTCCGCCCCGGGCTGGACCCGCTGGACCTGCACATGTCGATCAGCGCGCTGGCGGTGTTCAACGTGGCCAACAAGCACACCTTTTCGCTGATCTTCCAGCGCGACCCGGACCTGCCCAAGGCGGTGGCGGCGCGCCGCGAGAGCATTGTGGAGATGGTGGTGCGCTTCGTGCGTGTCTGACGCTGCGGGCGGCCTGCGGGCCGATTGACCTCACCAACCTGCCACCGTTCCGGTCGCAGCCGGGTTCGAGGGATGGCCTGCCCTGCGGGTTCGCCCTGATGGGTTGCTTTCAACGCATCAGCTAACGTATACGTTAATGAGTTCGTTCGAACAAACCCCCTTTGCACTGCCGGCGCGGCAGCAGGCCCTGTCGCCTGCCCAAGCGTCGCCGTTGCCGCAGTCACTGGCCGGCATCGGGTTTCTCGGCCAGGACCTGGTGCGGCCTGAATGCGTGCTGGCCACTGCAGCGGGTGATTTTTTCACCGCCGACTGGCGCGGCGGCGTGTCCCACCAGCTGCCGGATGGCCCGTCCCGGCTGTATGTCGGCCGGCTGCCCGACGGCGGCGAACTGCGGCCGAATGGCATCGCGCTGTTGCCGGACGGCAGTTTCCTGCTGGCCCACCTGGGCAGCGAGCAGGGCGGGGTGTATCGGCTGACCCGCGATGGCCAGGTGCAGCCCTGGCTGCTGGCGGTGCGGGGCCAGCCGCTGCCGCCCACCAACTTCGTGCTGCGCGATGCCCAGGGCCGCATCTGGGTGACGGTCAGCACGCGGCGCCAACCGCGGGCGCTGGGCTACCGCGCCGATGTGGACGATGGCTTCATCGTCTGCGTCGACCCCGACGGCCGCGCCCGCATCGTGGCCGATGGCCTGGGCTACACCAATGAGCTGGCTTTGCACCCGACCGGCCAATGGCTGTATGTCAACGAGACCTTCACGCGCCGGCTGTCGCGCTTTGCCTTGGCAGCCGATGGCAGCCTGGGCCCCAAGCAGGTGGTGGCGCGGTTCGGGCCGGGCAGCTTTCCGGACGGTCTGGCCTTCGACGAGTCGGGCGCGGCCTGGGTGGTCAGCATCGTCAGCAACCGGCTGATCCGGGTGGCAGAGGACGGCACCCAGACCCTTTGGCTGGAGGACGCCGATGCGGCCCACCTGGCACAGGTGGAGGCCGCCTACCAGGCCGGCCGGATGGGCCGGCCGCACCTGGACAGCAACCCCGGCCAGCGGCTGCGCAACATCTCCAGCATTGCCTTTGCAGGCCCGCAGCGCCGCAGCGCCGTGCTGGGTTGCCTGCTGGGCGACCGCCTGGCCTGCCTGCCCATGCCGGTGCCGGGCGTGGCCCCGGCGCATTGGGCGCAGCGATGAACCCCCGCCAGGACACGCTCGCCGCCGGCTCGATGGTCGACCGAGCCTACGCGCAGATCCGCCAGCGCATCCTCGACAACGTCTGGCCGCCCGGCCACCGCGCCTTGGAGCAGGAGGTGGCGCTGGCCCTGGGCATGAGCCGCACGCCGGTTCGCGAGGCCATGCTGCGCCTGAGCAACGAAGGCCTGGTCGAAGTGATCCCCCGACATGGCCTGCGGGTGCTGCCGGTCTCGCCCACCGACATGCGCGAGATCTACCAGATCCTCACCGCGCTGGAGTGCATGGCGGCCGAGTTGCTGGCCCGGCAGCAGCCCGATGCCGCGGCCTTGCTGCCCCTGGTCGAGGCCACCCAGGCGATGGACGAGGCGCTGCGGCACGACGATCTGGACGCCTGGGCCGCCGCCGATGAGCGTTTCCATGCCCAGTTGCTGGCGCTGGCCGGCAACCGCCAGTTGCAGGCCACGGTGCTGAACTATTGGGACCGCGCCCACCGCGCCCGCATGTTCTCGCTGCGGCTGCGGCCCAAGCCGGTGAACTCCACGCGCGAGCACATGCAGATGCTGGACCGGCTGGCCGCCGGCGATGCCGACGGTGCCGCGCGGGTTACGCGGGCGCACCGCGAACGCGCCAATGTCGAGCTGCTGACCATTTTCGAGCGCTACAAGCTGGCGCAGATGTGAACGCGCCTTCAACACCTTGCACCCCTTGTCGAGCCCCCCGCATGAAACCCAGCTACCAGATTGCCGTGCTGCCCGGTGATGGCATCGGCCGCGAAGTCACCGCCGCCGGACTGGCCTTGCTGGAGGCCCTGGCGCCCCGACTGGGCCGGCGCTTCGAGACGGTGACTCACCCGGCCGGAGCCCAGCATTACCTCGACAGCGGCCAGGCCCTGCCGGCGGCCACGCTGGCGGCCTGCCGCGCTGCCGACGCGATCTTGTTCGGCGCCATGGGCTTGCCGCATGTGCGCGGCGCCGATGGCACCGAGATCATCCCGCAGCTGGACCTGCGCTTCGCACTCGACCTGTATGCCGGGGTGCGCCCCATCCGCACCTGGCCCGGCCTGCCCACGCCGCTGGCCAGCCCGCGCGCCGCCGAAATCGACCTGGTGCTGGTGCGCGAAAGCACCGAAGGCCTGTTCTACGCCCGGGGCCGCGGCGTGGTGCAGGCCGATGCGGTCTACGACACGATGATGATCAGCCGGGCCGGCACTGCCCGGGTCTGCGACTTTGCCTTCCAACTGGCCCGCCAGCGCCAGGCGCAGGGCCGGCGTGGTCATGTGACCAATGTCGACAAGGCCAATGTGTTCGCATCCATGGCCTACTGGCGCAAGGTGTTCGAGGCGCGCGCCATTGCCTTTCCCGACATCGGCCACGACAGCGCCTATGTGGATGCGATGGCGCTCAACCTGGTGATCAAGCCCTGGGCCTATGACGTGCTGGTCACCGAGAACATGTTCGGCGACATCCTGTCCGACCTGATCGCGGCCCTGGTCGGCGGCATGGGCATGGCGCCGTCGGCCGACATTGGCGACCACCACGGCCTGTTTCAACCCGCGCATGGCACCGCGCCCGACATCGCGGGCCAGGGCATTGCCAACCCCACCGCGATGCTGCTGTCGGTGGCGATGATGCTGGACTGGCTGGCCGAGCGCCACGCCGACCCGGCCCTGGCCGATGGCGCGCGCGCCGTGGAGCAGGCGGTACAGGCGGCATTCGCTGGCGCGGCGGTGCGGCCGTGTGAATTTGGCGGCAGCAGCGGCACCACCGACATCACCCGTGCGGTGCTGGAGCGCCTGTAAATGAGCGAACGCGTGGCCATGGTCGGGGCCGGGTACTTTGCGCAGTTCCAGCTCGAGGGTTGGCGCGAATCGGGTGCCTTGCCGGTGGCCTTGTGCGATCTGGACGCCGGCCGTGCCAACGCACTGGCCCGGCGCTATGGCGTGCCCGACACCTTCGGCGATGCCGACGCGATGTTCGATGCCGTGCAGCCCACGCTGGTGGACGTGGTGCTGCCGCCGGCCGCCCAGGCCGGCGTCGTGCGGGCCGCGCTGCAGCGTGGCATTCCGACCATCTGCCAGAAGCCCTTTGGCGCGGACCTGGCCCAGGCCACGGCCCTGACCGAGCTGGCCCTGGCCCAGCGCACGCCCTTGGTGGTGCACGAGAACTTCCGCTTCATGCCCTGGTTCCGCGAATGTCGGCGCTTGATCGACGGCGGGCATTTCGGCCGCCTGCATGGCATTGCGTTCCGGTTGCGGCCGGGTGACGGCCAGGGGCCGGGCGCCTACCTGGACCGCCAGCCCTACTTTCAGCAAATGCCGCAGCTGCTGGTGCGCGAGACGGCGGTGCACTTCATCGACACCTTTCGCTACCTGCTGGGCGAGGTGCTGGCCGTCACGGCCCGGCTGCGGCGGCTCAACCCGGTGATCCAGGGCGAAGACGCCGGCGTGATGCTGCTGGAGTTTGACGACCAGGCAACCGGCCTGTTCGACGGCAACCGCCTCAACGACCATGCCGCCACCAACCCGCGCCGCACGATGGGCGAGATGTGGTTGGAGGGTGAGCAGGGCGTGCTGCGCCTGGACGGCGAGGCCCGCCTGTGGTGGAAGCCCCAGCACGGCGCCGAGCGGGCGCACCCCTACCCCGGGCAGGCCCACGGCAGTGCCTTTGGGGGCGCATGCACCGCACTGCAGGCTCATGTGCTGGCCCATCTGCGGCAGGGCACCGCCCTGGAGAACAGCGCCCCCGAATACCTGGCCAATCTGCGGGTGCAGGCCGCCGTCTACCGATCGCATGCCACCGGGCAACGCATCGTGATGGCCGATTTCGACCCCGTCTCAACCCCCGAAGGAACCGCACCATGAAGACAATCCAAAGGGCCGTTCTGGCCTCTGCTGCTTGCTTGGCCTGCGGCCTGGCCACGGCGCAGACCGTTCTCAAGTTCAGCCACACCGACCAGCAGGCCGGTGCACGCCAGGCCGCTGCCCAGGTCTTTGCCAAGAAGGTGGAAGAGCTGACCCAGGGCCGCTACAAGGTGCAGGTGTTCTGCTGCAGCCAGTTGGGCAATGACCCCAAGAACATCGAGCAACTGGCGTTGGGCGGCATCGACTTCACCGTGTCAGGCACCGGTTCGTATGCCCCGCATGTGGCCACCCTGAACCTCACCGCGCTGCCCTACCTGGTGGAGAGTTATGCCCAAGGCTGGAAGCTGTATGACGAATCGGCCTGGCTGAAGGCCCAGTTCGACAAGGCGCCGGCCAAGGGCTTCCGCTTCCTGGCCACCTGGGAAGCGGGATTTCGCAGCATGACCACCAAGGACGCCTTGAACTCGCCCGACGATGCCAAGGGCAAGAAGCTGCGCACCTTCCCCAACGAGATGATGCGCTGGACGCTCGAAGCGATGGGCTTCAACATCCAGATTATGCCGCTGCCCGAGGTCTACCTGGCCATCCAGCAAGGCGCGGTGAGCGGCCAGGAGAACCCGATCGACACCATCTACTCCAACAAGTTCTACGAGGTGGCGCCGCATGTCACGCTGACCAACCATGTCTACAGCCCGATCCCGCTGGCGATTGCCGAGAAGACCTGGGCCAAGCTGTCACCGGCCGACCAGAAGGCGGTGACCGAGGCGGCGATGGTGGCAGGCAAGTTCAGCCGCGAGTTCATTGCCGGCAACGACGCCAACCAGTTGAAGGAGATGGCCGCCAAGGGCGCCAAGATCAATGCCAAGCCGAATGTGGCGGCTTTCCGCGCGGCGGTGCAGCCGGTGTATGCCAAGGCGCGCGAGAAATATGGTGCCGAGGTCGACGTCTTCCTGAAGGACGCCGAAGCGGTGCGCAAGGCTGTCAAGTAAGGCCATGAACGCGCCGGGCCGTTCCCAAGCTTTCATACCGCAGTGCGCAGCGCGGAGGGTAGTCCCGTGAATGGTCTGCTCAGCCCCGTGCCTGCCGCACCCCTGCCGATCCGCTGGCTGGGCCGTGCGGTGGATTGGTCGGTGATTGCCATCGGCGGCCTGATGTGCACGCTGGTGTTCCTCAATGTCAGCCTGCACCTGATCAACCGCGACCTGGCCTGGGTGACCGAGCTGGGTGAGCTGCTGCTGGTGTGGGTCACCTTTCTGGGCGGTGCCTGCGCGGCGCAGCGCGGTGCGCACATGTCGATCACCGAGTTCATCGACAAGCTCGGGCCGGCGCGCCGGCTCTGGGCCGATGCCGCGATCCAGGCCCTGTGCCTGGCCATGTTGGCGGTGCTGGTGCGCTATGGCTGGGCCCTGGTAGCCGGCAACTGGGGCAACGAGTTGACGGTGCTGGCCTGGCCGATGGCCATCCAGTACATGGGCATGGCCGTGGGTTGCTCGGTGATGGCTGTTTTTGTCGCCTTCGACCTGGTCCAGATCCTGCGCGGCGTGCCGCGCGATGTGCGCTACCCCGCTGCGGAGTGACTACCCATGTTGGCCCTGAGTCTGTTTGGCGTCTTCTTTGTCATCGCGCTGGCCGGCGTGCCGCTGCTGTATGCCCTGCTCGTCACCACTGTGGGCATCATCTGGGTGCAGGGCCTGGGCCATCCGCTGGAGACGATCTTCCTGTCATTCATCGGCGGTGTGGAGCCCTTCATCCTGCTGGCGGTGCCGCTGTTCATCTTTGCCGGTGAACTGCTGGCCCAAGGCGGCGTGGGCAAGCGCATCGTCGAGTTTGCGCGGGTGCTGTTCGGCTGGTTGCCGGGCGGCCTGGGTGTGGTCACGGTGGTCAGTTGCACGCTGTTCGGCGGGGTTTCGGGCTCGGCCATCGCCGACACCGCGGCCATCGGCTCGCTGGTGATCCCGGCCATGGTGGCGCGGGGTTATTCGCGCGGCTTTGCCGCTGCTCTGCTGGCCGTTGCGGGCACCATTGCGCTGCTGATGCCCTTGTCCATTCCCTTCCTGATCTATGCCTTCATCTCCGGGGTGTCGATGCGCACGCTGTCGATGGCCGGCTTGATACCGGCGCTCTTGTCGGCGCTGGCGTTGATCGTCGTCTGCATGTGGCACGGCAGGCGCACCGGTTGCGACAACGGCGAGACACG
>JANNZD010000226.1:0-35041 GCA_031410435.1 Betaproteobacteria bacterium | reverse complement strand
AACTGCGCAGCGGCATCGGCGAGGGGCTGGTCAGCATCCGCGATGACGGGGTCGGCCCGCCCGGGCCGGATGTCGTGCGCCGCAGCATGGGCCTGCAGAGCATGGCCTATCGCGCGCAGTGGATAGGCGGGTCGCTGGTGGTGCAAGCCAATGCGCCGGTCGGCACCGCCGTCATCTGCAGCTTCCCGCTGCCCGGCGCGGCACCGGGCCGGCTTGGCGGCGCGGCCGCATGACCCCACGGCTGGCCATGCTGTCGACCATCCTGGTCGTCGACGACCACCCGATGTTGCGCCGGGGCCTGGTCGCCTTGCTCGACGGCGAGCCCGATCTGGAGGTCTGTGCCGAGGCCGCCACCGTCCAGGCCGCGCTGCAGGCCCTGGCCCGCTGCGCGCCCGACCTGGCCATCGTCGATCTCGGGCTGGACGGGTCGGACGGGCTGGACCTGATCAAGGCCATCAAGCTGCGCCACCCCGGCACCCGCAGCATCGTGCTGTCGATGCATGACGAATCGGTTTATGCCGAACGGGCGCTGCGGGCGGGCGCGCAGGGCTATGTCAGCAAGCAGCAGATGGGCGACACGGTGCTGGGCGCGGTGCGCCAGGTGCTGGCAGGCGGGGTCTACATGAGCGAGGCGCTCGGCAAGCGCTTTGCCGAGCGCTTCATAGTAGGTGCCGCGGCGCCCCGGGAAGCGTCGGTGGCCGGGCTGACCGACCGCGAGCTGTCGGTGTTCCGCCTGATCGGCCAGGGCCAGACCACGCGCCAGATCGCGCTGGCGCTGCACCTGAGCATCAAGACCATCGAGGCCCACCGCGAGCACATCAAGCACAAGCTGGCGCTTGAGTCGGGCGCGGCACTGGCGCGCTGCGCCACGCTGTGGGCCGACACCGGCCGCAGCGGCTGAGTGCAGCGGCCCCGGTTACCCGCGCCTAGGAGCGTGGGCGGCAGAAGGCCAGGCCCGCGTTGGGCGCTCAATCGGGCCCAACCCGAAGGGCCGAGGCGATTCGCGGCGTCTGGCGGCGTTGCCCGCTCGTTGCAGGGGGCCGGCCATGCGCCTCGCGTGCGCCTTGCCAGTAACCGCGACTCGCCTCGGCGCGGTCCTGGCCTTCTGCCGCCCACGCTTCTAGGGCTTCCCCCGACTGTGCAATCGGGGTGCCGCCCCGATGCGCCGGCCGCGTGCCTGCCGCACCATCCGGCACCGCTGTGGCGGTGGCCAGGGGGGCGCTGCGGCGTGCTCCCCGCCGGCCGGTCCCGTCCGCAGGCAGGCAGGCCCAGGCGGTGCAGCCCCCTCTCAGCGCCGGCAGTCGGCCCAGCCCGGGGCGTGTCCTGGTGCTGGCACGCCACCCTCTGCTGCGGCGCGCCTTGTCGGCGCTGGTGACGCTCGACGCCGGCCTGGCCCTGTGTGGCGAGGCCGCCGACGCGCTCGACGGCCTCGCCGCGGTCCGTCGCTTGCAGCCCGACTTGGTGATCACCGAACTGCCCTTCGACGTCTTCCGGGGGTTGGCGCTGCTGCGCCAGATCGTTGCCGGCCAGCCCGGCCTGCCGGTGCTGGTGGTCTGCTGGCACGACCAGGCCCGCTGGGCCGATGCGGCGCACCAGGCCGGCGCGCGGGCCTGTGTGGCGCGCCACGAGATCGGCACCCGCCTGCCGGGCCTGATCCGCCAAGTGCTGGGGGCCGCTTGCTAGGGGATTCCCCGATCCCCTGGCCGGGGTTTTTCTGCGGGCGAGTTTCAGTTGTTGCCCCCGATGGCAGGCCTGCAGCTTGAAGCTAAGGTCTGCAAGTCGGTCGCCGCCCGTGCGACGCGAAACACTCAGCAAGGCGCGGCCCAGGCCGCCCGGATGTCCCGCATGATCGATCTCGTCCTTGGCTTTCTGCAGGATCGGCTGAACCGGCTGCTGCCGCGCAACCCGCATGGCGAGCCGCAGGAGAAGCTGTTCGTCTTCGCCGGCTCGGACAAGGACGACTCGATCGGCTTCAAGGCCGATGCGGTGTCGCTGCTGCTGGTGCGCATCGAGGAGGAGCCCACGCTGCGCCAGCCCGATCGCTATGCCCGTCCGGCCGCCGACGGTGTGCGCCAGCGCGTCGAGCCCGAGATCCGACTGCAGGTCTGGGTGCTGATGGTCGCGCGCTTTCCCGACTACCTGGTGGCCATGCGGCAGCTGTCGCGGGTGATCGCCTATTTCCAGGGCCAGCGGGTGTTCAACGCGGCCAATGCGCCCGAGCTCGGCGACGCGCTGCAGCAGGTGATCGTCGAGCTTGTCACGCCCAGCTTCTCCGAGCAGAACGAGATCTGGGGGTCGCTGCGCACCGCCTACTTGCCCAGCCTGCTGTACCGGGTCAAGCTGCTGGTGTTCCAGGACGGCGACCCGCGGGCCATCCCCGCTACCCAGGATCTGCAGCAGAGCCTGTCGCAGGTGTCGCCATGACCCGGGCCCTGACCCTGTTCAGCCTGCAATTGCGCCATGACTACCACCCCGACGGCGTCTGCCGCGGCCTGGACATCGTGCCCACCACGGCGACGCAGCGCCTGCTCGACCGCTACCGCCTGCGGCTGCTGCCGCGCCCCGGCGGCGTGGCGGTCGCGGCACTGACCGGCGCCGACGGCAAGAGCCCCTGGATCGCGCCGCCGCGCGACGAGGTGTTCGGCTTCGACCTGAGCCTGCTCGACCCGGCCTTTGCCCGCTACACCGACCTGCAGGCCCTGGCCACCCTGGCCGATCCGGTCTACCGCAACCCCGTCGCGGCCGGCGCGGCCGCCGACCCGGTGCTGGTATTGGCTGAGCGCGAATGCTGGCGCACCGAGACCTTCGTGGCAGCGGCCAAGGCAGCCCGGATCAAGTTCGCCCTGGCCGGCAGCCCGCTGGCGCTGGACGGTGACGCCGCCAAGCGCCCGCGCGCGGCCGACCTGCGCCTGCTGGCACCTGCCGGCACCGCCAAGCTCAGCGCCTATGACGCCGCCACCCGCAGCGTCACCTTCGCATCGGTGGTGGCCGGGCAGCGGCTGCTGCTACGCTACCGCTGCCTGCCGGCGCGCCAGCGCCAGCGCCTGGCCGCGGTCGAGTTGCGCTACGACAAGTCCATGCCGGCGCCGGGCAGCGCCGACCGGCCCTTCGAGATCCACTTGCAGGCCCGGGCCGCGCGCTGGGCCTACTACCTGCTGACCGACCAGGCGGGCGATTTCTCCATCGTCGACGCGGCGCCGTCGGGGCCGGCGCTGGCCTTCGGCGCGTCCAACCGCACCGCGCTCGA
This sequence comes from Betaproteobacteria bacterium, assembly GCA_031410435.1. GTDB lineage: Bacteria > Pseudomonadota > Gammaproteobacteria > Burkholderiales > Burkholderiaceae_C > Pseudaquabacterium. The sequence goes on along the minus strand of JANNZD010000226.1, from coordinate 31,794 downwards.
CAAGGCCAGTGATGAGACCGATGCCGTGGCCCAGGCCCTGGCCCGCCAACATGCATCCTTGCGGCGCTGGCGCTTCCTGTCCGACCAGCCGGTGCCCTGTTCCAGCGCCATCCGGCGCGGCCTCGAGTTGCGCCTGGGCGACCAGAAGGTGCTCGAAGCGATGCCCAACCCCGCGCTGGAGAGCCTGTCGCGGATCCTGCCCAGGCCCGGCGCCCAGCAGGCGGGCCAGGACACCTTCCACCAGGTCGTGCGCTACCTGAAAGCCGTCTGAAACCTTCACCAAGGGAAAGCTTGCCATGCCCACTTACAGAACCCCCGGGGTCTATGTCGAAGAGATCTCCACGCTGCCGCCATCGGTCGCCGAGGTGGCCACGGCGGTGCCGGCCTTCATCGGCTTCACCGAGATCGGGCCCGAGCCCAAGGCCGCGCCGGTGGTGCAGCGGGTGGCAACGATGCTGGAGTTCGAGACCGCCTTCGGCGGCCCGCAGCCGGCCAGCTTCACCGTCACCCAGCCGGTCGACGACAAGGGCAAGCCGGTGGGCGAGCCCAGCGTGGCCCGGGTGGCGCCGGCCAAGCCCTTTGCGCTGTACTACGCGCTGGCGCACTACTTCCGCAACGGCGGCGGGCCCTGCTATGTGGTGTCGGTGGGCCACTACGGCGCCACCCCCAGCGCCGATCACTTCGCGGTCGATGGCCTGGGCGCGCTCGAGAAGGAGGACGAGCCCACGCTGATCGTGCTGACCGATGCGGCCTGCCTGCTGTCGCCGGCCAGCTACTACGCGGTCTGCGGGGCGGCGCTGGGCCAGTGCCGCAAGCTGGGCGACCGCTTCACCCTCATCGACGTGGCGCGCGCCGACCCCAAGGTGGATATCGACACCTTCCGCAACAGCAGCGACCTGTCGATCAACCTGATGTACGGCGCCGCCTACCACCCCTATCTGCAGACCTCGCTGGCCTGGCGCTACGACGAGGCCGGGGTCAGCATCGTGCGCCAACCGCCGGCCGGCAGCCCCGCCGGCGCGGCGCCCGCGCTGACGCTGGCCGACATCAAGGGTGGCGACAAGGGCGACACCGGGCTCTACAACAAGGCCCGCGGCCTGCTCGACGAGCACCTGGTGGTGCTGCCGCCCAGCGCCGCGGTGGCCGGCATCTATGCCCGGGTGGACCGCGAGCGCGGGGTCTGGAAGACGCCCGCCAATGTCGGCGTGATGGCGGTGCTGGGCCCGGTGGCAAAGATCACCGACGACGAGCAGGACCGGCTCAACATCGACCCGATCGCCGGCAAGTCGATCAACGCGATTCGCGCCTTCACCGGCAAGGGCACGCTGGTCTGGGGCGGCCGCACGCTGGCCGGCAACGACAACGAGTGGCGCTATGTCTCGGTGCGGCGCCTGTTCATCACCATCGAGGAATCCACCCGCAAGGCCAGCGCCTTCGCCGTCTTCGAGCCCAACGACCAGGCCACCTGGCTCAAGGTCAAGGCCATGATCGAGAGCTACCTCTACGGCCTGTGGGAGCAGGGCGCGCTGGCCGGCGCCAAGCCCGAGGCGGCCTACTACGTGCATGTCGGCCTGGGCAGCACGATGACGCCGCAGGACGTGCTGGAAGGCCGCATGGTGGTGGAGATCGGCGTGGCCGCGGTGCGCCCGGCCGAGTTCATCGTGTTGCGCTTCTCGCACAAGCTGCAGACCGCCTGAGGCCGCGCCGGCCCAAACCTTCCCCCTCACCCTTGACCTTTTGGAGGCATAGCCCGCCATGGCACTCACCCCAGACCAGATCAGGACCACCTACCCGCTGCCGGTCTACAACTACCGGGTCGAGATCGACGGCGTCCCGGTCGCCTTCTCCGAGGTGTCGGGGCTGAGCGCGGCCTATGACACCCATCTGCATGCCGAGAGCTCGCTCGACGGCCGGGGCGCGGTCTGGATGTACATGCCCGGCCAGTCCAAGCCCGTCAGCCTGACGCTTAAAAAAGGCGTGGTCACCGGCGTCAGCGTGCGCGTGCTGTTCGGCTGGCTCAACACCATCGCGCTCAACCGGGTGGTCAAGAAAGACATCCATGTGCGCCTGTGCGACGAGAACGGCAGCGCCATCGTCAGCTGGCTGGTGCGCAATGCCTTCCCGATCAAGCTCGACGCGCCGGCCTTCACCGCCAGCGCCAATGAGGTGGCGATCGAGGGCATGGACCTGATGGCAGACGCGGTCGTCGTCGAGCAGGCCTGAAGGCGGCGGCGCGATGTCCTTGTCGGTGGCAGCGCAGCGGCGGGTGTACCCGCTCACGGTCTACGCCTTCCGCGTCACCGTGGGCGACAAGGCTTTGCAGTTCAGCGAGGTGGCGGGCCTGGGTCGCGAATACCAGACCCTCACCTACCGGCATGGGCTGAGCGCCTGGGAAGGCGAAGGCATCGTCAAGTTCAAGGTCGACCACTACCTGCCCATCACGCTTAAAAAAGGCCTGGTGCCGGGGGACACCGCCAAGTGGCTCTACGCCTGGCTCGAAGGCGCCGAGAAGTCCGCCCTGCAGATCAGCTTGTGCGACATGGTGGCCGGCGCCACCCCCACGGCTGACCCTGAGCCCCAGGCGCGCGTCACCTGGCACCTGCGCAAGGCCCTGCTGGTCAGGATCGAGGCCCCCACGCTGCAGGCCCAGGGCAACGAGGTGGCCATCGAGACCCTGACGCTGATGGCCTCGGGCATTGCCATCGAACACCACTGACCCGGCCAACATCCCGACCTGACACCACCATGCCCTTGCCCGACATCGCCCCCCCCGGATCGCTGCTCAGCGACGTCTTCGCGCCGCGCTCGCTGGTGGCCGATCCCATCATCGGCATGCGCTTCGGGGTCTTCTTCTTTGCGATGGGCGTGATCCCCAACCCGCTGGACATCCGCTTCCAGAAGGTCTCGGGCCTGAAGACCGAGATCGAGACCCAGGCGCTTGCCGAGGGCGGCCAGAACCTCTACACCCACCGGCTGCCCACGCGGGTCAAGTACGACAACCTGGTGCTGCAGCGCGGCATGGTGGTGGGGTCGCCGCTCAACCTCGAGTTCAACGCCACGATGTCGCTGTTCCGCTTTGCCACGTCCAATGTGCTGGTCACCTTGCTCGGTGAGAACAAGCTGCCGCTGGCGGCCTGGCTGTTCATGAAGGCCTACCCGGTGAAATGGGCGACCTCCGACCTGGATGCCGGCGAGCCCGGGCTGGTGATCGACACCATGGAACTGGCCTACACCCGGATGCAGATTCTGCGGATCTGACCATGCCCATCGAGATCAAGGAGCTGGTGATCCGCGCGGTGCTGGGCGGCCCCGACCCCGACACGCCGCAGGGCGAAGGCGGTGCACCGTCGGGCGCCGGCGGCGGCGCTGCGCAGGCCCTGGACCACGAGCAGATCGTGCAGGAATGCGTGCGCCAGGTGCTGCGCATCCTGGCCCGCCAGCAGGAGCGCTGACTGCCATGGCGATCAACTTGTTCAAGCTCGAGAAGATGCGCATCGAGGTCTTCCCGGCGGTGGCGCGCAAGGGCCGGCCCGAGACCATCGAGCTGATGTTCAACCCGGCCAGCCTGCAGGAGGCCTACGCGGTCGGCTACCAGCCCGAGAGCCGGCGGGCCATCAATTCCGCCGCCAGCCCGGCCAAGTACACCGTCACGCCGCCGGCCAAGCTGGCGCTGACCTTCATCCTGGACGGCACCGGGGTCAACTACTACTTCAAGCTGCAGCAGTTGCTGGCCGGAGCCAGCGTGCGCCAGCAGGTCGAGAACTTCAAGCGCCTGTGCTGGCGCACCAACGGCGACACCCACCAGCCGCGCTTCCTGGTGATCCGCTGGGGCCGCTACAGCTTCAGCTGCCGGCTCGAATCGCTGGGCATCACCTACACCCTGTTCGACAAGTCGGGCGACCCGCTGCGCGCGGAGCTGGCCGTGAGCTTGGTGGCCGATGCCAGCCTCGAGAAGATCGTGCGCGAGACCGGACTGAACTCGCCCGACCTGACCCATATCCGCACCGTGCGCAGCGGCGACACCCTGCCGCTGCTGTGCAAGGAGATCTACGGCTCGTCGGCGCACTACCTGCGGGTGGCGCGCGAGAACGGGCTGGACGACTTCCGCGACCTGCAACCCGGCCAGCGCTTGAGCTTCTCGCCGCTGACCGGCGCGGCCGCGGCGGGCGGCGCCTCATGAGCGCGCCGGGCCGCTCCCAAGCGCGAATCCCGCAGCGCGCAGCGCGGAGGGTCGTCCAGTGAGCGCGCCGGGCCGCTCCCAAGCGCGAATCCCGCAGCGCGCAGCGCGGAGGGTGGTCCAGTGAGCGTCGTCACGGCCACCGTGGTCAACGCCAAGTCCGGGCGGCTCGACGACCTGTACCCGATCGTGTCCATCAACATCTGGCGTGAAGTCAACCGCATCCCCCATGCCAGCCTGCTGCTGCTGGATGGCGATGCGGCGCTGCGCAAGTTCGCGCTCAGCGACACCGCCTTCTTCGCGCCCGGCGAGGACATCGAGATCAAGCTGCGCCTCGAGGGCGCGCCCGATGCCAAGGACACCACCGTGTTCAAGGGCAAGGTGATCCGCCATGCGGTGGAGGCCAGCCTGCGCGGCTCGCAGCTGCGGGTGGAGCTGAAGGATGCCGCGGTCAAGTTGACCCAGGGCCGGCGCAGCCAGGTCTTCCGCGACCAGACCGATGCCGACCTGATCGGCAAGCTCGTCGGCGATGCCGGGCTCAAGAAGGGCACGCTGGCCGCCACCCCGGCCCAGCATGCCGAGATCGTCCAGTACCAGTGCAGCGACTGGGATTTCATCGTCGCCCGCGCCGATGCCAACGGACTGCTGGCGGTGGTGACCGACGGCAGCGTCGCGCTGCACGCGGTCGATCTGTCGCCGCGGCCCAAGCACAGCTTCGACTTCGGCATCAGCGACATCCACGACCTCGAGTTCGAGCTCGATGCCGGCCACCAGCTGCCCAAGCTGGCCGGCAGCGCCTGGGACCTGGCCGGCCAGAAGCCCACCGACGCGGTACAGGCCAAGGCCTTCGCGCTGCAGCAGGGCAACCTCAGCGGCGCCCAGCTGGCCGATGCGCTGGGCTTCGGGGCCGACCTGCTGTCGCACCCGGTGCCGCTGGTGGCCAAGGAGCTGCAGGCCTGGGCCGATGCCCGCCTGATGCGCAGCCGGATGTCGCTGATCCGCGGCCGGGTTTCGGTGGCCGGCCTGCCCGACCTGCAACTGCTCGACACCATCAAGATCGACGGCGTCGGCCAGCGCTTCAACGGCCAGACCGTGGTCACCGGGCTGTGCCACCGGGTGGATACCGAGGGTTGGCGCACCGATGTGCAGTTCGGCCTGTCGCCCCAGGGCTTCTGCCAGGAGGCCGCGGCGATCCAGGCGCCGGCCGCTGCCGGCCTGCTGCCGGGCATCGCCGGCCTGCATGTCGGCGTGGTCGGCGCCTTCGAAGAGGACCCCGACAAGCAGTTCCGCATCAAGCTCAGCCTGCCCGGGGTGGGTGCCGCAGACGAAGTGGTCTGGGCCCGCCTGGCCGCGCCCGATGCCGGCAAGGAGCGGGGCTATTTCTTCCGCCCCGAGGCGGGCGACGAGGTGGTGGTCGGCTTCTTCAACCAGGACCCGCGCCAGCCGGTGATCCTGGGCGCGCTCTACGGCGCCAAGAACGCGCCCCCGGCCGACTGTGCCCAGCTCGACGCCAAGAACCTGTTCAAGGGCATCGTCACGGCGCGCGGCACCAAGATCCTGTTCAACGATGCCGACAAGCCCTCGCTGACGCTGGCCACCGCGGCCGGCAACCAGATCGTGCTCGACGACGACCAGCAGTCCATCGTGGTCACCGACCAGCACGGCAACTCGATCACGATGGACAAGGACGGCATCACCCTCGACAGCGCCAAGGACCTGCGGCTCAAGGCGGCAGGCAAGGTGCAGATCGAGGGCGCGACCGTGGACATCCAATGAGCCGGCCCGCCCAGCCTGCAGCCCGCCGGCCGGTCGGCCTGGGGGCGTCATGAGCGGCGACAGCAGCTTTCTCGGCCGCGGCTGGGCCTTCCCGCCGCGCTTCGGCGCGGGCGGCAGCCAGGTGCAGACAGTGTCCGAGCTCGAGGACATCGAGCAGAGCCTGGGCCTGGTGCTGGCCACCCGGCCGGGTGAGCGGGTGATGCAGGACGACTTCGGCTGCGAATTGGGCGAGTTCCTGTTCGAGGAGATCACCGACGGCCTGATCGGCCGCCTGCGCAGCGTCATCGAGGACGCGATCCTGCACCACGAGCCGCGGGTCCATCTCGACGAGGTCGACGTGACCGCCGACGATGCCCTGGCCGGCCTGCTGCACATCACGATCAGCTACACGGTGCGGGCCACCAACAGCCGCTACAACATGGTCTACCCCTTCTACCTGAACGAGGCCACCGCGCCCGACCGGTGAGGACCGCATGAGCAAGCAGATGCTGATCGACGGTGACACGGTGCTGTTCCTGCCCGCCTTCGGTGCCGCCACCGTGGTGGTGCAGCCGGGCCGCCTGGCCGGCAGCGGCCCGGCCACGTTGGGTGGCAAGAAGATCTGCGTGGACGGTGACGAGTCCAAGGTCTCGGTGCCCGGCTGCGTCTACATGACCGCGCAGCATTCGATCCCGGGCACCGGTACGCTCAAGATCGCCGCGCTGGCCGGCGACCAGAAGGCCGGCAAGTCCAAGACTGGCGGCAAGGCGGTGCTGCTCAAGGGCAGCCAGTTCACCGCCAAGTTCGAGGTGCAGAGCCCGGCGCAGCAGCCGCCGCCCGGGCCCGGTTCGCCGGTGCCCGATGCCACGCCGCAGTACAGCGGCAAGGGCCAGTTCATGCCCGCCAAGCAGACGGTCACCAGCGCCTGAGCGCGGCGGAGCCCACCGGCATGTCCACCTCAGCCCCCGCCCGCGACGGCACCAGCCAGTCGGCCCGGCTGCTGCGCGCGCTCGACCCCGACCAGGTGCCGATCGATGAGCGTGGCACGCGCGAGCTGCTGGCCTTTGCCCAGGCCTTTGCCCGCGAGCTGCGCTACTTTCCGGCCGACGGCGCGCCGGCCGAGGGCGATTGGCGCGGGCTGTTCGACGGGGTGGACCTGGACCAGGCCGCCGCCTATGCGGCCGACCCGCAGGCCCTGCCGGCCGACCGGGCCGCGCCCTATGCCCGGCCGCATTTCGCGTTGCTGCTGGCCTGCCTGCAGCTGCTGGGCCAGGTGCGCGGGCAGATCAATGGCTTCAGCCGCCGCCACCTGGCCTATTTTTACCGCGACATGCTGCGCATGCGCCCCAAGCCGGCGCTGCCCGACCGGGTGCATGTGCTGGTCGATCTGGAGGCCCGCACCGACCGCCTGCAGCTGCCCGCCGGCACGGCGCTGGCGGCGGGCAAGGACAGCCTGGGCCTGCCCCTGGTCTACCGCAGCGTGCGCGCGCTGGCGGCCAACCGGGTGCAGGTGGCGCAGTTGCGCACGCTGCGGGCCGAGATCGAGGTCACCGGCCTGCGCCAGGCCTGCCCGCCCAACCTGGACGACAGCCACCGCCCGGCCGGCGTCGTCGAGATGATGAAGATCGCGCTGGGCCAGCCCCAACCGGGTGATGCGCTGCCGGTGGACCTGCGCGCCCGGCCGCCGGTCTACCCCGGCGCGGCACCGGCCGCCGGCCCGGCCCCGGTCATCGGCTTTGCCGAGCTGCAGGCCGCCGCGGCGCTGATCGACCAGGTCGAGCAGCGGCTGGGCATGCCGTCCTTCGACGACTTCCGTGCGCTGATGAGCCTGCGGGCCCAGCGCCGCGACCAGGACGCGGCCGACTGGACCGCGATCAACACGCTGCTGGTAGCCGCCGGCCGGCAGCGCCGCGCGGGCTTCACGCTGCAGCCGATGAGCTCCAGCCTGTTCGAGGCGAATGTGGCTGCGGCGCTGGGCAAGGGCATCGACCAGCTGTTCAACGAGATCGAGGAGGTCGAGACCCTGGAGCAGGCCTATGCCGCCTACCGCAGCCGGCGCGCCGAGGTGGCCGACAGCCTGGCCCGGGCGCTGGCGCCGCTGTCGCTGGACGGCTTCGAGTCGATGATGCTGGTCAAGACCCGGGTCGATGCGCAGTGGGACCGCATCACCGCCCTGCTCGAGGACGCTAGCCGACGCCTCAACCCGGCCTTCGATCCCGGTCCGCTGCGGTCGGCCAGCGGCTTCGACGCCAAGCTGGCGGCCGCCTTGCCGGGCTTTCGCTATGCCGGGGGCATAGCCGCCTTCCACGCCGATGTGCTGGCGGTCGAGCGCTACTTCTACATGCCGGCCGAGCATTACCGCTACCTGATGTCGGTGGCCGGCCAGCCGCAGGGCCCGGCCACCGATGTCTGGGCCTGGGACAAGGTCTACGAGATCGTCGGCGCGGCCCACCGCGAGAAGGTCTATGCCCGCCGGCGCGCGGTGCTGCGGCGCGTGGCCCAGCCCGGCATCGACGGCGGCGACCCGCAGCGCGCGCTGGGCGACCTGCTGCGCGCGGTGGTGGGCGAGACGATGGGCCTGGACGCCGCACTCAAGGAACTCTACCCGCCGCCGGCCCAGGTCCCCGAGGCCGTTGCAGCGATCGCCGGCAGCAGCGCCGCCATGCCCGACTGGGACGGGGCGGTGCAGGTGCTGGAGGTCGCGCAACGCAACCGGCAGGACTTCAAGGACCCGGTGGCCGAGCGCGTGGTCTGGCGCAATCTGCACCCGGCAGCCGATGCGACCGCGGTGCTGGCCCTGTCGCCGCAGGCCGACGGCCCCGCGCTGGCGCGCTGGAAGACCTTCGGCCGGGTGCCGCCCGCCGGCCCGGCCGATGCGCCGCCGCCGGCCGTGCTGGGCTGGGCCATCACCTCGCCGCTGCTGGCCCTGGCCGAGGGCCAGCGCACGATCGAGCTGACACTGGGTTTCTCGGCCGAGCCCGAGCGCTTCGACCCGGCCCGTATCCGCGCCCTGTTCACCCCGCTGGCGGGCCAGTCGCAGGCCCTGGCCGGACCGCTGCAGGTGCTGTTGAGCACGGCCAAAGGCTGGCTGGCGGCCGATGCGGTGTCGGTCAGCTGGGCCGAGCCCGACATGCGTGGCTACCCCGCCGTCAACGATGCCGGCGCGGCGCAGTTGCGGGCCCTGGTGCTGCAGGTCACGCTGGCCAAGGGCCAGCCGGCACTGACCGCGCTGACCCGCGCGGTGCATGACCTGGACACCGTAGCGCCGGTGCTGCGGTTGATGATGCGGTCGCGTTGGGACGGCAGCCGCCATGTCACCCCCTACGAGGACCTGCGCCGGCTCTGGCTGGTGCGCCTGCAGCTCAAGGTGCAGGTGGCCGGGCTGGCGCTGAGCGGCCTGCAGAATGACCAGGGCCCGCTCGATCCCCGAAAGCCCTTCGAGCCCTTCGGCGTCAACCCGGCGGTCGGCGCGCGCCTCACCCTGGGGCATCCGGAGCTGGTCGGCAAGAGCCTCGCGTCGCTGCGTTTCGACATCCAGTGGATGGGGCTGCCGGCTGACAAGCTGGCCGCGCATTACGCCAATTACGAGGTCAAGGTCGACGGCCTGCCGGTCACGCTGGACAACACCAGCTTCAAGGTGCAGGTCGCGCTGCGCGACGAGGGCGTGCTGCGCTACTTCGCGCCGGCGGCCAGCACCCCGCCGGTGGCCGGGGCCAGCCCGGGCACCCTGCCGCCGGGGTCTGCGCTGTTCGATGCGGCCGATGCCGCGCGGCCGGTGGCGATGCTGCTGCGGCCGCCGGCCGACCAGGGCCGGCCGGGCAGCGCCGTCACCGCGTCCGACGATGTCAGCGCCTGGAACCGCTGCCTGGTCTGGGAGCTGACGCCCATCGATTTCCAGCATGCCGCCTACCCGGGCCTGGCGCTGCAGAAGTCGCTGAAGATGGCCACCGACCTGGCCAACCGGCCGACCGCCGGCGGCGCGGCGCTGGACCCGGCCGGCTACCGGGTGAATGCGCCCTACACGCCCAAGATCAAGAGCCTGAGCGCCGACTACAGCGCCGTCACCGAGTTCGCGCTGCGCACGGTGCCGGGGGGGGTGGCGCAGGACCGGGTTTTCCATGTCCACCCCTTCGGCCCCGCCGAGGTGCAGGCCGATGGCGCGCTGCGCGGCGCCCCCTGGCTGCCGCCCTACGATGCCGAGGGCGAGCTCTACATCGGCCTGCGTGGCGTCAGTGCGCCGCAGAACCTGTCGCTGCTGCTGCAGGTGGCCGAGGGCAGCGCCAACCCCGACCTGGCGCCCGGGCCGGTGCAGTGGAGCGTGCTCAGCGGCAACCGCTGGCTGTCGCTGCACGACGGCAGTCTGCTGGACGACGCCACCCGCGGGCTGATCAACACCGGGGTGGTGGAGTTCGCGCTCAAGCCGGTGCAGCCGAACACGCTGCTGCCCGACGACCTGTACTGGCTGCGGGCCGCGCTGCCGCGGGCCTGCGACGGCATCTGCGACATGGTGGCGATCCACCCGCAGGCGGTGCTGGCGGTGTTCGACGATGCCGGCAACGCGCCCGACCACCTGAGCACGCCGCTGCCGGCCGACAGCATCAAGCACCCGCAGAGCCCGATCCCCGGCATCGCGCGCCTGCGCCAGCCCTACACCTCCTTCGGCGGCCGAGCGGCCGAGGCCGACGCCGGCTTCAACCTGCGGGTCAGCGAGCGCCTGCGCCACAAGCGCCGCGCGCTGACCGCCTGGGACTACGAGCGCCTGGTGCTGGAGCGCTTTCCCCAGGTCTACAAGGTCAAGTGCCTGCCCGCCGACCCGCTGGCGCACCCGCGCGACCCGGGCCGCATCGTGCTGGTGGTGATCCCCGACATCCGCAAGCGCCTGCCCTTCAACCCCTTCGAGCCCAAGCTGCCGGCCGACCAGGTCCGAGACATCGAGGTTTTTCTGCAGGACAAGGTGCCGCCCTTCGTCACGGTCGAGGTGCGCAATGCGGTCTATGTGCCGGTCAAGGTGCGCTGCAGCGTGCGCTTCATGCCCGGGCGCGACGAGGGCTACTGCCGCCAGCAACTGGCCGACGAGTTGAACCGCTTCCTCTCGCCCTGGGCCTATGACGAGGGCGCCGACATCGTCATCGGCGGCAGCGTTTATGCCAACAGCATCATCAACTTCATCGACCGGCGCGAGTACGTCGATTTCATCGCCGGCTTCAAGCTCTTCATTGGCGCGGACGACCGCGGGGTGCCCGACACCGGCGGAGGCGGCTACCACGCCAGCGCCGACCGGCCCGACGCGGTGCTGGTGGCGGCGCGCCGCCACCAGTTCGACCTGATCGCCGATGCCGACTACCGGATCGAGGCCTTCACCGGCATCGACTACATGATGGTCGAGCTCGATTTCAGCGTGGGCTGAGAACGCCACCGACCCCCTCCAGGAGTAATTGCCATGGCCGTAGAACCCAAGACCAGCCGCGCCACGCTGAAGTCCTATTTCAAGAAGAACGCGATCCCCAAGGAGCGCGATTTCGCCGACCTGATCGACAGCCTGGTCAACCAGGCCGATGACGGCATTGCCAAGCCAGATGGCGAGCCGCTCAGCCTGCAGCCCGACGCCAAGGACGGCGGCGATAAGAAGCTGGTCAACTTCTACAAGAGCTTTGCCGATGCCAAGCCGGCCTGGACCTTGAGCCTGAGCCCTGCCGGCAAGCCGGGCTGGAGCCTGGGCGACGGTGACCGCAACAGCAAGCTCTTCGTCGACGAGAGCAGCGGCCGGGTCGGCCTGGGCACCACCCTGCCGGCCTCGGCCCTGCACATCCGGCGCGATGCCCCCGCCGCGCTGGGGCCGGTGCTGACCCTGGGCAATGGCGGCGGCCGGGCGGGTGCCGGCGCGGCCATCGACTTCAGTGGTTACGACACCCAGGGCCAGCCCGGCAGCGTGCGCATCCAGTCGCTGGACGACGGCAACTTCTCCAGTCACCTGGTGATCAGCACGCGCCGGCCCGGGGCCAATGCCAACCCGCATGTCGAGGCCCTGCGCATCCAGGCCGGCGGCGGTGTCCGGGTGACCGGCAACCTGATCGCCGCCGGCAGCATCGGCCTGGGCGCCGACCCGCCGCGCACCGCGCTCGACACCGGCCGCGGTCTGATGAGCGGCGCGGCCAACGATTACCAGAAGGCCCAGGCCACCTTCAGCGGTGGTGGCACCGTCACCTGGGACGGGCCCAATGGCTACCTGAAGTGGACGACCCGCTTCATCGTCATCAGTGCCGAGCGCGGCAGCACCTTTGGCGCCGGGCATGCCAACATCGCCTGCCCGACCGCGCCGGCACTGGTGACCAGCTGGGACGGCAGCAACCGGGTCGACGCCAGCAAGGGCGTGTTGCTCAAGGACTGGGAGGCCCTGTACGCGGTGCACGAGGTGGGCGGGGACCAGGGGCGGATCAGCTTCCAGATCGTCACCTGGAGCGGTGCGGTCTTCCATGCGCCCAGCAACTGGCTGCTGGTGGCGGTGGTCAACAGCGACGACCAGACCGTCAGCTTGGGCAGCGGCGCCAGCGTGGCCGCCGCCAGCAGCTATGCCGCCCGCCATGGCAGCAGCCTGCCGCGCGGCGCCATCATCATGTGGACCGGCAGCGCCGCGCCCGACGGCTGGGCCCTGTGCGACGGCAACAACGGCACGCCCGACCTGCGCGGCCGCTTCGTCGTGGCCACCGGCAACGGCGCGGGGCTGAGCCCGCGCGGCCTGGGCGACAAGGGCGGCGAGGAGAAGCACAAGCTCTCGGTCGACGAGATGCCCAGCCACAGCCACGGCGTCAACGACCCCGGCCACCTGCACAACTGGACCGGCTCGCGCCAGCGCGCGGGCGTCGACGACAACAACAACACCTCCGAGTTTTCCAAGGGCGACAACAGCACGCAAGACACGGTCAGCAAGAACACCGATACCCGCACCACCGGCATCAGCCTGAATGCCGCCGGCGCGGGCGCCCCGCACGAGAATTTGCCGCCTTACTACGCACTGGCCTTCATCATGAAGCTGTGAGGCGCCGCCATGGCCGACCTGCCCACCCTCGACAGCCCCGGTGCCGACCCGCAGGCGGGGGATTTCGCGTCACTGCGGCGCGCCGGGCTGCGCCAGCTCGAGCGCCTGGCCGGCCCGGACTGGACCGACTTCAACACCCATGACCCCGGCATCACCATCCTCGAGCAGGTCTGTTATGCGCTGACCGACCTGGCTTACCGCAGCGCGCATCCGCTGCCCGACCTGCTGGTGCACGGGGCGGGTGATCCGCTGTCCAGCCTGCATTCGCCGGCCCAGATCCTGCCCACCAGCCCGGTGACTTTGGCCGACCTGCGCAAGGTCGTCATCGATGTGCCGGGGGTGCAGAACGCCTGGATCGACACCGTCGACGAGTTGGCGGGCCGCTTCGATGCCGACCGCCAGGAGATCAGCCTGGCCCCGGCCGGCGCTGCCGATGCGGGCGCGGCGGTGCTCAGCCCCAATGTGTCCGAGCTGCGGCTGCGCGGCCTGCTGCGGGTGTGCATCGAGAAGCCCGACCCGACGGTGTTTCCGCCGCAGGGTGACATCGGCGCCGAGGCGGCGCGCCGGCTGCACCGCTGTCGCGGCCTGGGCCTGGACTTCGACGAGATCCGGGTGCTGGAGCAGCAGTCCATCCGCCTGGGCGCCTCGCTGGAGATCGACGGCCAGGGTGACGCCGTCGCGCTGCTGGCCGGGGTCTACCAGCGCATCGCCGGCTACCTGTCGCCGCGGGTGCGCTTCTACGCGCTGGACGAGATGCTGGCCCGCGGCCGGCAGGTTGACGAGATCTTCGAGGGCCCGCTGCTGGAGCAGGGTTTCATCGACGACGACGAGCTGGCGCGCATCGAGCGGCGCAGCACCTTGCGCATCTCGGACCTGATCCACGAGATCATGGAGGTGCCGGGCGTGCTGGCGGTCAAGGACCTGCACTTCCTCGACGGCGAGGCCGACGCGCTGACCCCCGCCAAGGACTGGGTGCGCCGGCTGGATGCCGAAAAGACGCCCTGGTTCGACCTGGCGCTGTCGCGCATCCACCTCGAGAAGAACGGCCTGCGCGCGGACGAAACCCTCAAGGCCGCAGCGATCGAGGCCTACCGGTGCGCGCTGCGCGCCGCGGCGCCCGTGCGCAGCAGCGCGGCCGAGCGCGACCTGCGCCTGCCTCCGGGCCGCGACCGCCAGCTGGCCCGGCACCCGTCGATCCAGGCGCAGTTTCCGGCGGTCTATGGCATCGGGCCGGCGGGTCTGCCGAGCACGGCCACGCCCGAGCGCCAGGCCCTGGCGCGCCAGCTCCAGGGCTACCTGATGTTCCACGACCAGTTGCTGGCCAACCAGTTTGCCCAGCTGGCGCAGGCAGCACGGCTGTTCTCCTTCCACGACGACACGTCCGACTCCTATTTCTCGCAGCCGGTGGCCGACGCTGGCAGCCTGGGCCTGGACGCGCTGCGCCGGTCGGCCCCGGCCGAGCACCGCGCGCGGCTGCAGCAGATCACCGAAGACCCCGCGCAAGGCGACGACCCGGCCGGCCCGCGCCGTCGCAACCGCTTTCTGGACCACCTGCTGGCGCGCTATGGCGAGCAGTTCCACGACTATGCGCTGGTGCAGCCCGCCGCTGACGGGCCGCCCGGTGGCCCCGGCCGCGAGGCGCAGCTGGCCCGTGACAAGCGCGCTTTCCTGCGCGATGTGGCGCGCACCGGCCGCGACCGCGGCATCGCCTTCAACTACCTCGAACCGGCCGGCGACGACAACTGCTCGGGCCTGGCGCTGGCGCTGCAGCGCAGGCTGGGCGCCAGCAGCGCTGACGAGCGCTTCCACCTGGTCGAGCACATCCTGCTGCGGCCGCTGGCTGGCGACACCCACCAGCAGGGCCCGCTGCTGCGCGCGGCCCGCTCGCGCGACCCCTACTCGCTGCAGATCACGCTGGTGTTTCCAGACTGGCCGGCACGTTATCGCCAGCGCGAATTCGTCGCGCAGACGGTGCGCGAGCAGACCCCCGCCCACCTGAGCGCCCACCTGCTTTGGCTGGGGCCCGAGGCGATGCGGACCTTCGAGGCGGCGCAGGCCGACTGGCTGCAGCAGTGGCGCACCCACCGTCTTGCAGCCTGGGGGCTCTGAGCCATGGACCCGACCCACGCCATCCCGGTGCGCAGCGCGCGTGACCGCCTGATCGACCTGCTGGGCCTGGGCGACAGCTACCCGCTGACCGACCTGCCGGTTGCGGCCGAGCCGGTCAAGGTGACCTTCGGCGACGCCACCCAGGTGTGCATAGACCCGGCCCAGGCCGGCGTGCGCTACCAGTTGCTGGGCCCGGACGGCCAGGGGCTGGGCCTGGCCGACGGGGCCGGCACGGCCCTGCGCATCGCCACCCCGGCGGTGCTGGAGAACATCACCTTCCGCATCCGCGCCACCAAGATTTTGGCGCCGCCGGGCTTGCCCGCGCAGGCGCCGCGCCTGCTCGAGGGGCCGGCGCCGGTCAAGGTCGGGCTCGACACCGGCCTGGTGATCCGCTGGCGCGACGATCCCGGTCTGGCGCTGCTGGACCCGGACCAGCCCGACCCCCGGCCCGCGGCCGCGCGCATTGCCGACCATGGCACGCAGTGGGGGGTGGAGATCGAGAAGAGCCAGGAGGGCGTTGACTACACGCTCAAGCTCGATGGCCGGCTGGGCCAGGATGTCATCCGCGGCGACCGCAAGACCATCACGCTGCCCACCGGCCCGGTGCACGAGGATGTCGTCATCCAGGTGCTGGCGACCAAGCATTTCCCGGGCGGTGAGAAGGTGACCGAGAGCCAGGACCTGCTGGCCCGCTTGTTCCTGAAGGTGCGGGCCGACCCGGCACTTTCGGTCACGGTGGACGGGCCGCCCATCGTCGACCACCGGCAGGACGGAGCCGTGCGGATCGCGGCCAGCCAAGCCAGCGCCCGCTACCAGGCCTACTTGCGGCCGGTGGCCGACGCCGACTTCGTCCGCGATGCAACGGCCGACCCGGCGCTGCTGGCGGTTGCGGTCGAGGGCCAGCCTGAGGTCCGTGTCCGGCCGCCCCTGCTGGGGGACGGGGGGGCGGTGCCCGAAGGCTTCGTGCCGCTGGCCGGCGGGCCGCTGCCCGGCACCGGCGCTGATTTGCGCCTGCTGCTGCCGGCGCTGGACCGGGATGCGCTGGTCATCGTGCAGGCCCTGAAGGACCATGCGGTCGATGCCGGCCAGCCGGCCCTGGGCACCCGCCCGTCGGCCCGGTGGCTGGGCCAGGCCAGCCTGCTGCTGGTGCGGCCCGATGCCCAGCGTGCCCTGACGCTGCGCCTGGACCTGGCCGACGGCCGGACCGGCGACACGCTGCAGGTGGCCGGCGGCCAGCCCGGGGTGTACTACCACTTCCAGCCCTTGCCCGACGGCGTGGCGCCGGCCTGGCCGGCCTATTTCCACCAGCGCGATGCTGGCGATGCCGGCCTGAACAAGGGCCTCGGCCAACTGGCGGTCGAGGTCGATTTCAGCCTGACCGGGCCGCCGGACGGCCCGGACGTGCAGACCACCGATGCCGCCCGCAGCCCGCCACCGCCGCCGCGGCTGGCGATCACGCCGCTGCCGGTGGGCCAGCGCCTGGCGATCCGCGCGCTGAAGGCGCAGACCGGTGTGGCCGCGCCCATGGCCCAGCACGCCCTGATCGCCGACCTGGCTGGCGTGCGCGCCGAGCCGCCGGTGATCGATTGCGGCGACATGGCGCGCCTGCTGATCCCCACGCCCGACCCGCTCGACCGCTACCAGTTGTGGCGCGACGGCCAGCCCGTCGACGCCACGCCGGTGCAGGCCGACGCCGGCCTGGTGCTGAGCACCGGCCCGCTGCGCGCCGATGCCCGCTTCGTGCTGGTCGCCCGCCGGGGCGAAGACGGCGGCCTGCAAGTGGAGCGGGCGCTGGCGGTGGCGCTGCAAGTGCGCCCGGATGCCGACCTGGCGCTCGCCGCCGCAGCCGACCGCGTGGCCGCCGGCAGCGGCACCGACCTGCTGTTGCAGGCCAGCCAGCGCGGGGTCGACTACCAGCTGCTCGCCGACGGCCGCCCGGCCGGCAAGCCGGTCGCCGGCCAGGGCGGCGAGATCCGCCTGCCGACCGGCCCGCTCGGGGTCGACACGCTGTACAGCGTCGTCGCCACCCGCAGCGACCTGCCGGCGCTGACGGTGGTGCTCAAGGCCCGGGTCCGGGTCACGGTCGGCAGCGCCTGACCGGCCTGCGCGCGCCGCCAAGACCGCCCCGATGCACCCCGACACGCAACCGGGCAGGTACTCGGGCACGCACAGGATCCTGCGCCAGGTGCTGGAGCTGGGCGGCTGTCCGCCCGGGTCCGGCCCGATGCTGCAGGCGATGCTGCGCCAGGCCTTCGACCAGCGGTTGCTGCCGCTGATCGAGCAGGCCTGTGCGGACCTGGGCCGGCCCGGCCAGGTCGACCGGATAGCCCGCCTGGAGATCGATCTCGGGCGGGTGTCGCTGGACGATCTCGATACCGCGCTGGGTGAGCGGCTCGAGGCCCACCTGCACCGTGAGCTGGCCGCTGCGATCCGCGCGGCACCGCCGGCAGACGACGGCCTGGCGCTGTTCGAGCACTTCATCGACAGCGGCGGCCTGCCCTGGTGGGCCGACCGGGCCGACCGCCAGCTGCTCGTCAACAACCTGGGGGCGCTGATCGACCGGGCCCCGCAGGCCTTGCGCCAGGCGCTGGGCGCCCGCGCGCCGCAGCAGGCCTGGCGTCGCCTGGCCTTGGCCTACCCGGACGAGCTGCTCGACCGGCTGGCCGCCGCGCTGGCGCCGGGTGGGGCGGCGGGTGGGGCGGCGGTGCTGCCGGCACCCGGGTCGGCCTGGCTGGCGCTGCTGCAGGCGGCGGCCCCGCCGGGCAGCACGGCGCAGGGCCTGCGCACGCTTTGGTGGGAAGAAGCCTTGCGCGCCGTTGGCGCCGGGGCGCCCGTGCAGGGCGGGGCAGACGCCGGCCTGCAGGCCCTGCTGGCCCGGATAGCCCGGCGCCTGGGCAGCGGCTACCCGGCGCTGCTGGCCGGCCTGCACCGGGCGCTGCCGGCCGCTGCGGTGGCAGGACCGGTGCCGGCCGCGGTGCGTGACGCAGTGCAGCGCCTGTGGCAGGCGCTCGATGGCGCGGCGCGGCGGCGCGCCACGGCGCCGGGCCCGCGCCCGCTGGACGGCCCCGCCCGTGCCGAGCTGCTGCTGGGCCTGGCACGGGTCGGGCAGCTGGCCGCGCCGGATGCCGGCCTGTGGGCGCGGCTGTGCGCGGTGATCGACCGCCTGCCCGCCGGGCTGCAGGCACAGGCCGCGCAGGCGCTGCAGGACGCTGGCGGGCCGGCGGACGGCTTGGCCGGCGGCGCGGCGCCGCTCAGCGACGCGGTGATCGGCGCGCTGACAGCCTTGGTGGCGGCGGCGCTGGCCCAGGGCCTGCTGGCCACCGACCGGGTCGCGCAGCAGCTGGCGGGCCTGCAGCAGCCCGCCCCGCCGCAGCGGCCCGCTGCGGCGCGGGCCGGGTTGGCCCGCGCGCTGCGCGCGCTGCTGCCCCGAGAAGCCGCGGCCCGGCCGGCCGAGGCGCGCCCGGCGGCCGCAGCAGCCTCTGCCAGCGCCGACGGCCTGTGGGTGGACAACGCCGGCCTGGTGCTGTTGTGGCCCTTCCTGGCCCCCTTCTTCCAGCGCCTGGGGCTGGCCGATGCCCACCGCTTCGTGGATGCCGCGGCGGCCCAGCGCGGGGTCGGCCTGCTGCAGTTCCTGGCCGCCGCCGATGCCACGCCGCCCGAGTCGCTGTTGCCGCTGAACAAGCTCTTGTGCGGCCTGGCGCCCGAGGCGGTGTTCGACTTCGGCCCGCCGCTCACGGCCACCGAAATCGACGAATGCGAGGGCCTGCTGGGCGCGGTGATCCAGCAGGCGCCGGTGTTGCACGGCATGTCGCTGGCCGGCCTGCGCGGCAACTTCCTGCTGCGCGCCGGCCAGATCAGCGGCCGCGACGGCCACCTGCTGCTGCGGGTTCAGCGGCTGACCCACGACATCGTGCTCGAGCGCATCCCCTGGGGCCTGCAGTTCGTCAAGCTGCCGTGGATGCCGGCGCTGATGCAGGTCGAGTGGTAGGGCAGCGCCATGAACCCGCGCCCGCCCATCGATGCGCCACTGGACCGCCAGGCCCGCGACCTGGACGCTGAGCTGGACTGGTTGGCACGCGTGCTGGACACCCGCTTCAAGCGCTACTTCGACCTGCAGGCCGAGCCCGGCGATGCGGCCGATACGGCCGATGCGGCCGAGGTGAGCGATATCACCCCGCCGGAGCTGGCGGGGTCCAGCTCGGCCTATGCGGCCTTCATGCGCCAGCACCGGCCAACCTTGGACGAGCGCCTGGCCCTGGTGCTCTGCCTGGTGCCGCATCTGCGGCCGCAGTTGCTGGATGTCTTCCACACCCGCAACAAGACCTTCGACCGGCATTTCACCGAATTCGGCGGCGTGCGCGATGCCCAGGGCGATTTCCTGCCCACCGGCGACACCCTGGCCTTTGTGCTGGCCGGGTCGGCCCTGGCGCCGCGGCTGGCGCTGCAGGCGTTGTTCGACCGCGACCACTGGTTTGCCCGGCAGGGCATCCTGCGGCCGGTGCCGCAGGGCCGCGACCAGGGCCTGATGAAGGCGCCACTGCGCTTGTCGGACGAGGCCCTGGGCCGGCTCACCACCGGCCAGCCGCGCCGGCCCGACCTGAGCGGGGACTTCCCGGCGCGCCACCTCGAGACCGCGCTCGATTGGGACGACCTGGTGCTGCACCCCGGCACGCTGGGCCAGGTGCAGGAGATCCAGGTCTGGCTGCGCCACGGCGACACCCTGATGCAGGACTGGGGCATGGCGCGCAAGCTGCGGCCCGGCTACCGGGCGCTGTTCTACGGGCCGCCGGGCACCGGCAAGACCATGACGGCCTGCCTGCTGGGCCGGTCCACCGGGCGCGAGGTCTACAAGGTCGATCTGTCGCTGGTGGTGTCCAAGTACATCGGCGAGACCGAGAAGAACCTGTCGCGGGTTTTCGATCAGGCTCAGCACCAGGGCTGGATCCTGTTCTTCGACGAGGCCGACGCGCTGTTCGGCAAGCGCAGCGAGACCAAGGACGCGCATGACCGCTATGCCAACCAGGAGGTGTCCTACCTGCTGCAGCGCATCGAGACCTTCGACGGCATCGCCATCCTGGCGTCCAACCAGAAGGACAACATCGACAGCGCCTTCGCGCGCCGCTTCGAGTCCATCGTCTACTTCCCGCTGCCGCGGCCCGACGAGCGCCTGCGCCTGTGGCGCCAGGGCTTCTCGCCCCAGGCCCAGCTGGAGCCGGCGCTGAACCTGGCCGGCATCGCTGCCCAGCATGAACTCTGCGGCGGCGCGATCATGAACGTGGTGCGCTATGCCTCGCTGCAGGCCCTGGCCCAAGGTGGCCGGCGGGTCACGCTGGACGCGGTGCTGCGCGGCATCCGGCGCGAGCAGGCCAAGGACGGCAAAGGAGGCTGAGCATGCCCATCTCCCAGCGCAATGACAGGGCCGCCCGCAAGACCGGCGTGGACGGGTCTGCAGCAACGGCGGCCCGCGCCGGCGGCGTGGCCATGGCCCCGCCGGCCTATGGCATCGATTTCGTCGACCGCGCCGCGCCGGCGCCGGCCAACCGCACCGGCCTGCCCGATGCGCTCAAGGCCGGCATCGAGTCGCTGTCCGGCCTCAGCCTGGACCATGTCCGGGTCCACTACAACTCCTCGCAACCGGCCCGGCTCGATGCCCAGGCCTTTGCTCAGGGCGGGCATATCCACCTTGCGCCGGGCCAGGACCACCACCTGCCGCACGAGGCCTGGCATGTGGTGCAGCAGGCGCAAGGCCGGGTCAAGCCGACCTTCGATGTCAGGCCGGGCGCACCGGTCAATGACGAGGTGGCGCTGGAACAGGAGGCCGACGCCATGGGCGCGCGGGCCACCGCCGGCCCGGCGCCGGGCCGGACCAGCCTGCCCGGTACGCGGGCGCAGGCCACCCGGGGCGCGCCGGTGGCCCAGCGGGTCAAGACCATCCTGCGCGAGGGCCGGGAAACCGAGGTGGCCGACGACTACCTGCTGGAGCAGGGCGAGCGCCTGCCCTTCGACGCCCGGCGGCGCGGCAAGATCGACAAGGCGCTGGGCGTGTCGCGGGGCTTGATGCCCAAGCCCCAGGTCGGCATCAGCAACCGGCCCGGCCTGGGCTACGACAGCTCGGTGTTCACGCTGGCGCATGACCAGGTGCAGCCCAGCTCGCTGCCGCCGGGCTTCGAACCCCTGCCCTATGTGCCCAAGACCGACCCCGGCTTCGAGTTGTCGCAGCAGCGCGCCGAGTTGGAAAAGACCCGGGTGCAGCAGGCGCGCGATCCGCGGTCGGTGAAGGACCACCTCGACGGCGTCAGCGGGCTGTTCATCCCGGGCGGCCAGGACCGCGACAAGGAGGGCAGCCCCGAGAAGCTCACCCGCCAGGCCTACGAGCAGGCCCTGGTCCGGGAGGCACGGCTGCGCGGCCTGCCCACGCTGGCGGTGTGCGGCGGCTCGCGGGCCTTCGTGGGCGGCTTCGGCGGCAGCGAGCAGGCGCTGGCGAGCAAGGCCCAGATCAAGACCCACGACCAGCGCACCGACAGCCAGGCCCATGGGCTGGTCTTCCCCGACCGCCACACCCTGGTGGGCAGCGCCAGCCCCCAGGTCGGCAGGCTCGACAAGATCAATTCCACGCACAAGAAAGTGGCCGCCACGCAGAACGGCCGGCTGACCGGCGTGCCCGAGCTGCGCGGCACCCGCCGGGTGGTCAACGAGCAGGGCGTGACGTTGCAGTCGCCGCTGGAGCCTGAACTGGTGGTGACAGCGCTGGACGACGAGCACCAGACGCCCGAGGGCTTCGAGACCCGCTATGGCGCGCCGATGATGGGCATCACCTCGCACCCCGAGGCCATCTACCGCGGCAGCACCGACCGGCAGAGCGCCACCCCGGATGCGCAGACCTGGTCCGACAACTTGTTCAAGGGCTTCGAGCAGTCGATGCGGGCCTACGGCGGCAAGCAGGCGGTCAACCAGGCCATCGTTTCGGGCCAGCCCGCGGCCGAACGGGCCCGCCGGGCCAACCCGGCCCTGTACGCCAAGTGGCGCGGCAAGCGCAACTGGCAGAAGCTGCGTCAGCTGGGCATGATCACCGAGCCCGAGGCCCAGGCGATCCGCGACGAAGTGGCGCTGCACCGTCGCCAGAAGTCCGACCATTTCCGCCTGGGCCGGCCCGGGCGCGAGCGCCCCGACCCGACGGGTTGACCCCCCAGGAGCCCCCACATGAAGACCGCCCCGCGTGCCCATCAAGCCAGCCGCCCGTCCGCCACAGGGGCCGTGCCCGCGTCAGCCGACCGGGCGGCGGCGATGGCCCCGCCCGCTTGCGGCATCGATTTCGTCGACCGCGCGCCGGGTCGCGCTGCGGCGCCGGCCGCGCTGGCGGCGCCGGGCGCTGGCAGTGGTGTTGGCGTGATCCAGCGCTGGCCCAAGTGGCTGGACCGTCTGCGCGGCAAGCCGGTGCACGACAAGCTCGTCAGTGACGACGACCACCTGGCGCATCAGGTCAAGCACCTGGGCCACCGCGCCCAGACCCAGCAGGAGACCATCGAGGCGCAGCGCCGCGACAAGGTGGGCGAGGGTTTGGGCCAGGTGGCCGAAGAGGGCCTGAAGATGGGCCTGGACCTGGGTGGCATGGCCACCACCGGCGTGCCGATCGGCACCGTGGTAGGGGCGGTGCGCAGTGCGCAGGCCGTGGCGTCGTCGGGCTACCAGGCCCAGCGCGAGACCGGGCGCAAGGGCAGCACCGCCAAGGCGGTGGGCAAGGCGGTGCTCACCGAGGGGGTGGGCGAGGCGCTGGGCAATATCCCGGTGGTGGGTGAGTTCATCGGCATGGGCCAGGGCCTGGCGACGGCTGCCACCGGGGCCTTCGAGAGCGAGGCGAGCCGCGGCAAGGCCAAGCAGAAGGCCATCGACGCGGCCTTGTCCGAACGCGACCTGGCCGAGCAGGCGCGCCAGCGCCTGGCCGACGGTGACCTGGAGGCCGTCAATCGGCGCCGCATGGAAAAGGGCGTCGGGCGCCATGACACGGCGCTGGCGTCGGGCCACGCCTGGCAGCTAGGCAAGGCCAAGAAGGGCGTGCTGCCCTTGCTCAGCCCCGAGGTGCCCGACCCCGACGACGGGTTGCTGCCCAAGTATTGAGCGGGGCTGGCGCACGCGTCCCCGCGCCGCGCGAATCCCGCCGCGTTCTGTGTGCACGGCGGCGCCGGCTTCGGCCATGATGCGGCTGGCCTGTACCGCCGCCGCCGGTGGCCCCACTCGACCTCTGCCATGATCAAACCGCACCTCGACTGGCGCCGCTGCGCCAGCGCCCTGGCCCTCGCCGCCACCCTCGCTGCCACCCTGCTGCTGGCCGGCTGCGCCACGCCGCTGCCGCCGGTGGACCGTGCTGCCCTCGAATCGACCGCACTGCCCGGCCGCGCCGACACACCGCTCGGCCGCATCGTGGCCGCCAGCACCCCCGAGGGCCAGCATTCGGGCTTTCGGTTGATGCCGCTGGGGCCGTATTCCTACGACACCCGGCTGCAGCTGGCGCGCCTGGCCACGGTGTCGCTGGATGTGCAGTACTACCATTTCGAGGCCGACGAGACCGGCCGCATGCTGCTGCGCGCGCTGCGCGATGCGGCGCTGCGCGGCGTGCGGGTGCGCCTGCTGATCGACGACCTCTACACCGGTGGCCTGGACGAGCTGTTTGCCGGCTTCGCCGCCCATCCGAATGTCGAGGTGCGGCTGTTCAACCCCTTCTGCTGCGCCCGCGGCAGCGGCCAGGCCGGGCGCTTTGCCGCAGCCATCGGCGACTGGCAGCGGGTCAACCACCGCATGCACAACAAGATGTTCATCGCCGACGGCGTGGCCGCCATCATCGGCGGGCGCAACATCGCCAATGAATACTTCCTGCGCAGCGAGACCGACAACTTCATCGACCTGGACGCCTTCACGGTAGGCCGGCTGATCGACCCGCTGGCCGCGCTGTTCGACCGTTACTGGAACAGCGACCCGGTCTACCCGCTGCTGCGCGTGGCCAGGCCCGTATTGGCGCCGGCCGATGCCCGGGCCTATTTCGAGCGCATCACCGGCCCCGACGTGACCCCGCCGCCGGCGCCCTTGCCCAACAGCGACATCCTGGGCTATGGGCCGCTGCGCGACGAGCTGCAGGACGGCCGGCTGGGCCTGGTGTGGGGTGACGCCTATGCCTTTGCCGACTATCCCGACAAGCCCTTCGAGGGCAGCGTGGGCGGTGACCTGCTGGAGACCAGCGTCACCTACAACATCATCGAGCCGATGATGAAGGCCCAGCGCGAGGTGGTGATCAGCTCGCCCTATTTCGTGCCCGGCGCCCAGGGCATGGCGCTGCTGCGCCAGTTGCGCGAGCGCGGCGTCAAGATCAGCGTGATGACCAATGCCCTGAGCGCCACCGACGAGCCGGTGGTGCACATTGGCTACAGCCGCTACCGCGAGGAGATGCTGCGCCTGGGCATCGAGCTGCACGAGGTCAGCGGCACCCGGGTCAAGCGCAACCTGCGCATGTTCCACTTCGGCGAGAGCCTGGGCCGCTTGCATGCCAAGCTGCTGGTGATAGACCGCCAGGTGGTGTTCATCGGCTCGATGAACTTCGACCCGCGCTCGGCCACCATCAACACCGAGCTCGGGGCCATCATCGACAGCCCGCCGCTGGCGCGCGAGATGATCCGGGTGATCGACCTCGACCGCATCCAGAGCGCCTGGATGGTGCGGCTGGGCGCCGACGGGGCCGGGCTGGAATGGCTGGGCGCCGACGCCGACGGCGAGATTCAGGTGCACCGCAGCGAGCCCGATGCCTCGCTGTGGACCCGCATCAAGCTATGGCTGCTGCGGCCGCTGGTGCCGGAGTCGCTGCTCTGACCCTGGGCTGGGGAGGCGGCTTGAAACGGGGTCCAGCGCAAGCCCTGGCTGAATCGGTGTGCGCAGGGGCTCAAGCGCCAAGACCGGTGCTTGCGATGACGCCGAACAGGCCACCCGAAAGCGGGCCTGCAGCACCGCCTTTGTGCGCGCCGGGTGTTTCTGGCTCCTGACGCCGGCGCTGCATTCATGCCTCAGCCGGGTCAAGGCGCCAGACGGTGAACATAGTCCACACGGTCGATGAACTTGTCGCTCTTGCCCTTGGCCTTGTAGTCGGCCTGCCAGGCCTGCGGCTCGACCTTCACGTTGGCGGCTGCCGCGCCCGACAAGACCTGGAGGTAGGCCGTCTTGGCCTGAGCCACGGCGTTGCGGTAGTCCATCGCGGCATAGCGCGCCAGGGCCTGGCTTGCGGCGCTGTCGGCCGCCAGCAGCAGGGCGCCGGCCGCTGCCGCACGCGGGCTGGCCGTGATTTTGGCCAGGATGACATTGGCCTGGTTGATATAGGCCGCCGTCATCCAGCGGTCCATATTGTCCTGGTCGAACTGGCTGAAGTTCAGCGACAGGTCGATATAGCTCATGATGGTGTTGGATTCATCACCCGACCAGGCATAGTAGAAATTGCCGCCGGCGCTGTAGTCGAGGTCGAGCTCGCTGTCATAGCCGTCGTGCGGGTGCGACATGCCCAGGTGATGGCCCACCTCGTGGGTGGTCGTGGTGGTGAAGCCATAGCCGGCGGCGCGCAGCGCCGGGGCGTCGAAGCCGAAGACGAAACTCTGGGTGCCGTCGCGCCAGTTGTCGTCGGCAAAGCCCAGCAGGCCGCCCGCCAGATCGTTGATGACGTTGAAGTGGAACACCGGCACCTCGTAGTCGCCACTGCCGTCGAGGTATTGCAGCAGGTGCGATTCGGCGTACAGGAACAGGTCGCCGAAGTTCGCGCCGCCCAGCTTGTTGCCATAGCAGCTGGGACCAAAGGTGAAGCAGTTCAGTACCCGCGCCACGCTGTTGTCCAGCGGATAGGCGCGCACCCCGGCGGTGAAGCGGTTGTGGCTTTGCAGGCGGCCGAGCTGGGCCACCACCTCGGCCGGCTTGATCAGGCTGCGCGCGTCGCTGGTCGGGTCGCCCTGGAACAGGTTGAGATCGATGTTGACGGTCGAAGGCAGCTTGGGCGCCGAGATCGCCGGCTTGTACAGTGGCGAGGTCGTGAACAGCAGGTTGATGGCCACAAAACGGGTCAGACGCGCGGCGTCGGCGGTCAGCGCCGAAGCGGTGCGGTAGCTGCCGTACTCCCAGATCGGCGGAATGCGGTAGTCGGCCACGCCGTCACCGTCGAGGTCGGCATCGCTGATGTTGTAGTTGCCGTTGAAGCTCTCGGGGCCGGCCGAGAAATCGTAGAACCAAACGCGGCGCGCCGGGCCGCTGCTGCGCGGCGTGCCGCCCCAGGCAACCATCTTGCGCGACGCGCGGTTGACGCCGAAGTTGTAGCCGGTGTCGGGGTCGACCAGGTCGGTCTTGGTGTAGACATGGAACTTGAAGTCGGGCCGGCCGAAGCCGTTGATCAGGTAGACCGTATAGCTGCCGGTATCGATGCCCGGGGGCGGGTTGTTGGCCAGCCAGGCCTCGGTCATCGGGGCGTCGATGGCATGGTTCTGGGCCACCGCCAGGGCCTTGCCGGGCTGCGCGTTGTAGAGGTTCTGGAACAGCGTGCGCGGCTGCGCGGTGGCGATTGACCCCAGGTAACCGAACAAGGCGTCGGCATAGGCCGGCCCGGCCTTGACCACCCGGTACTGGAAGGCAAAGCGGTTGCCGGTCGGCTCCTTGCGGCCATAGAAGTTGGCGTAGCGGTGGATCGAGCGGTAGCTGGCCGGCAGTGCCGCCTGCAGCGCGGCCGTGTCGACCAGGCCGGGGCGGTCGAAGCCGACCAGCACGACATTGACAGTGAGGTTCTGGGCGATCTCGCGGAACGCACCGGGCTCCAGCGTCTGCAGGGCCGGGCCGGCGGCTTTGGCTGGTGCGATCACGGCCGCAAGGCCGGCGGTGACAAGGGCCAGGCAGGCCATACAGCGGCGGACGGACATGAGCGGCTCTCCCAATGCAGACCAGTGATTCAGCATACGCGGGGACCGATGACGCGCCAAGTGGCCAACCCTGAAAACGGTCAGCCTGGCGGTGCTGCAAAGCCCTCACATTGCATGAGACACGGGAAGTGCAGATGCGGCGTCTGGACTACCCTAGACCAGGCCGGTGACTGACCCAAGTTCAAGCAGGCCGCCGCCAGGAGGAACGCACCATGCAGCCCTGCAACTTCGCCCCGCTGACCTTGGCTTTGGCGCTGCTCGCGCCAGTGGCCAGCCATGCCGATCTGTCGGCCTATAGCCAGAATTTCGAGAGCCTGGATGTCTCGGACCCGAATGCCTTGAATGGCAACGACTGGCAGATCTACACCGGCGTCTACAGCCCGGACGGGTCAAGCTTTCTGTACGGCTATGGCGCCTTCCCCGCGCCGAACGGCAACCTGGCATTCAGCCGCATCGGCTCTGGCTATGGCGGGCCGGCACAGGGCCAGCAGCAACTGGTGGTCTACAACGACTACAACAACAGCAGCGCCCACCTCAGCGGCCAGCAGGTGCAGGCCAATGTCTTCCAGGTGCAGCGCATCGGCGCGGCGGACGCCGGCAGTCGCTGGCGATTTGAGTTCGACGCGCGCTTTGGCGAGCTGGCTCCGCCCGGCACTGCGCAGGCATTTGTGCTGACGCTCGATCCCGCCAACGGCTACGCGGTGACCGGCATGGCCACGCTGGACATGACTGCGCTGCCGGTCGCCTGGGGCCGCTATTCGATCACCCTGCCCATCACGGTGGCGGCGGGCCAGCTGCTCGAGTTCGGCTTTGCCAACACCACGACGAATTACCGGCCGTCGGCGGTCTTCTACGACAACATCTCCTTCGCGCCGGTGCCCGAGCCCTCGGTCGCTGCGCTGCTATTGGCAGGCCTGGGCCTGGCGGGCCTGGCCGCCCGCCGGCGCGCAAAGACCGCCTGATTCACGGCCTGATTCGCGGCCCGGCAGCGCCGGCCCGGCCCTCAGGCCCGCGCTGCCAGCGGGGCGGGCGCGCGGCGGGTTTCGACCGCCGCCAGCCAGCCCTGGTGCAACGCAGCCAGCAACCAGGGCTCGAAGTCAAAGCCCGGATCTGCACCCGCCAGCGCCTGGCCCAGCGACTGGCCTGCCAGCACCGCCTGGGTGAAGGCGGCTGCCGGTGCCGGACACGCCGCGGCCTGGGCCCGGAAGCCTGCGCGCCAGATCACTGCGCATTCGGCCCTGCTGCTGGCAAAGGCCAGCCGCACCGGATCGAAGCGGTCGGCTGCGCTGCTGCGGTGAGCGGCCCAGACCGTGGCCACCGGGTGGGGCGAGCAGACCACCGCCGTGCCGGGCGCCAGCCACAGCCACAGCCCGGCGGGATCGATGCTGGACAGCAGGTCGAGGCCGGTCGGGCTGTCCGCGCCATCACCGGCCAGCTCGGCCCGGTGCACGGCCCAGTCGAGGCTTGCCACATCGGCCAGGTAGGGCTCGCCTGCCAGTTGCGGGTCAGCCGCGATGAAGGCCGGCAAGGCTTCACCCCATTGCGCCAGATCGCCGCGTGCCGGCGGGCTGGCCCGCCAGAAGGCCCGGGCCAGTGCGGCGAAGCCGGCCTCGCCCAGCAGTTGGGAGAGGGTCGGGAAGGCGGCCGCGAGGCCCCGCTCGGCCAGCGCGCCGGCATTCGCGACATAGGCCTGCAGGCCACGCCGCAGGCGGGGCGCCGTATCGCGCAGTTGCGTGCCGAGCTTGTCGGCCGGCACCAGCCCGCGCAGCGCGCCCAGCAGCAGTTGCTGGCGCTGCGCCTCGTCGAGGCCCGGGGCATCGCTCATCCCGCTGCAGAGACCGTCACGGACGCTGCCACGGATGCCGCCACCGATGCCGCCACCGATGCCGCTACGGTCGGCATGCAGGCGGCCATCAGCCGCTCGGCCTGGGCCGCTTCGTCCAGCAGCACGTCCAGCGCCGGCAGGTCGGTGTCCCATTCCACCAGCGTGGGCCGCGGGCCCAGCCGCTGCAGCGCATGCCGGTAGACCTGCCAGACCGGCGGGTGCACCCGGCTGCCGTGGTCGTCAATGACGATCTCGCCGGTGTCGTGGTAGCCAGCCAGGTGGATCTCGCCCACCGCCGCGGTGTCGATCGCATCGACCCAGGCGCAGGCCGCCGCCACCGCATCGACACCGTCATTCAGCGCATTGACGACCAGGTTGTTGACATCCAGCAGCAGGCCGCAGCCGCTGCGCCGGGCCAGGGCATTGAAGAATGCGGGCTCGGCGATGTGGTCATCGGCCCAGTGCAGATAGGCCGACAGGTTCTCGACCAGGATGGGCCGCCGCAGCCGGTCCTGCACCCGCTGCACATTGGCCACCAGGATCTCGAGCGCGGCATCGGTGAAAGCCAAGGGCAGTAGGTCGTTGGCATGCAGCACCGGGGCGCCGGCGTGCAGCGGCGCGCGGGCGAAGCAGGCGTGGTCGCTGACCTGCACCGGATCGATGCGCTCGACCAGCCGTGCCAGCCGGTCGAGGTGCCAGGCATCCAGGCCGGCGGCCGAGCCCAGCCCCAGGCCGACGCCGTGCAAGCTGACCGGGTAGTGCCGGCGCATGTCCTGCAGCACCGCCAGGGCTGCACCGCCATCGGCGAAGAAGTTTTCCGAATGCACTTCGACGAAATCCAGGCGCGGCCGGTCTTGCCGGAGGGCCTGGTAGTGCGGCTGGCGCAGGCCTATGCCCACGCCGGGCGCGGGCCGTGCCCGGCCGCCGCCGCTCACTTCTTCATCGCCATCTTGGCCTCGTCCTCGGTGCGGCCCTTCATCTCCTTGCAGGTGCCGGCGGCCACGTATTTCCACTCGTCGGTGGCCATCTCGGCCCTGCTCTGGCCGGCGCAGGAGTGCGAGCCCGACAGATTGGCGCAGTCATTCTGGCCGGCCTTGGCGATGCCGTAGCACTTCTCCTTGGCCTTGGCCTGGGCGACGGCCTGGCCGGCCAGGCCGAGGGCGAGCGCGGTTGCGAGGGCGGATGTAACGATCAGGCGTGAGTTCATGGTGGGTTTGCTGGGTTGGAGGGTTGCAAGGGGCCGGGCAGCCTGCGCCGGCAGGAGCTCAGTCGCGGGGTCGTCCCGCACCTTACGGCGATGCTGTTGTCTTCATTCATCGGCCAGGCTGTGCGACAAGCGGTACTCACAGGCCTTGAAGATGGTGTAGGCCGCCATCGAGCCATAGCCGGTGAGCAGCAATTCCAGCAGTTGTTGCAGGCCGCCGTCCATCAGCGCCATCCAGCCATGCTGCAGCAACAAGTTGGCGTTGGCCTGCAGCAGGTGGAACAGGTTCAGGGTACCCACGCCGAACGCGAAGAAGGCCAGGCCCATCACCAGAAAGCTCAGCCAGGCGCGGCGCAGCACCACGCGCTGGAACCAGCGTCTCAGGGCGAAGGGTTGCATGGGCAGGCCAAGGTTTATATCCTGGCGCTATTGTGGACATTTTTGAGCC
Organism: Betaproteobacteria bacterium; assembly: GCA_031410435.1. Taxonomy (GTDB): domain Bacteria; phylum Pseudomonadota; class Gammaproteobacteria; order Burkholderiales; family Burkholderiaceae_C; genus Pseudaquabacterium. The sequence continues at coordinate 1,313 of JANNZD010000226.1, read as the reverse complement.
GGCAAGGCCGGGCAGACCCGGTGCCGGCACCCCGGGCCGGCGGCCTAAACTGGTGGGATGAAAGATGTCGTCATCTCCGGCACGGGTTTGTACCAGCCCCCCCATGTGATCACCAATGCCGAATTGGTGGCCTCCTACAACGCCTATGCCGAGCTGCAGAACAGCCAGCATGCGGCCGCCATCGCCGCCGGCGAGCGCAAGGCGCTGGTGATGTCCAGCGTCGAGTTCATCGAGAAGGCCTCGGGCATCCAGCAGCGCTATGTGATCGACAAGGCCGGCGTGCTCGACCCGCACCGGATGAAGCCGCACTTCGAGCCGCGCCCCGACGAGCAGCTGTCGCTGATGGCCGAGATCGCGGTGGACGCGGCCCGCCAGGCCCTGGCCGCCGCCGGCAAGACGGCCGGCGAGGTTGACGCGGTGTATTGCGCCGCCGCCAATATGCAGCGCGCCTACCCGGCCATGGCCTGCGAGATCCAGGCCGCGCTGGGTGCGGGCGGCTTCGGCTTCGACATGAACGTGGCCTGCTCGTCGGCCACCTTCGCGATCGAGCAGGCGGCCAATGCGGTGCGCACCGGCAGCGCCCGCTGCGTGCTGGTGGTCAACCCCGAGATCACCTCGGCCCATCTGGAGTGGCGCGACCGCGACTGCCATTTCATCTTTGGCGATGTGTGCACCGCGGTGATCGTCGAGGCGACTGAGACCGCCACCTCGGCCGATTCCTGGCAGGTGCTGGGTAGCAAGCTGGTCACCAAGTTCTCCAACAACATCCGCAACAACGCCGGCTTCCTGAACCGCTGCGAGGATACCGACCCCGACGCCCGCGACAAGACCTTCATGCAGGAGGGCCGCAAGGTGTTCAAAGAGGTGGTGCCGATGGCCGCCGCCCATATCGAGGCCCACCTGCAGGCGCTGGGCTTCACGCCGGCCCAGGTGCGCCGCTACTGGCTGCACCAGGCCAACCTGGGCATGAACCAGCTGATCGTCAAGCGCCTGGTCGGCCAGGAGGTTGGCGATGACCTGGCGCCGATCATCCTCAGCGAATACGCCAACACCGCCTCCGCAGGCTCGATCATCGCCTTCCACCACCACCATGCCGACCTGCAGGCCGGCGACCTGGGCGTGATCTGCTCGTTCGGCGCCGGCTACTCGGTCGGCAGCGTCGTGCTGCAGCGGCTGTAGCGCGCGGCGCACGGCGCGCGGCGCGCGGCGCACCACGTACCCACCAGGCCGAGGCCTCTTCCCGCTCGATCCGCTCGATCCGCTCCCCCCGCTCGATGGCCGACCTGTCCTTCTTCTGGCACGACTACGAGACC
>JANNZD010000225.1:0-6021 GCA_031410435.1 Betaproteobacteria bacterium | reverse complement strand
AACGGCGAGATCATCGGCTTCGAGGGCTGGAGCATGCGGGTGCGGCTGGATGAAGAAACGCTGAAGAACATCGCCAACGCCACCCGCGCCAACTACTTCTATGCCGGCACGGCGGATGACCTGAAGCAGGTCTACCAGGGCCTCTCCAGCCGCCTGGTGGTGGAGACCAAGGAGACCGAGATCACCGGCTTCCTGGCGCTGGCCGGGGCGCTGCTGGCCATCGTGGCCGCCGGCTTGAGCGTCTGGTGGTTCGGGCGGGTGCTGTAGCGCGCGGCCAGGCGCTCAACACCACGCCCGGTGCAGGGCGCCGGGTGGCTCGGCCCGGGTCTGCAGGACGGCCAGGCCATCCCTTGGCAGCGCCCAGCCGGTGCAAGCGGGGCGCCGTTGGCATGCGGTGGCGCCCGGAACATCCATCGAAGCGACCGCTTGACAGGCGGCGCTCAAGGCGTAGGATGTATAAACATAGAAGGATATACATCATGGATCTTCAAGTCGCCAAGTGGGGCAACAGTCTCGCCCTGCGAATCCCTTCCGAATTCGTGCGCCAACTTGGGTTGCACGAAGGCGCTACTGTGGAGGCCCAGATCACTGTTGACGGCAGCCTATCCATTCGGCCGGCGCAGTGGGATCGCAAGGCATTCGCGCGCGAGCTGAACGAGGCCCGCAGCACCATGCCCATGAGCGAGTCTGTGATGGAGGAGCTGCGAAGTGGGGCGCGGTACTGACATGGTCTATGTCGACACCAGCGTACTGGTGCCTTTGTTCCTGAACGAGCCACACAGCGTGGCAGCAGCCGAATGGTATGCACGCGAGAAGAGCGAACTCGTCGCCGCGGCGTGGTGCATTCCAGAGTTCGCCAGCGCCCTCGGCATCAAGCAGCGGACCGGCGCGATCGACGCGCAGCAGGCCCTTGGTGCCTGGACGCGCTTCGAACGCATGGCGGCGGCTGACCTTCGATTGCTTCCGGTAGCGCCCGCCAACTTTCATCGCGCGGCCGAACTGCTGCTCGATGCCGCAAGCGCTCTGCGCGCCGGCGACGCTCTCCACTTGGCGTGTGCGGAGGCTGCAGGTGCAAAGCACATGGCGACCCTTGACGACGTCCTGAGCCGCAATGCACAGCGCCTGAAGATCAAGCCGGTTGCGCTGCGTCGCACGCCCTGACGGATGCAAATGGACGGGGGGTTTCAAACCCCAAGTGGTGTGGAAGTCGCCGTTCGGCCAAGGCGGGCCGCCGACATCCAACCTCCAGACCGGACGCCAGTTCTGGATGAAGGGCCTTGTCCAAGCAGTGCCGTTCGCGCCGTTCAGTCTAGGCCGATCAGCAACCTGACTGAATTCTGGCTGGCTCAAACCAAGGCCGGCGGGTGGCTCAATCTGACGTCGGTGGCAACACGCCGACACCACAGCGCCACTCCGCTGGTGACACCTCCGATGGAGCGAGTGCAACGACATGTCGACGGGCCGCTTAGCGGCATCAAGGTCTGCGACGCCAGGTCTGCTCAGGGTCGCTATGCAAAGCCCTCAGCACGCGGTTTGAACGTCCCTGCAGCAGCCCTTGGCGACATCGCCAGGGCTGGTAAATTCAAGCGCACACATGCCCCGACGGGGTGATGCACGCTGTCCAGCAGCGCGCTGCCCACCCCATTGCTGCAAGTCAAGTCGCCAACCGGCATGCGACTATCGCGGCCCCACTCCACCTTTCAACAGGCACACCCCATGGCCACACTCGGTTTCATCGGCGCATCCGGACTCATGGGCCACGGCATGGCCCGCCATCTGCTGGCTAAGGGCCACACCCTGCAGCTCAGCGTGCACCGCAACACCGAACGGGTGGCCGATCTGCTGGCCGCCGGCGCGCAACAGGCTGCATCGCCGGCGGCGCTGGCAGCCACCTGCGACACGGTATTCCTCTGCGTTACTGGCTCACCCCAGGTCGAGGCGGTGGTGCTGGGCCCGCAGGGCCTGCTGGCCGGCGCCCGGCCGGGCCTGCTGATCGTCGATTGCTCCACCAGCGAGCCCGATTCGACCCAGCGCCTGCGCGCGGCCTGCGCCGCGCAGGGGGTGGAGTTCGTCGACGCGCCGCTGTCGCGCACGCCGGTGGAGGCCGAGGCCGGCAAGCTCAATGTGATGGTCGGCGCCACGCCCGAGGCCTTTGCCCGGCTGCAGCCGCTGCTGGCCTGCTTTGCCGAGAATATCTTCCATGTCGGCGGGCCGGGCGCCGGGCATGTGATCAAACTGCTCAACAACTTCATCGCCCAGGCCATCTGCACCGCCACCGCCGAGGCTTTTGCGGTCGGCCAGCGCGCCGGGGTGGACCTGCGCGAACTGGTGGCCCTGATCGGCAAGGGGCCGGTCAACTGCGGCCTGTTCCAGGCCATGGCCAAGACCCTGGACGGCAGCCTGGACGGGCTGAAATTCGAGCTCGACAACGCCCGCAAGGACGTGCGCTATTACACCCACCTGGCCGAGGGCCTGGGCGTGCCGTCGGTGGTGGGCGAGGGCGTGCACCAATCGCTGGCCCTGGCCAGCGCGCTGGGCTATGGCAAGGGCTTCGTGCCGGCACTGGTGCTGGCGCAGGAGAAGTTGACCGGCGCAGTGATCGTGCCGCGCTGAGGCGCGCCGCTCAGCGCAACTGCCTGGGTTGGGCCTTGTCGGGCTCGGCCTCGCCCGGGGCCGGCCCGCAGCCTTCGCCGTCCACCAGGGGTTGCAGCGCCGGCAGCAAGACCTTGAGCAGTTGGGTGGGCAGCGCGCTGGTGAACTTGAAGCCGGCTGCGTCGGGCTCGTGCACATAGGCCATCAGGGTGCCGAAATAGCGGTCGCCGATCAGGAACACGAAGGTGGCCGACCGGTTCACCACCCGCGACGAGATCAGCTGCCCGCCGCGCCCGTAGGTGTCGAAGCGGTGGTCGCCGGTGCCGGTCTTGCCGCCGATCTCCACCGCGCTGCCATCGCGCCGCAGCAGCGCCCCCTTCAGGCGCTTGGCGGTGCCGTTCTCGACCACCCCGATCAGCGCGCGCCGCACCACATCGGCGATCTCGGGCTGCAGCACCGCCTGGGCCGGGCCGGGCCGGTGGGCCAGGTGGGTCTCGTAGGGCGTGCCCTGGGCAAATTGCAGGCTGGCCACCCGGGTGACCGGCAGGCGCTGGCCGCGGTTGACGATGATGCCCATCAGCTCGGCCAGCGCGGCCGGCCGGTCGCCCGACGCGCCCAGCGCGCTGGCATAGGACGGCGTCATCGCATCGAAGGGGTAGCCCAGCCGGCGCCAGGCCTTGAGGATTTCGGCAAAGGCATCGGCCTCCAGCAGGTTGCGGATGCGGGCGTCCTGGGCGCCTTTGTGGCGGGTCTTGAACAGCCACTGGTAGACATCCTGGCGCTGCGCCGCGCTGGCCGCCACCACCTGCGCCAGGCTGGCCCCGGGGTGCTGGCGCAGGTGGCCGGCCACCCACAGCTCGAGCGGGTGCAGGCCGGCCAGGTAGCCCCGGTCGGGCAAGGACCAGCGCTCGGGCCCGAGCTTGTCATGCAGCGCCTGCAGCGCGCCGTCAGACAGATCGGCCTCAGGCAGACGGCGCCGGATGAAGGCCGCCAGCTGCTCGGCCGCCGCGTCGGGCCAGTAGCCATAGAAGGCCGCCGCCAGCCGCGCCGGCGTGGCCCGCAGGCTGACGGCCAGCAGGCCCTCGGCCTCGGGCGCCGGCTTGCCGGCATAGCGGCGGTAGAAGCGGGCGATGAATTCGCGCCCCTCCTTGTCGGCAAAGCGCGCCAGGTAATCGCTGCGCCGCGTGCTCTGCGGGTCGTCGAAGAGCGCGTTGCGCTCGCTCGCGTCGCGCGCCTGCACATGCTGCACCACCTCGCGCATCAGGCGGATGAAGACCAGGTTGACCGAGCGGGTCAGGGCTTCGCGCAATGTCATCGTGCGGCCGTTGTCCTCGGGCTCGAAGTTCTCGAAATGGTGCAGCCCGCCGCCGGTGAAGAAGCCCTCCTGCGGGCTGGCCGAGTAGGGCCGCTCCAGCGCCGCGTCCAGCATCGCGGCCAGGCCCTTGTCAGCGGCCTGCGCCAGGTGGCTGCGGGCCCAGCGGCCCAGCGCGTCCTGCGGGGCGATGGCCAGTGCGGCCAACTGCTCGGCCGGCAACGCCTGCCAGCGGCCGTGCAACGCGGCCACCAGCTCCAGGTAGGTGATCAGGGTGCGCAGCTTGGCGGTGGAGCCCAGGTCCAGGCGCGCGCCCTCGTTCAGGTCGAAGGGCTGGTCGAAGCTGTCGGTCTGCACCCGCAGCAAATTGCTGTGCGCGCCGCGCTCGTAGAGCGTGAAGCTGAGCATGATCTTGCGCGTGTCGTCGCCCGGCTTGAGCAGGAACTTGCCGAACAGACCGGCCTGCTGCGCGCCCGGCCCCGCCGCCAGGCTGCGCAGCAGGCTGCTGGCGGCGCGCTGCACCTCACCGTCCAGCGGCGTGGCCACCGTCAGGTCGAGCCGGTCCAGGTCGTAGGCCCGCGGCACCGCCAGCAGGGCCTGCAGCTTGCCGCGCACCGCATTCACCGCCTTGCGGTCGACGAAGGTGCCGGCGGGCGGCGCCTCGACCCGGGCCAGCCGGGTCAGCGCCAGCGGCAGCGCCGCATCGCGCAGCGCCGGCGTGATCACACCGGCCCCGGCCAGCAGGCGCAGGTGGCTGTCGGTAAGCTGGCGCAGATCGGCAGCGCCCTCGTCCAAGTAATGCGCGGGCCGGCGCTGGGCGATCAACAAGGACAGCACTTGCTTGAAGGCCAGGGCCCGGGCCGGCAGTGAGGCCGCAGCGTCGGCCGCAGGCGCAGCCAGCAGCGGGTTGATTTCATCGAAGTCGCGGCCATACCAGGCCCACATCCCGTCGCCGATGCCGTTGACCTCGCCAAAGCCGGCCTGGGCCGACAGCGGCACGGTGTTGAGGTAGTCGACCACGATCTTGCGCCGCCGCGCCAGGGTGTCGGCGCCGTCCAGGTAGGCGCGCAGCGAGGCCGACGCCATCTGGCGCAGCTTCTCCTGGGGCGTGTCGGTGCGGCCCTCGGGCGAATGGCGGTATTTCTCGAGCTGGGTCGCCAGCGTGCTGCCACCCGCGCCGGCATGCGACGCATCCAGGTAGCGCACGGCCCGGTCGAACACCGCCTTGGCAAAGCGGTCCCATTCGACCGCCGGGTTGCGCTGCGGAAAGCGCGGGTCGAGCAGCTCGCGGTTCTCGATGAACAGCAGCGCCGCCACCAGCGGCGGCGGCACCGCGTCGAAAGCGGCATAGCCGCGCTGCGGGTAGCGCGCGCGGGCCAGCACCTGGCCACGGCAATCTTGCAGTTCAAGCCCGGCCTGGGTCTTCTCGCGGTAGGGCACAAACAGGCCCTGGTCTGCCAGGTCCAGCATCTCGGGCGGCATGCGCGCCTGGGCCGTCACCGCATAGCCCTGGCCGGCCAGCCGCTGCAGGCGCTCCGGCAGGGCGTGGTAGCCCAGGCGGTCGTCGAAGGGGCCGGCCCCCGGGAAGCGGATCGCGTCGCTGGGCCCGGGCTGCAGCTCGGCCTGCAGCCCGGCCACCCGGCCAGCCAGCCAATCGGCCTGACGGCGCGAGGACTGAACCTCGTCGCGCACCAGCCAGGCCAGGCCCAGCAGCAGCGACAGGACCAGTGCCAACCCGACCCAAGGGCCAGGACGCCTCCACCACGACTGACGTACCGATGCTGACAAGGCCCTCCCGACCAGGCTGCGCTGCGCGCCCTGCGGGCATTGTGCCGTCCGGCCAGGGCGGCCTGGCGGGCAGGGCTTCCGTGCAGCCCGCAGACAGGGCAGCGCGCTGCGGTATCGCACGGCTCGATGCGTTGAGTCCCCGCAGGCAAAGGCATCGGCAAGCCTATGCAGGGGCCGATGGCGACTTTGGGCTCGTTGCAGTCCTGGCGACGGGCTGCTCTGGGCAGGCCTGATGCAGGCACTTTGACGCCCGCGCGAGGCCAAGGCCACCGGGTGGCCGGCTGCCTCCGTGTCCCCCGGACGGGCCTTGCCCGTCCTCCTCCTTTACC
>JANNZD010000224.1:0-24991 GCA_031410435.1 Betaproteobacteria bacterium | reverse complement strand
TGTCACCAGCGGCGTGGCCTTCTTGCTGGCGTGCAGCTCGCGCACCTTCTGGTAGTCGGCCTTCAGCTCGGCGATGAACTTGGCCGCGCGCTCATCGCTGAGCAGGTCGGCGCACACCCCCACCGAGCGGCTGGCGTCGGGCACATAGACCACCGGGCCTTCGTAATGCGGCGCAATCTTCACTGCGGTGTGCACCCGGCTGCAAGTGGCGCCGCCGATCAGCAGCGGGATCTTCTTGATGCGGAACCAGTCGTCGCGCTGCATCTCGGCGGCCACATGCTGCATCTCCTCCAGGCTGGGGGTGATCAGGCCGCTCAAGCCGACGATGTCGGCGCCCTCGACCTTGGCCTTGGCCAGGATGTCCTGGCAGGCCACCATCACGCCCATGTTGACCACCTCGAAGTTGTTGCACTGCAAGACCACGGTGACGATGTTCTTGCCGATGTCGTGCACATCGCCCTTGACGGTGGCGATGACGATCTTGCCCTTGGGCTTGGCCTCGCCGCCGGCATCGACCAGGGCCTTCTTCTCGGCCTCGATGTAGGGCAGCAGGTGGGCCACCGCCTGCTTCATCACGCGCGCGCTCTTGACCACCTGGGGCAGGAACATCTTGCCCTGGCCAAACAGGTCGCCGACGATGTTCATGCCGGCCATCAGCGGGCCTTCGATCACATGCAGCGGGCGGCCACCGTCGGCGGCGATGCGCTGCCAGCATTGCTCGGTGTCGTCGACGATGAAGTCGGTGATGCCATGCACCAGCGCATGGCTCAGCCGCGCGTCCACGGGGTTGTTGCGCCAGGCCAGGCGCAGGGTGTCGTCCTTGGCCGCGCCCTTGACGTTCTCGGCCACCTCCAGCAGGCGCTCGGTGGGGTTGAGCAGCGGCTCGCCCGGCTTGTAGACCGGCGTCCGGTTCAGCACCACGTCCTCCACCCGCTGGCGCAGGTCGGCGTCCAGGTCGTCATAGACCCCCACCATGCCGGCATTGACGATGCCCATGTCCATGCCGGCCTGGATCGCGTGGTAGAGAAACACGGTGTGGATGGCTTCGCGCACCGGCTCGTTGCCGCGGAAGCTGAAACTCACGTTCGACACCCCGCCCGAGACCTTGGCGCCCGGCAGGTTCTGCTTGATCCAGCGCGTGGCGTTGATGAAGTCGACCGCGTAGTTGGCATGCTCGTCGATGCCGGTGGCGATGGCGAAGATGTTGGGGTCGAAGATGATGTCCTCGGCCGGGAAGCCGACGTCTTCCACCAGGATGCGGTAGGCGCGCGCGCAGATCTCGGTCTTGCGCTGGTAGGTATCGGCCTGGCCTTGTTCGTCGAAGGCCATCACCACGGTGGCTGCGCCATAACGCCGCAGCAGCGTGGCCTGGCGCTTGAATTCGGCCTCGCCCTCCTTCAGCGAGATGCTGTTGACGATGCCCTTGCCCTGCAGGCATTTCAGGCCGGTCTCGATCACGCTCCACTTGCTGCTGTCGACCATGATCGGGACCCGCGCGATCTCGGGCTCGCCGGCGATCAGCTTGAGAAAGCGTTCCATCGCCGCGGCACTGTCAAGCATGGCCTCGTCCATGTTGATGTCGATGACCTGGGCGCCGTTCTCCACCTGCTGGCGCGCCACGCTCAGCGCGTCTTCATAGCGGCCCTCCAGGATCATCCGGGCGAAGGCCTTGCTGCCGGTGACATTGGTGCGCTCGCCGATGTTGACGAACAGGCTGCCCTCGGCAATGGCCACCGGCTCCAGCCCGGCCAGGCGCATGGGGGGGACGGCGGGGCGTTGCAGGGTGGGTTCGGTCATGGCGGCAGGCAACAGTGCAGTCTGGCCTGCTGCGGCGCCCCGGCTCACCCGGCGCGCCTGCGGGCAGGCGATGGGTGAGCGCGGTTGCCAGGTGCGGCCCTTGAGCTTGGCCACACCGTCCCGAGCCTGGCGGCGGTCTGCTGGGGTGCAAAACCGCCGTCGCAACGCTCCTCGGGAAGCCTCGCATTCTACGGGGCCGGGCTTTAGACTAGGCGGGATGAGCCTGATCGCAGCGGAGCAGCCTGTGGGATATGCCCTTCAAAAGCGGCGGATGACCGCCGCCGAGTTTCTGTCCTGGGATGCCAAGCAGACGGTCAAGCACGAGTTTGTGCAGGGTGAGGTGTTTGCGATGGCGGGCGGCGAGGACCGCAACAACTCGGTGACGCTGAACCTGGTGGTGGCCTTGCGCCAGCACCTGCGCGGCAGCCCCTGCCGGGTTTACACCAGCGACGTGAAGCTGCTGGTTGAAAGCGCAGACAGCTACTTCTACCCCGACCTGATGGTCACCTGCAGCGCCGCCGATGCGGCGGATCGGCTGATCAAACGCGAACCTATGCTGGTGGTGGAGGTACTGTCGCCGTCCACCGCCGCCTACGACCGCGGCGACAAGTTCGCCAGCTACCGGCAATTGCCGTCGCTGGCCGAGTACCTGCTGATCGATGTGGCGTCACAGCGCTGCGATCTGTTCCGCAAGCAGGCCACCGACGGCCTATGGGTGCTGCACCCTAGCGGCGCCGACGAAACGGTGCAACTGGCCAGTGTGGATCTGACAATCACGCCCGAGTCGCTGTGGGCCGATCTGGAGCCACCCGCCACTGCCGAAGCGGCACCGGCCTGATCAGGCGGCCAGCAGCCCCGAGAACAGCGGGTCGGCCTTGCCGCGCGGCCGGTAGCCGGCCACCCGGCGGGCGATCTCGGCGATGTGCTCGGGCGTGGTGCCGCAGCAGCCGCCGACGATGTTGACGAAGCCGGCCTGGGCAAACTCGGCCAGCATGCTGCCGGTCACTTCCGGGGTCTCGTCGAAACCGGTCTCGGCCATCGGGTTGGGCAGGCCGGCGTTGGGGTAGCAGCTGATGTAGGTGTCGCCGGCCACCTTGGCCAGCTCTTCGATATAGGGCCGCATCACCGCCGCGCCCAGCGCGCAGTTCAGGCCCACGGCCAGCGGCCGCGCGTGGCGCACGCTGTGCCAGAAGGCCGGCACGGTCTGGCCCGACAGGATCCGGCCGGACGCATCGGTGACGGTGCCGCTGATGATCACTGGCAGGCGCTCGCCGGTGGCCTCCATCAGCTCATCCAGCGCGAAGATCGCCGCCTTGGCGTTCAGCGTGTCGAAGATGGTCTCGACCAGGAACAGGTCGCAGCCGCCCTCCAGCAGCCCTTCGGCCTGCTCGTAATAGGCCGCACGCAATTCATCGAAGCTGGTGTTGCGGGCGCCGGGGTCGTTGACATCCGGGCTGATGCTGGCGGTGCGCGGCGTCGGGCCCAGGGCGCCGGCCACAAAGCGCGGGTGCTCGGGGGTGCTGGCGGCATCGGCGGCCTGGCGGGCGATGCGGGCAGCGGCCAGGTTGAGCTCGCGGGCGATATGGCCCAGGCCGTAGTCTTCCTGCGCGATCGAGGTGGCGCCGAAGGTGTTGGTCTCGATCAGGTCGGCGCCGGCGGCCAGGTACTGGGCATGGATCTCGCGGACCACGTCGGGCCGGGTCAGCTGCAACAGGTCGTTGTTGCCCTTCAGGTCCTTGGGGTGATCGGCAAAGCGGGCACCGCGGAAATCGGCCTCGCTCAGCTTGTAGCGCTGGATCATCGTGCCCATCGCACCGTCGATGATGGCGATGCGCCGGGCCAGCAGGGCCGGCAGGGCCGCGCCCCGGGTGAAGGCGGCAGCGGCGCGGGCTTGGGGGGCGGCAGGGCGGGTCATGCTGCGAATTGTAGAAGCCGGGTTGGCGCCCGGCACGCAGCCGGCCGGACAGGCTCAGTGCAGCAATACCGGCTGGTGCGCCAGCTGGGCAAAGCCGGCGATGAAGTTGTCCAGCGCCTCTTCATCCGGGCCCTGGGCCACCAGGGCCTGCACGCCCTCTTGGAAGGACGCCGCCACCGCGCCCTGGATGAAGATCTCCTTGCGGGTGAATTTATCGACGATCTCGTAGCCGCCGCGCGCCACGGCCGGCGCGGTGCTGCCGTCGAGTGCCGGCATCTCGAACGCCACCACGGTGAAGCTGGCCGAGTTGTACAGGGTTTGCATGGTCTGACTCCTTGCAGCGCAGATGGGGCAGACGGCCGCCATTTCAAGCCCTGCGCGCCGGGCGCCTGACCCCGGCTCAACCGGCCGCGCGGTCAATGCTGCGCAGCTGAAACTCGATGCGCTCGCCGTTGCGCAGCGAGGTGAAGCGCAGCTGCACCGGCCAGAAACCCATCGCCGGGTCCAGCCAGACCTCCACCCGTTGGCCCTCGGGCTGCACCGGCTCGCGCCGCCAGTGCTGCACCGGGCCGCCGCCACCCGGCCGGTCCAGCGCCACCCGGCCCAGTGGCTCGAAGCGCCAGAGCTCGCCGCCGCCCCAGACATCGACGACAAACAAGCGGATCTCCTCCGGCGCCTCTGCACTGGCGGCCAGGATGGCCGGCAACTGCACCCACCAGCTCAGGCGGTCTTGCGCGCCCAGCCAATCCGGATGCACGGTGGCCGGACCGGAGAACTCGATGCGGCCCAGTTCGTGGCGAAAGTTGGCCGCGCGCAGGCTGCGGCCGCCGCGGCGGTCGGTGAAGCGGTCGGGTACCAGGCCGTGCGGCGCCAGACGGCCCTGGCTGGCCTGCTCGATCAGCGCGCGTGCCCGGCTGCGGCGGCCTGCCGGACCGGCTGGATCGGCCGCGCTGCCGGCGGCGTCGGCCAGCCCTTGAAGCTGCAGTGCATAGCGGTCATCCGCCGGCTGCCAGTTCAGCACCGCCTCGCCGCTGCGGCCGCGGTAGTGCAAGGCATAACGCAGGCTGGCCGGCTGGGGCCAGCGGGTGAGGTAGAGCGGCGGCGGCTCGCCGCTGGGCATCGCGGCGCGCGGTCCCGTGCCGGCCGGCTCGCCTTCCTCGTCACTGCGGGCCTGGGCCGCGGGGTCGGCTACCGGCTCGACCGGCCATGTGGCCTGCGCCGCCCCTGCGGCCGGGCCGGGTGACGGCGGGCTGGCGCCCAGCCCCTGCTGCGTGACCGGCACGCGGGACGCCGGCGCTGTGTCCTCGCGCCGGGCCGGCGTGGCTGCCGCAAGACGACCGCGGATCGGTGGGCCGCCCGCCGGCAGCGCCTCGGGCAGGCCCTGGCCCGCAGCGTCGGCCGGCAAGGGCGACTGCCTGGGCCCGTCGCGTGGCAGCAGTTGCACCACCGGCCGCAGCGCTGCGCCCTGCGGGGCCAAGCCCGTGGGCGGCGCCACGGCGCCCGACCAGCCCAGGAGCAACAGCGCATGCAGCGCCAGGACCACCGCAGCCAGGCCGACCAGCGGGCGCCAGGCCCCTGCCCCTGAGCGCAAGAAGTGCAACATCACGCGATGCTGCCACGCCCCGGTGCGGTCCCGTCACCCCCCCAGGGGGGGCTTGGCGGGTGGGTCACAGGAACAGAGGTGCAGGCTGCGGCCCTGATGCCGGCGGGCAGGCCATCGGCAAATCCCGACCGGCCGGTGGCACGCCCGCCGATCCGGGGGTGCAGCACAGCCTGCCCGCACAATCGCGGCGGCACCGACCCGCATCCCTAATCTTTGCCTGCACCCGATGAAACTTGCCACTTATCAGGACGGCTCGCGCGATGGCCAGCTGGTCGTCATCTCGCGCGACCTGAGCACCGCCCACTACGCCACCGGCACCGCCACCCGGCTGCAGCAGGTGCTGGACGACTGGAACTTCCTGTCGCCGCAGTTGCAGGACTTGTATGTCACCCTCAACCAGGGCAAGGCGCGGCATGCCTTTGCCTTCGAGCCGCGCCAGTGCATGGCGCCGCTGCCCCGGGCCAGCCAATGGGCGGTGGGGTCGGCCTACCCGACCCACCTTGAACGGCTGCAGCAGGCTGCAGGCAGGCCACCCCCGGTGGAGGCTGACGTGCTGCGGATGGCCCAAGGTGCCAGTGACGACTTCCTCGGCCCCTGTGGCGACGCCTGGTTCGGCGCCGAGGCCTGGGACATCGACTTCGAAGCCGGGCTGGCGGTGATCAGCGGCGACGTGGGCATGGGCGCCAGCCCCGAACAGGCGCTGGACGGCGTGCGCCTGCTGATGCTGGCCAATGGCTGGGCCTTGCGCCAGTTCGAGGCCACCGAGCGCGCCAGCGGGCTGGGCCCGGTGCAGAGCCGGCCTGCCGCTGCCTTCGGACCGGTGGCGCTGACGCCCGACGAGCTGGGCCCGGCCTGGCAGCGCGGCCGGGTGCACCTGACACTGCAATCGGCCTGCAACGGCCGGCGCGTGGGCCAGACCGAGGCTGGCAGCGGCATGGCCTGGCACTTCGGCCAGCTGATCGCCCACCTGGCCAGGACGCGCAATCTGCGGGCCGGCGCGATCGTCGGATCCGGGCCGGTCAGCCATGCCGACCCGCGCCAAGGCTGCAATGCCCTGGCCGAACTGCGCGCGATCGAGACCCTGGAGACGGGCCAGGCCCAGACCGGCTACCTGCGCCTGGGCGACAAGCTGCGCATCGAGATGCTGGGCCGCGACGGGCAAAGCCTGTTCGGCGCGATCGACCAGCGCGTGGCCGGCCCGGGCCAGGCCAGCCCGGACCCAGCGGGCGCGGGCGAAACCTGAGGCGGGCACCGTTTCATGGCATCGTCTGGCCATGAAAGAGTTTCCAACTTCGTTCAAGCACCTCACGCTGTGGCTGCTGCTGGGCACCGGGGTGTTTCTGGCGGTGCAGTTCTGGCAGGACCGGCAGCGCCAGAGCCTGTTCAGCGCCGAGGGCGGCCTGATCGAATTGCGGCGCAGCCCGGACGGGCATTTCCACTGGCCGGGCACGGTCAACGGGGTGGCGGTGGAGTTCCTGGTCGACACCGGCGCCACCCGCAGCGCTTTACCCACGACGCTGGCCCAGGCCGCCGGCCTGCGCGCCGAAGGCAGCGTGCAGTCGTCCACCGCCGGCGGCACGGTGCAGGGCTGGACCGGCCGGGGCGATCTGCAACTGCAGGGTGGCGTGCGGGTGCAGCGCCTGCCGCTGACCGTGCTGCCGGCGCTGGGCTCGCCGCTGCTGGGCATGGACGTGCTGGGCAAGCTGCGTTTCAGCCAGGCTGACGGGGTGCTGCGCCTGCGCCCGCCGGCCGAATGACCGGCCCGGCCGCGCGCCCGGGTGGCAGCTGTGGCGGCACCCTGGTCGGGGCCTGTGCCGCAAGGCCCTGGCAGGCCCTGCGCCGTGCCGTGCTGGTGGCCCTGCTGGGCACGGCCTTGCATGCCGCGGCGCGGGCCGATTGCCCGCCGCTGGCACGGGCACCCACGCCCGAGCAGGTGCAGACCGGGCTGCGCGAGGCCCGCGACCGCGGGCTGCTGTGGCGCTTCGAGAAAGACGGCCGCGTCGGCTGGCTTTACGGCACGCTGCATGTGGGCAAGCTGGCCTGGTCCTTTCCGGGGCCGGGCGTGACCCGCGCGCTGCGCGCGGCAGACACCGTGGCCCTCGAACTGGACCCGTCCGACCCGGCGCTGGCACCGGCGCTGGCCGCCGCCGCAGACGGCCTGCGTCTGCGCGAGGCCGGCCAGCGCCTGCCGCCGGCGTTGCGCGAACGGCTTCAGGCACTGGCCGGCACGGCCTGCGTGGCCGGCGAGTCCTTTGCCGCCCAGCCGCTGCTGCTGCAGGCCCTGGCGCTGACGGTGCTGTCGGCCCGCGGCGACGGCCTGGACCCGGCCTTTGGCCAGGAAGCGGTGCTGGCCGGCTTTGCGCGCGCCAGCGGCAAGGCGCTGGTGTCGCTGGAGACCGTGCAGTCGCAGTTCGATGCGCTGATGCCGGCCGACGCGGCCGAGGTCGAGCAGCTGTTGCAGGACAGTGTCGACCGGCTGGAATCCGGCCAGGCCCGCCGCCTGCTGACCCGGCTGGCCGGCCTGTGGGCGCAGGGCGACCTGGACGCCCTGGCCGAAGCGGCGCAATGGTGCGAATGCAGCCCCACCGCGGCCGACCAGGCGCGGATGCGGCGCGCCAACGACGCGCGCAACCCGGCCCTGGCCGACCGCATTGCCGGCCTGCATGCGCAGGGCCGGCGGGTGTTCGCCGCGGTGGGTTCGCTGCACATGACCGGCCCGCAAGCCCTGCCGGCACTGTTGGCAGCCCGGGGTTTCGAGCTGCGCCGCATCGGCCTGGGCCTGCGCTGATCCCGGGCCGCCCGGCATGCCCCGGCGGGGCTACCATGCGGCCATCCCTGACGACCGCCCCGAGGAGCCCCGATGAACGATCCCACCAACGCCTTCGCCAAGCTGGTGCCCGGTTTCGACTTCCTGCAGGGCCTGGTGAAGAACGCCGGCGCCGCGCTGCCCGGCGTGGGGCAATGGATCGCCCCCACGCTGGACCCGGAGGAACTGGACAAACGCATCAATGAGTTGCGCACGGTGCAGTATTGGCTGGAACAGAACGCCCGGCTGCTGGGCGCGTCGATCCAGGCGCTGGAAGTGCAGCGCATGACCCTGTCCACGCTGAAGACGATGAATGTGTCGATGAACGACCTGACCGAGTCGCTCAAGATCCGCATGCCTTCTGCGGCACCGGCCGCCGCGCCCGCGCCGGCGCCAGCGTCCTTCTTCGCCACGCCGGCGCCTGCAGCGGCAGCGCCGCCACCGCCGGCGCCCGCTGCGGCCGCGTCGGCCCCGGACGACAGCCCGGTGAGCAGCCCGCCGGGGGTGATCGACCCGATGCAGTGGTGGGGCGCGCTGACCCAGCAGTTCACCGAACTGGCCACCAAGGCCCTGCAGGACAGCAACACCGATGCCACGCGCAACCTGGCCGGCGCGATGGTCAAGCAGGGTCTGGAGGCGGCCGGCGCCACCCTCAAGACGGCAGCAGCCCTGCCGCTGGCGGCAGCCCAGGCCGGCGCCGACGGCGCGCGCAAGATGGCCGGCACCGGCGCCCCAGCCCGGCCAGGTACCTCGGCTGCCGGCCGCAAGACCGCCGCACCGGCACGCCCTGCCGCCAAGCGCAGCCCGGCGCGCAAGCCGCGCTGAGCCCGGCGCGCCCCCGCCCCGACACCGGCCGCTTCGATGCCCCGCTTCATCAGCGCCCACGCCACCCACCCCGATGGGCATATGGCGCTGGCGTTGGCGGCCGCCCAGATCGAGGCCCAGCGCAGCGCCAGCCGGCCCGCCCTGGCGCCCACGCTGGGCTGGATCTACCTGACCGACACGCTGGCGCCCCAGGCCGAGGCCCTGCTGGCTGAACTGCAACAGCGCTGGCCGGGCATGCATTGGGTGGGCAATACCGGCATCGGCGTGATGGCCAGCGGGGTGGAATACATCGACGAGCCCGCCCTGGTGCTGATGCTGTGCGATCTGCCGGCCAACAGCTTCCAGGTCTTCAACGGCCGCACGCCGCTGGCCGCGGGCAGCCTGCACAGCGCGCTGGTGCATGCCGATCCGCGCACCCATGATCTGGACGAACTGATCGTCGAGCTGGCCGGTCGCACCGCCAGCGGCTACCTGTTCGGCGGCCTGGCCGCGTCGCACCAGCGCTGCGTGCACATTGCCGACGGGGTGTTCGAAGGCGGCCTGTCGGGCGTGGGTTTCGCGGCCAGCGTGGCAATGGTCTCGCGGGTCACCCAGGGCTGCCAGCCCTTGGGGCCCACCCGCAGCATCACCGCCAGCGAGCGCAACCTGGTGCTCACGCTGGACGGTGCGCCGGCCCTGCCGCTGCTGCTGGACGCGCTGGGCATCTCGCTGCAGCGCCCGCAGCAGGCCATGGCCGCGCTGCGCAGCACCCTGGTCGGCCTGACCGACCCAGCGGCCGCAGCAGCGCCGGGGCCGGGCCGCGCGTCCGGGCAGTTCGGCACTGACACCCGGGTGCGCCACCTGATCGGTATCGATCCGGCGCGCCAGGGCATCGCCATCGCCGACCTGGCCGACGCCGGCCATCGGCTGGCCTTCTGCAGCCGCGACGCCGCCGCTGCACGGCGCGACCTGGTGCGCATCTGCGCCGAGATCCGTGAGGAGCTCGAAACCCTGGATGGCGCGGCCGACCCAGCCGGCGGCGCGGCGCCCTCGCGCATCGGTGGCGCGGTGTATGTGTCCTGCTCGGGCCGCGGCGGGCCGCACTTTGGCGCACCGTCGGCCGAGGCCCGCATCGTTCAGCACGCGCTGGGCGATGTGCCCCTGGTGGGTTTCTTCGCCGGCGGCGAGATTGCCCACCACCATCTCTATGGCTACACCGGGGTGCTGACGGTGTTTGCTGCCTGAGCGGCCCGCTCGCCTGCCCGCCCGCAGCGACTTCAGCCCAAGCGCCAAGGCGCAGGGACGCCAACCTGGCGATCGGCCTTGGGGCCGGCCGCTTCAACCGCCGATTCGAGGCCACCACAGTGGTGCAGTGGGTGCGGCTCTCGCCGCGCGGCGTGGCCTCGCCCGTCGACCCCTCGGATCTGGAAGCCGGGCCCGCTGGGGCGCTGGGAATGCGCCGCCCTTGTGACGTGGCTGACCCTGGCCCTGGCCTGGGCGCGCGCCAGGCCGGGCCCTGGCCTGGCTTACGGCCGGCCCACCGCCGTCCAGGCATTGGCCACTGCGGTGGCTTCGGCACCGCCCACCCCGTACAGATCACCGGCGGCCCGGATCGTGGCGGCGCGCGCGCCGGCATAGGTGGTGGACGAGGTGAAATAAACCGTCAAGGCCCGGTACCAGATTTTCTCGGCCTTGGCCCGGCCGATGCCGGCCAGCGTGCCCGCGCCGGTGGCCACCCGGGTGTTGCCCGCGACACAAGTCTTGCTCGGGCTGCCATTGGTGCTGCCCTCGGCCAGCAGGAAATAGAAATGGTTGGCCACGCCTGAGGAGTAGTGCACGTCCAGGTTCTTCACCGCCGAGTACCAGCAGTCGGCCGAGCGCCCGTCGCTGCTGGGGTTGACCATGCTGCGCAGGCCGTTGACGCCGGCCTTGTAGATCTTCTCGCCGATCAGGTAGTCGCCCACATCGGTCGCATTGGCCGCGTAGAACTCGACCATCGTGCCGAAGATGTCGCTGGTGCCCTCGTTAAGACCACCCGACTCGCCCGAATACACCAGCCGGGCGGTGCGGCTGGTGACCCCATGGGTCATTTCGTGGCCGGCCACATCCAGCGAAACCAGCGGCGTGAAGCTGCTGCCATCGCCATCGCCATAGGTCATGCAGAAGCAGCTGTCGGACCAGAAGGCATTGTTGTAGTTGACGCCATAGTGCACCCGGTTGTAGGCGCCGACACCGTTGTTGGCGATGCCCGTGCGGCCGTGCACGTTCTTGAAGTAGTCCCAGGTGACGGCGGTGCCGTACTGAGCATCGACCGCGGCGCTCTGGTTGCTGGAGACCAGGCCATTGCCCCAGACGTTGTCGGCGTCGCTGAAGGTGCTGCCGCCGCTGGTGGCGTTGTTGAGATTGGTGGTGTAGTTGTTGCCACGGGCAGGGTCGCGCAGGTAGAAGGTGCCGCCCACCAGGTCGGTGGTCAGCGCCACCGTGCCGCCGTACAAGGACTTGCCAGTGCCATTGGCCGCTGCGGTGTGGATGTCGTCCCAGCTCTCGAGCACGCTGGCGCTGTGGGCGTCGATGATCACATGCCGCTCGCTTGGTGTGCCGTCCGCCTGCATGCCGAAGACCCGCACGTCCCAGGCCAGCACCGGGGTGTCGCCGCGTGCATAGACCACCATTGCCGGGGCCATGCCACGGGTGCTGCCTGCATGCGCATTCAGCGCCGCCTGGACCGCCCGGCCGCCCGACAGCCCGCCGGCGCGCGGCAGGTTGATCAGTCGCGTCATGGCATGCGAGGCGTCGCGGAAGTTGCCGTTGCGGTCGCTGTGCACCACCAGGTCGCCGCCGATCACCGGCAGGCCGCGGTAGCTGCGGGCCATGCGCACATGTTGCGCGCCGTCCGGGTCGACCAGGGCGTCGGTCATCGCATAGCTGTGGTCGGCGTCATGCAAGGTGTAACCGGGGAAGCTGGCGATGTGCGAGCGCGCGCGTGACTCCATCGCGCGGGCGCTTGCGTCGGAAGGCGCGGCGGCCAGGGCTGGCACACCGGCCAGCAGCAGCGTGGCTGCGGCCAGGGCTGAATTAGGGATTCGTCGGTTCATGGAGATCCTTTCCGGGCGGTTGCGGCTTGGCGATGAGCCCCTTGCGCTGCCGCATCGCGCACAGGCCGCCAGGGTGGCGCAGCATAGCCGCATGGCGGGCGCTGCGGCTTCATGCCCTGGCCCGAATCCGGGGGATGGAAGTGAGCTGAACATTGCATGCCCCTGGGGTGCGGCCGTCCAAGCCGGGCGCGCCGCAATCCCCGGGCCTGAAGTGCTTACAGTTGCGCACCGATGCGAGGAGACTCCAAATGAACGCCCCCCTGCCGGCCACGGCCCTGCAAGCGCCCGCCGACCGCGCCGCCCGCCAGGCCCAGGTGGTGGCCGCGCTGGCACCGTTGCTGCCGGCCCATGCGCTGCTGTGGCAGCGCGAGGACACCGTGCCCTACGAGTGCGACGGCCTCACCGCCTACCGCCAGCTGCCGCTGGTGGTGGCCCTGCCCGAGACCGAAAGCCAGGTGGCGGCGGTGCTCAAGGCCTGCCATGCGCTGGGCGCGCCGGTGGTGGCGCGTGGCGCCGGCACCGGGCTGTCGGGCGGCGCGATGCCGCACCCGCTGGGCGTGGTGCTGTCGCTGGCCAAGTTCAACCGCATCGTCAAGCTCGATGCGCTGGCCCGCACGGCCACCGTGCAGTGCGGCGTGCGCAACCTGGCGATCAGCGAGGCCGCCGCGCCGCTGGGCCTTTACTACGCACCCGACCCGTCCAGCCAGATCGCCTGCACCATCGGCGGCAACGTGGCCGAGAACTCCGGCGGCGTGCACTGCCTGAAGTACGGCCTGACCCTGCACAACCTGCTGAAGGTGCGCGGTTTCACGGTCGACGGCGAGCCGGTGGTCTTTGGCGGGGATGCACTCGACGCCCCCGGCCTGGATCTGCTGAGCATCGTGGTGGGCAGCGAAGGCATGTTGGCCGTCACCACCGAGGTCACGGTCAAGCTCACGCCCAAGCCCCAGGTGGCGCGCTGCATCATGGCCAGCTTCGACGACATCCGCAGCGCCGGGGATGCGGTGGCCGCGGTGATCGCCGCCGGCATCATCCCGGCCGGGCTGGAGATGATGGACAAGCCCATGACCGCCGCGGTCGAAGACTATGTGCACGCCGGCTACGACCTGGACGCCGCCGCCATCCTGCTGTGCGAGAGCGACGGCACGCCTGAGGAGGTGACTGAAGAGATCGCGCGCATGCAGGCGGTGCTGCAGGCCCATGGCGCCAGCCGGCTGGCGGTCAGCGAGAACGAGGCCCAGCGGCTGCGCTTCTGGAGCGGCCGCAAGAACGCCTTCCCGGCCAGCGGACGCATCAGTCCCGACTACATGTGCATGGACTCCACCATCCCGCGTAAACGCTTAGCCGACATCCTGATCGCCATCGCGCAGATGGAGGTCAAGTACGGCCTGCGCTGCTGCAACGTCTTCCATGCCGGCGACGGCAACCTGCACCCGCTGATCCTGTTCGATGCGAATGACCCGGACCAGCTGCACCGCTGCGAGCTGTTCGGCGCCGACATCCTGGAGACCAGCGTGGCGCTGGGCGGCACCGTCACCGGCGAGCATGGCGTGGGGGTCGAAAAGCTCAGCAGCATGTGCGTGCAGTTCAGCCCCGAGGAGCGCGAGCAGATGTTCGCGGTCAAGCGCGCCTTCGACGCCGGCGGCACGCTCAACCCCGGCAAGGTGATCCCCACGCTGCACCGCTGCGCCGAGTACGGCCGCATGCATGTCAAAAAGGGTTTGCTGCCCTTCCCCGGGCTGGAGCGCTTCTGATGGTGGCTGAAGACTCCGCGCTGCAGGCGCTGATCGAGCAGGTGCGCGCCGCGCGCGCCAGCAAGACCGCGCTGAACATCACCGGCGGCAACACCAAGGCCTTCTACGGCGAGGCGCCGCAGGGCCTGCCGCTGGACATCACCGGCCTGCGCGGCATCAGCAGCTACGAGCCCAGCGAGCTGGTTGTCACGGTGCGCGCCGGCACAGCGCTGTCCGAGTTGGAGGCCGCGCTGGCCGGGCAAGGCCAATGCCTGCCCTTCGAGCCCCCGCGCTTCGAGAACCCTGCGAACGCCGGCGTGCGGGGCGGCAGCGTCGGCGGCATGGTGTCGGCCGGCCTGGCCGGCCCAGCCCGCGCCGCGGTGGGCGGTCTGCGCGACTACGTGCTGGGGGCCACGCTGCTCAATGGCAAGGCCGAGCTGCTGAGCTTTGGCGGCCAGGTGATGAAGAACGTGGCCGGCTATGACGTCTCGCGCCTGCTGGCCGGGGCGATGGGCGCGCTGGGCGTGGTCTGCGAGGTGTCGCTGAAGGTGCTGCCCCTGCCGGTGGCCAGCGCCACGCTGCGCTTCGAGATGGACGAGGCGGCGGCACTGAAAGCGCTCAACACCTGGGGCGGCCAACCGCTGCCGATCAATGCCAGCGCCTGGTGGAGCGGCATGCTGGTGCTGCGCCTGTCGGGCGCGGCGGCGGCGGTGCAATCGGCGGCCACGCGCCTGGGCGGCGAAGTGATCGTGCCCGACCTGGCCGCCGCCTTCTGGTCCGGCCTGCGCGACCAGACCGACGAGTTCTTCGTCGGTGCATTCAAGGCGGTGGCCGCCGGTGCCACGCTGTGGCGGCTGTCGGTGCCGCAGACCGCCGCGCCGATGGCACTGACCGGCGAGCACCTGGTGGAATGGGGTGGCGGCCAGCGCTGGGTGGTCACCACCACGGCGGCCGCCGCAGTGCGCGAGGCCGCGGCCCGGGCCGGCGGCCATGCCACGGTGTTCCGCGGCACCAAGGCCGGCGGCGCGCTGGCGCCGCTGCCCCCGGCGCTGATGCGCATCCACCGCGAGCTCAAGACCGCCTTCGACCCCGACCGCATCTTCAACCCTGGCCGCCTCTACCCCGACCTGTGATGGCACCCGCCGACCTGCCCCCGGCCGAGGCCACGCCTGCCAGCATGGCCGCCTACTACGCACAACGCGCCGCGACCTACGAGCGCATCTACGCCAAGCCCGAGCGCCAGGCCGACCTGCGGGCGCTGGAGGCCGCAGTGGCCCAGGCCTTCGACGGGCGGCGGGTGCTGGAGATCGCCTGCGGCACCGGCTGGTGGACGCCGCATGGCGCGGCCCGCGCCGCGCATTGGCGCGCCACTGACCTGAACCCCGAAACCCTGGCGGTGGCCCGGGCCAAGCCCGGCCTGCCGGCCAGCGTGCAGTTCCAAGCCCTGGATGCCTACACGCTGGACGGCCTGGGCGACGAAACCTTCGATGCCGCCTTCGCCGGCTTCTGGTGGAGCCATGTGCCGCTGGCCCGGCTGGCGCCCTGGCTGGCGCTGCTGCACGGCCGGCTGCAGCCCGGCGCGGTGGTACTGATGCTGGACAACCGCGATGTGCCCGGCAGCAGCACGCCGATCAGCCGGCGTGACGCCGAGGGCAACAGCTACCAGCGCCGGCCACTGGACGACGGCAGCACCCACGAGGTGCTGAAGAACTACCCGAGCGCGGCCAGCGCCCGCGCCGCATTGGGCCCGCGCGTGCGGGACCTGCGCTGGACCGAGCATCCGCACTACTGGCTGTTGCAATACCGACTGGGCGCTGCATGAACGCGGCCGCAGCCGCGCCACCGCCCCACCCGATGGCCGCACTGCAAGGCCTGGCCTGGCTGCTGCTGTGCCAGTCGGCCGGCGAGGCCCTCGCCCGGCTGGCGCATCTGCACCTGCCCGGGCCGGTGCTGGGCGCGGGCCTGCTGATGCTGCTGCTGCAATGGCCCCGGGTGCGCAGTGCGGTGGGCTCGGCGGCCGAGATGCTGCTGAGCCACCTGTCCTTGCTGTTCGTGCCAGTGGGTGTGGGTGTGATGACCCACCTGGGCCTGCTGTCGCAGTTCGGTGGGTCCATCCTGCTGGCGATCACGCTGTCGACCTGGGTCGGCCTGGCCGTCACCGCCTGCGTGCTGCGGGCCCTGTTGCCGGCCGCCGCGCCCGCGCCCGGGGCCAGACCGTGACGCCCCGAGGGATGAGCGATTTCGTCCAGCTCTGGGTCTACCTGTCGGCCACGCCGCTGTTCGGCCTGACCGCCACGCTGGTGGCCTATGTGGCGGCGCAGGCCTTCTACCAGCACAGCGGCCAGGCGCCCTGGGCCAACCCGGTGGCCTGGACGGTGCTGATGCTGGCGCTGCTGCTCACGCTAGGCGGCATCCCCTACCCCACCTATTTCTCGGGCGCGCAGTTCATCCACTTCCTGCTCGGCCCGGCGGTGGTGGCGCTGGCCTGGCCGCTGTGGCAGCGCCGGGCGCAACTGCGCCGGCAAGGGGCGGCGCTGCTGATAGCGGCCCTGGCCGGGGGTGCGGCCAGCGCGCTCAGCGCGGTGGCCATCGGCTGGGCGCTGGGCCTGCCCGACGATGTGCTGCGCAGCCTGTTGCCCAAATCGGTGACGGCGCCGGTGGCCATGGGCATCGCCGAGCAGACCGGCGGCATACCGGCGCTGGCGGCGATGTTCGCGCTGCTCAGCGGCCTGGTCGGCGCACTCAGCGCCAAGTACCTGTTCGACGCGCTGGGCCTGCGCTCACCGGCGGTGCGCGGTTTCGCGCTGGGCACCAGCTCGCACGGCATCGGCGCGGCGCGGGCGCTGCAGGTGCACCCCGAGGCCGGCGCCTATGCGGGCATCGCGCTCGGCCTGCAGGCCCTGCTGGGTGCATTGCTGATCCCGCTGCTGGTGAATGGGCTGCGGCCGGCGACCTGATCCGGTCGACACCGCATTGCTTCCCCCCTCTCCTTCCGCCTCACACCATGCAAACCACCCTCGCCCCCCAGTACCAAGGCACGCCCGACGGGCAGGCGGCCGAGGCCATCCTGCGCAAATGCGTGCACTGCGGCTTCTGCACCGCCACCTGCCCCACCTACCAGCTGCTGGGCGACGAGCTGGACGGCCCGCGCGGCCGCATCTACCTGATGAAACAGGTGCTCGAGGGCACCCCCCCCACCCGCGCGACCCAGCTGCACCTGGACCGCTGCCTGACTTGCCGGAATTGTGAAACCACCTGCCCCAGCGGCGTGCAGTACGGCCACCTGGTGGAGATCGGCCGCAAGCTGGTCGACGCCCAGGTCGAGCGCCCGCTGGCCGAGCGCGGCGTGCGCTGGCTGCTCAAGGAGGGCCTGACCTCGCCGCTGTTCGGCCCGGCGATGGCGGTGGGCAAGCTGCTGCGCCCGCTGTTGCCGGCGGCACTGCAGGACAAGGTGCCGGGCCAGGCCCCCGCTCGCGCCCATGCCTGGCCGCGCCGCCAGCATGCCCGCAAGGTGCTGCTGCTGGCCGGCTGCGTGCAGCCGGCGATGCTGCCCAACATCAACGCCGCCACCGCCCGGGTGCTGGACGCCGCCGGCATCCAGGCGGTGGTGGCGGCCAAGGCCGGCTGCTGCGGCGCGATCCGCAGCCACCTGAACGACCAGGCCGGTGGCCTGGACGACATGCGCCGCAACATCGACGCCTGGTGGCCCGAAGTCAGCGCCGGCACGGTCGAGGCCATCGTGATGAACGCCTCGGGCTGCGGCGCCACCGTCAAGGACTACGGCCATGCGCTGGCCTACGACCCAGCCTATGCCGACAAGGCCCAGGCCGTGGCCGCCCTGACCCGCGACCTGAGCGAGCTGCTGCCCGACATCGTGCGCGCCCTGAAACCCAGCCTGACCCGCACCCAGCCCGGCAAGCTGGCCTTCCACCCCCCCTGCACCTTGCAGCATGGCCAGCAGTTGCGCGGCGGCGTCGAGGCCGGCCTGCGCGAGCTGGGCTTCGAGGTGGCGGTGGCGCTGAACGAGAGCCACCTGTGCTGCGGCTCGGCCGGCACCTACAGCGTGCTGCAGCCCGCGCTCAGCCACCAGCTGCGCGACCGCAAGCTGATGAACCTGGCCGAGCTGCAGCCGGGGACAATCGTCTCGGCCAACATCGGCTGCATCCAGCACCTGCAGAGCGGCACCGCCACGCCGGTCAAGCACTGGGTCGAGGCGCTGGACGACGCGCTGCTGGCCGCCCAGGCAGCTTGAGCCGGGCCAGGGGCACGCGTTTGGCTTCAGTGCGGCTGCGCGGCCGCCTCGGGCAAAGGCTCGGGCCGCACCCGCAAGGCTGACATCACGCCGGCCACCAGCAGCAACACGCCGATGCCGGTCAGCAGCGGCGGCAGGCTGCCGCGCAGCAGCAGCGCATAGGCCAGCGCGGCCAAGGTCTCGAAGACGATCAACTGCCCCACCAATGCGGTAGGCAGGCGCTGGCTGGCCTCGTTCCAGCACAGGGTGCCCAACCAGCTGGCAAACAGGCCGATGGCCAGCATCAGGCCGACGAACACCGCCGGGCGCGGCCCCAGCGGCAGGGCCAGCGGCTGCTGAGTCAGGCGCGCCCAGGCCCAAAAGCCAGCAAAGCCCAGCAGCGCCAGCGGCAGCGTGGCCACCCCCTGCGCAGTGGCCCAGGCGCGCGGGCTGCGGTCGGGGTGGGCGCGCAGCCAGTCGGCATTGCGGATCGGGTACCAGGTCCAGCAGGCCACCGCGCCCAGCGCCAGCAGGGCGCCCACGGCATAGCGTGCCGGGTCGGCCAGCGGATCCGCGCGAAGGTGGTCCAGTTCGACCTGGTTGACGCAGCCTATGCCGGCCGCGATCAGCGCCAGCGACGGCAGCAAGCGGCGCCAGGGCAGGCGGCCCTCACGCCGCTGCACCGCCGCGGACGACCGCAGATTGCTGCTGATCGCGATGACCACCGGCAGCGTGCCGATGATCATCGTCGGCAGCGGCCCGCCGGCCCGCCCGATCGCACTGGCCAGGAACAGGTAGTAGACGATGTTGCCCACCAGGCCCAGCCGGGTGGCGGCAAGCCAGTCAGCGCGGGTCAGCTGCGCCAGCCGCGCACGGTCCAGCCAGGCCAGCGGCAGGGCGATCAGGCCAAACGCGATGTAGCGGCCAAAGGCCTGCATCGCTGCCGGGTAGTCGGGCAACAGCAGCGGTCCGATGAAGACCAGGCCCCACATCAGGCCAGCGGCCAGCGCGTACAAGATTCCAATGCCCATGGCGCAAGCGTATCTGCTGCAGGAGCACCGGCGCGATGCCCTCGGCTGTCCGGTCGAGTGGGGTTGAGCTGGATCGGGTTGGACCGGGTGGCGTCAAGCAACGCTGGCCCCTGCCGCTTGGGTTACCGTTGTATGCTGGCCTGCCTGAACCGCCGCCTGCGCTACACCGAGCATCTGGTGCTTGCCCTGCATGGGCATGCTTTCTGGTTCCTGGCGCTGGCGCTGGCCTTGCTGGACCTGCCTTGGCTCACGCTGGCCGTCTGCATTGCGGTGCCTTGGCACACCCTGGCGGCGATGCGGCGGGTGTATGGCGGGCGCCGCTGGCCGCGCCTGTTGCGCGCTGCGCTGGTCACGCTGCTGTACGCCGTCACCTTGAGTCTGACGGTCGGCGGCGTGGGCCTGTGGACCTTGCTGTCCTGACCTGCGCCACGGCGCGGCGCGGTCGTGCAACACGCACCAACACAGCCTTTCAGGCCAAGCAACGCAAGGCGACTCCGCGCCGTTCACGGTGCCGTGAGCACCCGCGTTGTAGGTGCCGGCTGCCGGATCCCACGCCCGGCGGCTAGCCCGGCGGGCGGTCCGGCGCCGCGCCTATCAGCGCCCCGACCAGTGTCTGCACCACCGTGGTCGCGGCTGCCAGGTCCAGCCCCTGCTCGCGCCGCAGCCGCAGCCAGGCATCGATGCTGAGCACCAGCAGCACCGCCTCGAAGCGGGGTGGGTCGTCGGCCAGTGCAGGCGGCAGCATGCGCCGAACCTGGTCGCGGTGCAGCACGGCCGCCCGCACCAGTTGCGCGTTGAGAAACGGCGACTCGTGCCGGTGCACCTGGGTGCCCACGTAATACGGCGCCAAACGCTCGAACAACGCGGCGCGCAAGGTCACGCTTTCCTGCAGCCGGTCTTGCCACGACGCGGCGGCCAGCGGCGCCCGCATTGCCGCGGCCAGCATCGCGTCGAACTCGGTGTTCATCTCCCGGTATAGCGTCTCCATGTCGTCGAAGTGACGGAACACGGTGCGCAGGCCCACGTCCGCGCGCAGCGACACCATCTCGGCGGTGGGCGTGATCGCGCCCTCGCTCACCAGCGCGGTGAGTGCGGTGACGATGCGCTTGCGGGTCAGGGCACTGCGGCGGTGGCGCCCGTCGGGCGACGCGCCGGTGTCGCCGGAGGGGGTTTCGGGGGTGGGAAGGGCATGCGCCATGGGGTCATTGTGCGCTGGGTGCAGCGCCGCCCAGCGCTGCCTAGAATGCCCGCACCCGGCGTTGTGCCGCGAGACCACTTCCTGGAGCGACACCCATGCGCGAGTACCTGAAGTTCTACATCAACGGTGCCTGGGTTGACCCGGCAACGCCCAAGACCCTGGCCGTCATCAACCCGGCCACCGAGCAGGCCGCCGGCCATATCTCGATGGGCTCGGCCGCCGACGTGGACAAGGCGGTGCGCGCCGCCCGCGCCGCCTTTGCCAGCTACTCGCAAACCCCGGTAGCCGAGCGTCTGGCCCTGCTGGAGCGGGTGATCGCCGAGTACCAGAAGCGCTATGCCGATATGGCCGCCGCGATCACCGAAGAAATGGGTGCGCCGGTGCTGCTGGCGCAAAAAGCCCAAGCCGCGATGGGCTTGGGCCACCTGCAGACCGCGATGGCGGTGTTGAAGGACTACCACTTTCAGGAGCTGCGCGGCAGCACGATGATCGTCAAGGAAGCTATCGGCGTCTGCGGCCTGATCACCCCCTGGAACTGGCCGGTCAACCAGATCGCCTGCAAGGTGGCGCCGGCGCTGGCCACCGGCTGCACGATGGTGCTCAAGCCGTCCGAGATCGCACCTTTTTCGGCCCAGATCTGGACCGAGATCCTGCACGCCGCCGGTGTGCCGGCCGGTGTCTTCAACCTGGTCAATGGCGACGGCCCGAGCGTGGGCGCGGCCATCGCCAGCCACCCCGAGGTCGACATGGTGTCGTTCACCGGCTCGACCCGTGCCGGCATCGAGGTGGCACGCAATGCCGCGGCCACGGTCAAGCGGGTGCACCAGGAGCTGGGTGGCAAATCGCCCAACCTGATCCTGCCGGACGCCGATTTGAAGCGTGCCGTGACCAACGGCGTGCGCGGTGTGATGGGTAACTCGGGCCAGTCCTGCAACGCCCCCACCCGCCTGCTGGTGCCCAATGACCGCATGGACGAGGCGTTGGCCATTGCCAAGTCTGCCGCCGAGGCCACCACGGTCGGTGCGCCCGACAGCGGCGCTGCACTGGGCCCGGTGATTTCAGCCACCCAGTGGGACAAGATCCAGACGCTGATCCAGGCGGGCATCCAGGAGGGCGCGACCGTGGTGGCCGGTGGCCCGGGCAAGCCGGCTGGTCTGGAGACCGGCTACTACGTCAAGCCGACCGTGCTGGGCCATGTCAACAACACCATGACCGTGGCGCGCGAGGAAATCTTCGGCCCGGTGCTGGTGGTGATCGGCTATGACTCGGTGGACCAGGCGGTGCAGATCGCCAACGACACACCGTACGGCCTGGCCGCCTACGTCTCGGGCACCGACCTGGACGCAGCGCGCAAGGTGGCCTCAAGGCTGCGTGCGGGTCAGGTCAACCTGAACAGCGCTGGCCCCGACCTGATGGCGCCTTTTGGTGGCTACAAGCAGTCGGGCAACGGCCGCGAGTGGGGCGACCACGCCTTTGCCGACTTTTTGGAAGTCAAGGCCGTGCTGGGTTACGCGCCCAAAACGGCGGCCTGACGGCCCCGGGCCGGCCGGTGCTTGCGCCCGCTTCTTGCAGCGGACCCGGGGCATCGGCGGGTCGCCAGCCCCGGTCAATCTGCCAGAAAGCCCATCAAGCGCTGGCGGATGATGGCATCGGCCTCGGCCATGATGCGGTCAATCAGCGCTTTGCAGGTCGGGATGTCGTGGATCAGCCCGGCCACCATGCCGCAGGACCAGACCCCGGCGTCCATTTCACCTTCGAGCATGATCTTCGGGTAGACACCGGCCACCTCGCCGATGATGTCCTCGAACTTCAGGCTGGCACCGAGCGCCTTTTCCTTGGCCAGCAGGCGGTCCGTCGCCTCATTGCGCAGCACCCGCTCGGTGTTGCGCAGCGAGCGCATCACCAGCCGGGTGTCCAACTCGCTGGCCGCAACAATCGCCTGCTTGACGTTGTCGTGCACTGGCGCTTCTTGGGTGGCGATGAAGCGGGTGCCCATGTTCATGCCTTGCGCGCCCAGCGCCATTGCGGCCACCAGGGATCGGCCGTCGGCCATGCCTCCGGAGGCGACAAACGGGATCTTCAGCTCATCGGCAGCGCGCGGCAGCAAGATGAAGTTGGGGATGTCGTCCTCGCCCGGATGGCCACCGCACTCAAAGCCGTCTACGCTGACCGCGTCGCAGCCAATCGACTCGGCCTTGAGCGAGTGCCGCACCGAGGTGCACTTGTGGATCACCTTGATGCCGGCCTCGTGCAGCGCCGGCAGCCATTTTTGCGGGTTGTTGCCGGCGGTCTCGACCGCCTTGACCCCGCCGTCGATGATGGCCTTGATGTACCCGGGGTAGTCGGGCGACGACACCGTGGGCAAAAACGTCAGGTTGACGCCAAACGGCTTGTCGGTCATTTCGCGGCAGCGCGCGATCTCCTTGGCCAGCAGTTCGGGCGTGCGCTGGGTCAATCCGGTGATGATGCCCAGGCCGCCGGCGTTGGACACCGCAGCGGCCAGTTCGGCAAAGCCGACAAAATGCATGCCGCCCTGGATGATCGGGTGCTGGATGCCAAACATCTCGGTGATCTGGGTCTTCATGGAACGCCTCATGGATAGCGGGACAAGGGGCGCGGCTCGGGTCGGCTGCGCACTAGAAAACGCTCAATCTCTGCGGCCGGGCTCGATCACGATCTTGCCGGTGGCTTGTCGTGCGGCCAGCGCTTCAAAAGCCTTGGCTGTGTCGGCCAGCGAGTAGCGCGCCGAGACCAGCGGTTTGAGCTTGCCCTCGGCCACCCAGCCCATCATCTCGCGCATCGCAGCGGCATTGGCCTTGGGGTCGCGCCGCACATGGTCGCCCCAGAACACACCGACCAGGCTGGCGCCCTTGAGCAGCATCAGGTTGGCCGGCAGCCTGGGGATCTCACCGTTGGCAAAGCCCACCACCAGGTAGCGGCCGCGCCAGGCAATCGAGCGGAAGGCCGGCTCGGCGTAGATGCCGCCCACCGGGTCGTAGATCACGTCCGGGCCCAGGCCGCCGGTGGCCTCTTTTATGGCCGCGCGCAAGTCCTGGGTGCTGTAGTTGATCAGCACGTCGGCGCCGTGCGCCTTGCACACCGCCAGTTTTTCGTCGGTGGACGCGGCGGCGATCACCTTGGCGCCGATCACCTTGCCAATCTCCACCGCCGCCAGCCCGACCCCGCCGGCCGCGCCCAGCACCAGCATGGTCTGGCCGGCCTTGAGCTCACCGCGGTCGATCACCGCATGGTGCGAGGTGCCGTAGACCAGCGTGAAGCCGGCGGCGGTGGCGTCGTCCAGCTCGGGCGGGATGGGAATCAGGCCGGCCGCCTTGGCCACCACCTGCTCGGCAAAACCGCCGAGGCCGACAAACGCGATCACCCGGTCGCCCAGCTTGACGTTCGTCACGCCCTCGCCGAGCGCTGCCACCGTGCCGGCCACCTCGCTGCCGGGGATGAAGGGCAGCTCGGGCTGGACCTGGTACTTCTTCTGAATCATCAGCACGTCGGGGTAGTTCACCGACGCCGCCGCAATCTTGATCAACACCTCGCCCGCATTGGGTTGCGGCGTGGGCACGTCTTCAACCACCAGGGTGTCGGGCAGGCCCCAGGCCTTGCAGAGAACAGCTTTCATCGGACGGGCTTTCTTGGAGGGGGTTGAGGCGCAACTGCGGCGCACGGTAGCGACAGCGCCTGCCAGCGTCGGTCACACCGGGGACATGGGTCAGCCATGCTCGCCGCCAAAGCGCTTGCACAGGTTGGCGATGTACTGCTCCACCAGGGCCTCGTTCTCGGCCAGCACCACCGGCGCCACCAGGGCCTGCATCAGGCCGGGCAGGGGCAGGCTGAGCGTGCCGTTGATCTTGAGCAGCAGGTGGCTGTACTTTTTCTTGTCGGTGATCTGCCAACTGCCACCCACCTGGGCATTGCCCTGGCCGGCCACCGGCAACCAGACCACGCTGCGTTTTTTCTTGTCGGCCTTGTAGCGCGAGGCATAGATGGTCTGGAAGCTGAGGCCGGCGGCGCCGAGCTTTTCCATCTCCCAGCGGTAGCTGCCCGCGCCCAGGTCCACCAGGCTGGCCACCTTGGGGAAGTGGCTGGCCGAGGTGGGCACATCCGCCAGCACCGCAAACACCTCGGCAGCCGGGGCGTTGACCTCAAATTCATAGGCCAGGTCGAAAGGGACGGTGACGGCCATGCGGGCTCCGGGCGGGGTGGTCTGGCAGGGGCCTGTTTGTACCAGCCCGGGCCAACGAGAATCGCCCCACCCCCGCCCACCAAACCCTCGCCTTGAACCCCCCTGACCCCGCCCGGCCCGGTGCCGCGTACTCCCCAACAGCGGCCCCCGCAGGCGCCTACGCGCTGGCGGTGGTGGCGCTGCTGGGATTCGCCTCCGGCCTGCCGCTGGCCCTCACCGGCCAGGCGCTGCAGGCCTGGCTCAGCACCGAGGGGGTGGACATCGCCACCATCGGCTTCCTGAGCCTGGTGGGCCTGCCCTACACCTTCAAGTTCCTGTGGGCCCCGCTGATGGACCGCTTTGAGCTGTGGCCCGCGCTGGGCCGGCGCCGGGGCGGGCTGGTGCTGACCCAGGGGCTGCTGGCCGCCAGCCTGTGGTGGCTGGCCAGCACCCCGCCCACCGGCAGCCTGCAGGTGTTTGCGCTGCTGGCGCTGGTGGTGGCGTTTGTGTCGGCGTCGCAGGACGTGGTGATCGACGCCTACCGCACCGACCTGCTGCGGCCCAGCCAGCGCGGCCTGGGCGCCTCGCTCAATGTGCTGGG
>JANNZD010000223.1:0-5913 GCA_031410435.1 Betaproteobacteria bacterium | reverse complement strand
AACAGTAAAGCCAATTCCAGTCCCGGGAAGCTCCGCGCCATCGCGGTCGCGGGCGGCGGCGGCGGGTCTATCACTGGGATAGCAACCGCCACCGCCTTGTTCGTTGACACCATCACAATAGTCACTGGCGACGAATATGCGGTCAATTGGGATGTGCATGGGAGTGTCAGCGGAGGCTACTCCATTTTGACCCCCGATGTCCGTCCCCTCACGCGTCCCGGGGCCGGAGCCAACATTCGCGCGCAGGTCTGGTGGGTTCCGTTTGGGGTGAATTTGGCACAGGCATCGCAGTCGAGTTTTCTTGGCTCCCTTTATCAATCCACCTCATGGGTCTTCGACATCGAGAACGGTGGGACTGTGATAACCGACAACGTCATAAGGCCTGACTTAGGTAACTTGGTAGATATCAAAGAACCGGCCGGGACAAAGTACTGGGTTGTTGGGCTGCTGGAAGTCACCGCGGCTAGGGGTGCGGGTTCCGGCGGAACCGTTTACCCGTCGTCATTTGTTACCGGGACAGCCGACTTTTTCAACACGGTGGAAATGACGATCGAGTCCCTGCGCGAACCTGGCCAATCCGGCGTCGCTTCCTTTTCAGGCCACGACTACTCCCCCGCTGCGGTTCCAGAGCCTTCGTCTGTGGTGATGCTCATCTTTGGCGGTGCGGCCATGCTCATCCGTCGCCGGATGGCGTGCTGTTCAGGCGTCTAGCCGCAAAGAAGGGCAAGGCACGATAGGTGAATGCGGCTGCGCGCCGTCGTCCCTGATCCCGGTCGTGAATCATGGGGGCCGACGAGGCCGAGGCCAATGTGTTTCGCTTCAATCAGAACATCCGGCCCGCGTGAATGGCTCGGTTCGACGCATCGCGAGTTGCCGCTGCAGTGAAACCGCCAACCCCACCATCCACGAGTGAAGTCTGGCCCCGGTCGAAACCGGTCGACGACCGGCTGCTGCGCGGAATTGGACGACTCTTCGGTCTGGCGACATTGGCGGGGACGGGCATGTTCGGCGTCTACATCGCCCTGCGTGCCAGCGGCGCCACGATCAGGAACTTCGAGCAGTGGCGCAAACTGATCGCGGGCCTGCCGATGCCCACGGCATCAGAATGGATCGCCAACCTCGGCATCGGGCTGCACTTCCTGATGGGCACGGTACTTGTGCTGGCCTGGCCCATCCTGCTGTCGGCCCGGATCCGCAGTCGACACCGCAAGGTGCACCGCTGGACGGGCAGGATCTACGTCAGCGCAGGTTTCCTGGCCGGCGCAGGTGGCATGTCGTACATCCTCGCCCACGGCACCTTCAGCCGGGCTGCCGCCATCGCATTCAGCGTCTGGGGTGCGGTGATGCTGCTCAGTTCGGTCATGGCGTATGTCCATGCACGCGCCAGGAGATTCGACCGACATCGCGCGTGGGCCTTCCGCCTGTTCGCGATGGTGCTGGGTTCATGGCTTTTCGACATCGAGATCCAGGCATGGACGAACTGGGCCGGCGGCATCGGCATGAGCGCAGACGGCGCCAGCGGGCCGTTCGATCTTGCAATGCTCGTCTTGTTCTTCGTTCCCAGCCTGCTGGTCGCCGAGTTCTTCATCCGCAACATGCACCGGCGGCTCGTCATGCCTGGCCACCTGAAATGGCCGGCTGTGGCCGTGTTCGGCGCTGCGGGTCTGGTCTTCGCCCATGCGGTCGTTATGGCCACCGCCACTAATGCTGGGAAGTTCGGGAAGCACATCCTGCCGCTACTGGGCGCGTAGCCGCCGGCACTCATCGACCTGGCCGTGCTCCGTCATCAAATTCAGCGTTGCGCAACAGCATCCCTGGTGCCCGGACTGGCCGATGGCGGGATCAGCGTTTGAGATCCGGTGGCTCTTTGCCCAGAGTCGAATGGCGGCTTCAGGGCGACCAACTCCATCCTACGAAGGTCGCTGATGGGTCGCCAAGCGTCCTACAACTTACCAACCGAGTTGCCCGAAAGCCGGCGTCGACGTGGGGCCGAGCGCCTCATGACGTTGCCCGTCGCGGCCGCGCGGATTGCGTCCGTGATGTAGCAATCACGTGCGAGCGCCGTAGCAAATCCGTAGCACTGACGCCTAGCAACACGGCGCGAAGAGGCTCCGTGGCCTCCTGCGTCGTCGCATGAATGCCGCGCAACCCATTGATTACCATGCACAAACCGCGTCGCGGTGATCAAACAAGGCGTCTGGTTCGTCCTACAGTCGTCTGGACCGACAAAGAGAAGATCAGTGCAATCAAATCAACCACTCAGCCCTTGGCGCCTGAGCGTCGCGCCGATGATGGACTGGACCGACCGGCATTGCCGCTATTTCCATCGCCTGATCACCCGTCACACCCGGCTCTACACCGAGATGGTCACCACCGGCGCCTTGCTGCATGGTGATCTGGCGCGCCACCTCGACTTCAATCCCGAAGAGCAGCCGCTGGCCCTGCAGGTGGGCGGCAGCGAGCCGGCCGACCTGGCCCAGGCGGCGCGGCTGGCGCGTCAATGGGGCTATGCCGAGATCAACCTGAATTGCGGCTGCCCCAGCGAGCGGGTGCAGCGCGGCGCCTTTGGTGCCTGCCTGATGGCCGAGGCAGCGCTGGTGCGCGACGCGGTCAAGGCCATGCGCGATGTGCTGGGCGATGACCTGCCGGTGACGGTCAAGCACCGCATCGGCATTGACCGCAGCGAGCGCTTCGACTTCGTGCACGACTTTGTCGGCACGGTGTCCGAATCGGGCTGCAGCGTCTTCATCGTGCATGCCCGCAATGCCTGGCTGCAGGGCCTGAGCCCCAAGGAGAACCGCGACCTGCCGCCGCTGCGCTACCCTGTGGTGCACCAGCTCAAGGCGGCGTTTCCGCAGCTCACGATCGCGATCAACGGTGGCCTGACCAGCGCCGACCAGATCGCCACCCAGCTGCAGGCGGTGGACGGGGTGATGATCGGCCGCGAGGCCTACCACCAGCCCAGCCTGATGGCCGATTGGGATGCCCGCTTCTGGGCCGCTGGGCCCGCGCCGGTGGTGGACGACGACTGGCGCCTGGCCATCGAGGCGCAGATGCTGGCCTATATGGCCCGGCAGCAGGCCGAGCGGGGCGTGCCCTGGTCGCACATCAGCCGCCACCTGCTGGGTTTGTGGAACGGCCAGCCCGGCGCCCGGCGCTGGCGCCAGGTCTGGAGCGATCACCGCCTCAAGGGTCTGCCCGTGCACGAGGTCGCGCGGCGCGCCCATGTGGCGCGCTGCGCGCAGGCCGATTCAGCCCGGCCCGCAGCGCCTGCCGGTCTGCTGGCACAAGCGTCATGACAGCGCCTGACACCACCCCACCGGCCATGCTCCGCGGCAACGGCTTGCTGGCCATCATCGGCGGCAGCGGGCTGTACGAGTTGCCGGGCTTGTCGGACACCGCCTGGGTCACGGTTTCCACGCCCTGGGGCGAGCCGTCGGACCAGATCCTCACCGGCACCCTGGCCACACCGGCGGGGCCGGCCCGGCTGGCCTTTCTGCCGCGCCATGGCCGGGTCCACCGCTTGCCGCCGTCGGCGCTGAATTACCAGGCCAATATCGCTGCGCTCAAGCAATTGGGCGCCACCGACGTGCTGTCGCTCAGCGCCGTGGGCGGCCTGCGCGCCGACTTGCCGCCAGGCAGCTTTGTGATAGTCGACCAGTTCGTCGACCGCACGGTGGCACGCGAAAAAAGCTTTTTCGGCACCGGCCTGGTAGCCCATGTGTCGATGGCGCGGCCGGTCTGCCCGCGCCTGGGGCGGCATCTGCAGGCGGCACTGGCCGATCTGGCGGTAGCGCATGTGCGCGGCGGAACCTACTTGGCGATGGAAGGGCCGCAATTCAGCACCTTGGCCGAATCGCGCTTGTACCGCAGCTGGAATTGCGATGTGATCGGCATGACCAACCTGCCCGAGGCCTATCTGGCGCGCGAGGCCGAGCTCTGCTATGCCACGCTGGCCATGGTCACCGATTTCGACTGCTGGCACCCGGCCCATGATGCCGTGACGGTCGAAGCCATCGTGGCGGTGCTGATGCGCAATGCCGACCAGGCCCGGGCGCTGGTGGCGCAGGCCGCCGGTGCGGTGCAATTCGACAGCCACGGGCCCGCCTGCGGCTGCCGGCGAGCGCTGGACCATGCGCTGATCACCGCCCCGGCAGCGCGCGACCCGGCCCTGGTGCAGCGCCTGCAGGGCATCGCCGGCCGGGTGCTGTGAGGGCCCGCGGCGCGCGGCGCCGGCAGAAAAGGGCCCGGCGTGAGACACTTGCATATGCAACGCTTGCATCTGCAAGCAGATTCAGACGGTGCGGCCACTGCCCTGGCGCTGCGCCGGCCCTGTCCTCTCCGCTGAAAGCGCCTCATGAGCCTGGCCACTGCAACGCCCCCGCCTGACCGGCCCGCCGCTGCCGCGGTGCCGCCCCAACCACCTGCCGCCGGCCCGCGCACGCCCGATCCCTTGCTGAGCGCGCCGCTGCTGCCCACCCTGGTGCGCTTTGCGCTGCCCAATATGGGCGCAATGCTGGCCACCGCGCTGGCCGCGATTGCCGAGACCGCCTATGTCGGCAGCTTCGGCGTGGCCTCGCTGGCCGGCATGGCGCTGGTGTTTCCAATGGTGATGTTCCAGATGATGTTGTCGGGCGGGGCCATGGGTGGCGGGGTCTCGTCGGCGGTCAGCCGGGCCTTCGGCGCTGGCGATGTGCCGCGTGCCAATGCGCTGGCGGTGCATGCGCTGTGGATCGCGCTGGCCGCCGGGGCGCTTTACATGGCCTTGATGCTGACCCTGGGGCCGCGCCTGTTTGCCGCATTGGGCGGCAGTGGCGAAGCCTTGTCGCAGGCTGTGGCGTTTGCCAATGTCGCCTTCCTGGGGTCGGTCTTCATCTGGCTGATCAACACCTTCGCTTCGGTGATCCGGGGCTCGGGCAATATGGCCGTGCCCTCGGCCACCCTGGTGATCGTGTCGGTGGCCCAGGTCTTGATCGGCGGCGCGTTCGGCCTGGGCTGGGGGCCTCTGCCTCGCCTGGGCATGCCGGGTGTGGCGGCTGGGCAGGTGGTGGCCTATGGCGTGGGCGCGGGCTACCTCTACCTTTACCTGCGCTCGGGCCGCGCCAAGGTGCAGTTGCGGGTGCGCGCCACGCCGCTGCAATGGCCGCTGTTGCGCGACATCCTCAAGGTCGGTGCGCTGGCCTGCATTTCGCCGCTGCAGACGGTGCTGACCATCCTGATCCTGACTCGCCTGGTGGCCCATTTCGGCACCACCGCGCTGGCCGGCTACGGCATCGGCACCCGGCTCGAATTCCTGCTGGTGCCGGTGGCCTTTGCGATCGGCGTGGCGTCGGTGCCGCTGGTGGGCATGGCCATCGGCGCTGGCAAGATTGCGCGCGCGCGCCGCGCGGCCTGGACTGCCGCCCTCATGGCCTTGGCCTTGCTGGGCCTGCTGGGCGGGGTGCTGGCCCTGGCGCCCGATCTCTGGGCCGCGCGTTTCACCAGCGACCCCGCCGTGATTGCCGCAGCCGCCCTGTATTTCCATTGGGCCGGGCCCTGCTACGGTCTGTTCGGCCTGGGCCTGTGCCTGTATTTCTCGTCGCTGGGCGCCGGCAAGGTGGGGGGCGCGGTGCTGGCCGGCACCTTGCGGCTGGTGGTGGTGGCCGCCGGTGGCGCTGCGCTGGCATGGGCCCAGGCGCCGGTCTGGACGATTTTTGCGCTGGTCGCGCTGGGCATGGCGGCCTTCGGTCTGGCGTCGGTGCTGGCGGTGCGCCTCACGTCCTGGGGTGTCGAGCGCTGAGAGCCTGTGATTTATTCCGACATGCCCGCTCACCACCCCAAAAGACGCCCGCTCGTCGTTGCAAATGCTCGTCATAGCCCGGGCTATGACTGCGCTTTGCGCCTAGATCGCGCGCCTTTTTGGGCGTTGCTCGG
>JANNZD010000222.1:0-7966 GCA_031410435.1 Betaproteobacteria bacterium | reverse complement strand
CCGATGGCGGGCTCTACCTGCCCACGCATTACCCGAAGATCGATGACGCCACGCTCAGCCGCTGGCGGGCCTTGAGCTATGCCGAGCTGGCCTTCGAGATTCTGTCGCTCTACATCACCGACATCCCGCCGGCCGACCTGCAGGCGCTGTGCGACAAGACCTATACCGCGGCCACTTACGGCAGCGCCGCCATCGTGCCGGTTCGCCAGCTGGAACCCGGCCTGCACATCCAGGCCCTGTCCAACGGCCCGACGCTGGCCTTCAAGGACATGGCGATGCAGTTGCTGGGCAACCTGTTCGAGTACGAGCTGGCGCGGCGCGGCGAGGAGCTGAACATCCTGGGCGCCACCTCGGGCGACACCGGCTCGGCGGCCGAATACGCGATGCGCGGCAAGCAGGGCGTGCGGGTCTTCATGCTCTCGCCCGAGGGCCGCATGAGCCCTTTCCAGCAGGCCCAGATGTTCAGCCTGCAGGACCCCAACATCCACAACATCACCCTCACCGGGGTGTTCGATGATTGCCAGGACATCGTCAAGGCCGTCAGCAATGACCTCGACTTCAAGCGCCGGCACAAGATCGGCACCGTCAACTCGATCAACTGGGCCCGGCTGCTGGCCCAGGTGGTGTACTACTTTGCGGGTTATTTCCAGGTCACGGCCTCGAATGCCGAGCGGGTCAGCTTCGCCGTGCCCTCGGGCAATTTCGGCAATGTCTGTGCCGGTCATGTGGCGCGCATGATGGGCCTGCCCATCGCCCAGCTGGTGGTGGCCACCAACGAGAACGATGTGCTGGACGAGTTCTTCCGCACCGGGCGCTACCGGGTGCGGGCCAGTGCCGAGACCTTCGAGACCAGCAGCCCGTCGATGGACATCAGCAAGGCCAGCAATTTCGAGCGTTTCGTCTTTGATTTGCTGGGCCGCGACGGTGCCCGGGTGGCCGACCTGTTCGGCGCCGGGCTGTTGCGCGATGGCGGCTTCCAACTCACCGCCGAAGAGGCGGCGCGCATCGCCGGCTTCGGCTTTGTCTCGGGCAAGAGCAGCCATGCCGACCGCCTGGCCACCATCCGCCGTACCTGGGCCGAGCACCAGGACATGATCGACACCCACACCGCCGACGGCCTGAAGGTCGGGCGCGAGCACCTGCAGCCCGGCGTGACCATGATCGTGCTGGAGACGGCCTTGCCGGCCAAGTTCGCGGCCACCATCGAGGAGGCGCTGGGCCGGCCGCCGCTGCGCCCGGCCGGGCTGGACGGCATCGAGGCCCTGCCCAAGCGCTTCACCGTGATGCCGGTGGATGCAGGCCGCGTCAAGGCCTACATCGAACAGCATTGCGCCGCATGAAGGTCGTGGGCTTTTGCGGCCCGTCGGGTGTGGGCAAGACCACGCTGATCGAGGGCCTGATCGCGGGCTTGAAGGCCGCCGGTCAGCGGGTGTCGGTGATCAAGCATGCGCACAAGCGCTTCGACATCGACCAGCCCGGCAAGGACAGCTTTCGCCACCGCGAGGCCGGTGCCACCGAGGTGCTGATCGCCTCGTCGCAGCGCCTGGCCTTGTTGCGCGAGTTTGAGCAGGGCGGCCTGCCGTCGGTGCACCAGCTGCTGGCCGAGCTGTCGCCGGTGGACTGGGTTCTGGTGGAGGGCTACAAGCATGCCGACCTGCCCAAGGTGGAGGTCTGGCGCGCCGTGCTGGGCCAGGCCCCGCTCTATCCCGAAGACCCTTTTGTGGCTTTGATCGCCAGCGACACACCGTTGGCACTGCCGGTAGCCACCGGCCTGCCGGTGTTCGACCTGGCCGATGCCGCGGCACTGGTATCTCACTTGCTAGACACTTCCGCCCGTTACGACTACCAGAGCGCCCGCCATGGCTGAGCCCCAACGCCCCCCGATGTTGAGCCTGGACGAGGCGCTGCAGCGCCTGCTGGCGGTGGCCCGCGACCGGGTGATCGCCGAGATCGAGAAGCTCGACACCTTCGACGCGCTGGGCCGGGTGCTGGCCCGGCCAGTGGTCTCCGCGCTGGACGTGCCGCCGGCCGACAACAGCTCGATGGACGGCTATGCGATGCGGCTTGCCGACCTGCCGGCCGATGTGCCGGCCGCCGGCACCCTGCTACCGGTCAGCCAGCGCCTGCCGGCGGGGGTGGTGGGCCAGCCGCTGCAGCCGGGCACGGCGGTGCGCATCTTCACCGGTGCGCAGCTGCCGGCCGGTGCCGATGCGGTGGTGATGCAGGAGCAGTGCGAGGCCGTGGCTGATGCGGCCGGCGGCGGCCTGGGCCAGGTGCGCATCCAGGCCCAGCCGCAGCTCGGTCAATGGGTACGCCGCCGTGGCGAGGACGTGCAGCACGGTGCCGAGGTGCTGGCCGCCGGCATCCGGCTCACGCCCCAGGCCCTGGGCCTGGCGGCGTCGGTGGGCGCCTCCCGCCTGACCGTGCGGCGCCGGCCACGGGCGGCGCTGTTCTCCACCGGCGACGAACTGGTGATGCCGGGTGAATCGCTCAAGCCCGGGGCGATCTACAACAGCAATCGCTTCACATTGCGCGGCCTGCTGCAGGCTGCCGGCTGCGAGGTGCAGGACCTGGGCATCGTGCCCGACCGGCTGGACGCCACCCGTGACGCGCTGCGCCGCGCCGCCGCCGGCAATGACCTGATCATCACTTCAGGCGGGGTGTCGGTGGGCGAGGAAGACCACATCAAGCCGGCGGTCAAGGCCGAGGGCTGGCTGGAGGCCTGGCAAGTGGCGATGAAGCCGGGCAAGCCGCTGGCCTTTGGCGCGGTGCGGCGCGAGGGCGGTGACAGCGAGGCCCTGTTCATCGGCCTGCCCGGCAACCCGGTGTCGAGCTTCGTCACCTGCCTGCTGGCGGTGGCGCCGGTTTTGCGGGCACTGCAGGGCTGCCCGCTGGCGCTGCCGCCGGCGGTCAGCGTGCGGGCCGATTTCGACTGGCTGCAGCCCGACAAGCGGCGCGAGTTCCTGCGCGCGCGCTTCAACGCCGCGGGCGGTGTCGAGCTCTTTCCCAACCAGAGCTCGGGCGTGCTGACGTCCGCGGTCTGGGCCGATGGCTTGGTGGACAACCCGTCGGGCCAGGTGATCCGGCGCGGCGATGCGGTGCGGCTGCTGCTGCTGGCCAGCCTGATCGGCGCCTGACCATGACGGCTTCGATGATCACCGTGAAGGTGCGCTATTTCGCCTCGCTGCGCGAGGCCCTGGGCGCATCCGAGACCGTGCTGCTGCCGGCCGGCGTCACCCTGGGCCAGCTGCGCGATGCGCTGGTCGCCCGCGGTGGCCGCCATGCCGACATGCTGGCCCGCGGCCGGGCCCTGCGCTGCGCACTCAACCAGTTGATGGCAGACGAAGCCACGCCGGTACCCGACGGCGCCGAGGTGGCCTTCTTCCCGCCGGTTACCGGGGGCTGAGCCCGGACATCCAGCGTCCTGAGGACGCTGGGTGCCTGGCGAAGCGGCCGAGCACTGCGAGGCCGTGGGCGAGTCCGGATCCCCGGAGATCCAGGGCACTGCGGACCTAAAGCGGGCCGGCATGTCCGGCCGGGCTCAGGGCTTGCCGGTGTGGCGATGCGAGAATCTTGCGCATGGCCCCAGCCCCACGCGTGCGCATCCAGACCGAAGACTTCGACCTGTCGGCCGAGGTGGCCGCGCTGCGTGCCGGCGATGGCGGGGTGGGCGCCATCACCAGCTTTGTCGGCACGGTGCGCGACCGTACTGCGGGCAGCCCGGGGGCCATCAGCGCGATGGAGCTCGAGCATTACCCGGGCATGACCGAGCGCGCCATCGAAGCGATGATCGACGCGGCTCTCCAGCGCTTCGACCTGCGCGGCGCCCGGGTGATCCACCGTGTCGGCCTCTTGCAGCCGCTGGACCAGATCGTGCTGGTGGTGGTCAGCTCGGCCCACCGGGGCGACTCCTTCCAGGGCTGCGAGTTCCTGATGGACTACCTGAAGACCCAGGCGCCGTTCTGGAAGAAGGAGACCACCCCCGACGGCGCCCGCTGGGTGGATGCCCGGGTGGCCGACGACCAGGCGCTGGTGCGTTGGGGCCTGAGCGGGTCCAACGCCGGATGAGCGGCCCGGCGCTGGGCCAGCAGGCCCTGGCGGTGGCCAGCGGCGCGGCGGTGGGGGCCCTGGCGCGCTGGGGCGCGGGCCTGTGGCTCAACCCGCTGTGGGGCGGCTTCCCGCTCGGCACGCTGCTGGTCAACTGCCTGGGTGGCGGGCTGATCGGCGTGGCCATGGTCTGGTTCACCCGTTCGCCCGACGATCTGTTGCGCCTGCTGCTGGTCACGGGCCTGCTGGGTGGCTTCACCACCTTCTCGGCCTTCTCGGCCGAATCCCTGGGCCTGCTGCAGCGCGATGCCTGGGCCCTGGCCCTGCTGCACAGCGCGGCCCATCTGCTGGGCGCGCTGGCCTGCACCGGGCTGGGCTTTGCGCTGGCCCGGGCGCTGCTGCGCTGACCTCTCCCCCGACCCTCTTGGACGGCGATGAACGCACCTGACCGCAATGCGCCAGACGATGACGCGGCCGCACCGACCCCGCTGGCCCTGCGTGCCGCGCTGGGCCGCTTCGCCACCGGGGTGACCATCATCACCTGCCGAGATGGCGACGGCAGCCCGGTGGGCCTGACGGCCAACTCCTTCGCCGCCTTGTCGCTCGACCCGCCGCTGGTGCTGTGGTCGCTGCGCAAGGCCAGCGCCAGCCGGCCGGCCTTCGAGGCAGCGCGCCACTTCGTGATCAATGTGCTGGCCGAGACCCAGGTCGAGATGTCGCGCCGCTTTGCGTCGCCGGCAGTGGCCGACAAGTTTGCCGAGGGCCCCTGGGCCCCTGGCCTGGGCGGCGTGCCGGTGCTGGGCGGCTGCGCGGCAGTGTTCGAATGCGAGACCAGCGCCTGCCATGATGCCGGCGATCACCTGCTGTTCATCGGCCGGGTGCAGCGCCTGGCCGACCTGGCGGTGGCGCCCTTGCTGTTCCAGGGCGGGCATTACCGGATGATGGGGGAGGTGTTGTGATGGCCCAGGGCGAGCGCATCGAGGCCCAGTGGATAGACCGCTTCTGCGAGGTGTTCCAGCTCTGCGGTGTGCAGCCCGGCGAGGCCTGCGCCATCCTGTCGGAGACGCAGTCCCGCGCATCACTGGTGCAGTTGAGCGAGCTGGCGCTGGCCCGCCTGGGCGCGCGCTGGTTCCACCTGGTGCTGCCCACGCCGCGCCCGAGCGCGCCGGTGCCGGTGCGGTCGACCGGCGCGTCCGACGCCATCGGCGGCCTCGGGCCGGTGGTCGGCGCGCTGGCGGCCAGCGGCTTCATCGTCGACTGCACGGTCGAGGGCCTGCAGCATGCGGCCGAGCTGCCGGCGCTGCTGAAGGGCGGTGCCCGGGTGCTGGTGGTCAGCAACGAGCATCCCGAGATCCTGGCCCGCACGGTGCCGCGGGCCGACGACGAAGCCCCGGTGCGCGAGGCGATGCGGCGCCTGAAGGCCGCGCGCCAGATGCACGTGCGCTCCGCCGCCGGCACCGACCTGACCATCGACCTGGTCGGCGCCCGGGTGGGCGGGGTCTGGGGCTTCACCGCCAAGCCCGGCAGCCTGACCCATTGGCCGGCCGGGCTGGTGCTGGCCTTTCCGGCGGCCGGGTCGGTCAATGGCCGGCTGGTGCTGGCGCCGGGCGACGTGAACCTCACCTTCAAGCGCTACCTGGCCGATGCGGTGCTGCTGCAGATCACCGATGACCATGTTGTTGCGATCGAGGGCCACAGCGTGGATGCCGAGTTGATGCGCGGCTACTTTGCGGCCTGGGGCGACCGGTCGGCCTATGCGGTGTCGCATGTGGGCTGGGGCCTGAACCGGCGCGCCCGCTGGGATGCGATGACCTTCTACGACAAGGCCGATTTCAACGGCACCGAGCTGCGCGCCTTCGCCGGCAACTTTCTCTACAGCACCGGCGCCAACGAGGTGGCTGGCCGGCACACCCCGGGCCACTTCGACCTGCCGCTGCGCGGCTGCACGGTGGCGCTGGACGGGGTGAAGGTGGTCGACGCCGGGGTGTTGCTGTGACCGCCCGGCGGGTGACCGACGCGCCGCTGGCCCACCTGCGCTGGGACCCGCCGGGCGGCCCCGGCCCGGTGGTGGTGCTGCTGCACGGTGTGGGCGGCGGGCGCCAGGCCTGGGACGATGCCGCCATGGGGGCCGGGCAGGGCACTGGCGCCGCACTGGCGGCGGCGGGGTTCAGCGCGGTGGCGCCCGACTTCCCGGGCTATGGCCTGTCGCCGCCGCTGCAGCCCTGTGACCTGGCCGGCATGGCCGGGGCGGTCGGCGCGCTGATCGCGCATCTGGCCGCCGGGCCAGTGGTGCTGGTCGGCCACAGCA
Organism: Betaproteobacteria bacterium; assembly: GCA_031410435.1. Classification (GTDB taxonomy): domain Bacteria; phylum Pseudomonadota; class Gammaproteobacteria; order Burkholderiales; family Burkholderiaceae_C; genus Pseudaquabacterium. The sequence goes on along the minus strand of JANNZD010000222.1, from coordinate 1,611 downwards.
TGGGCGGGATGGTGGCGCAGGAAGTGGCGGCTACCGCAGCGCCGGCGGTGGCCGCGCTGGTGCTGGCCGGCACCTCGCCGGCCTTTGGGCGGCCCGGCGGCGATTGGCAGCGCGATTTTCTGCAGTCGCGCTTCGCGCCGCTGGACGCCGGCCAGGGCATGGCCGGCCTGGCTGCGCCGCTGGTGGCCGGCATGGTGGCGCCCGGCACGCCGGCCGACCGGTGCAGCGCCGCCCAGGCCCTGATGGCCGGAGTGCCCGAGGCCACCTACCGCGCCGCCGTCACCGCGCTGGTGGCCTTCGACCGGCGCGCCGCGCTGGCCTCGATCGGCGTGCCCACGCTGGTGATCACCGGCGCGCATGACCGCACCGCCGCGCCCGAGGTGGCGCGCAAGATGGCCGAGCGCATTGCCGGTGCCGAGCTGGTCATCCTGCCCGGCGCCGGCCACCTGCTCAACCTCGAACAACCCGCCGCCTTCAACGCCGCGCTGCTGGCCTTTCTGGCCCGGCTGCCCGCCGGCTGAGCCACGGCCCCAGGAGCCCCCGGATGTCTGCAGACCCCAGCCCCAGCCCTACAACCGCGCCCGCGCCCGGGCCGGCCGCAGTGGCCACGCGCTACCAGCCCTCGCACATCGCCGGCGACCCGGCGCGCCTGACACCGCTGCAGCGTGAGCTGATCGCGCGGGTGGCGGCGCTCGGCCCGGGCTTCGCGGCCCGTGCCGAGCGCTACGACCGCGAGGCCAGCTTTCCCTTCGAGAACTATGCCGACCTGCGCCAGGCCGGCCTGCTGGGCATCTGCATCCCCACCGCCTACGGCGGCCTGGGCGCCGACTACGCCAGCTATGTGATGGTGGCCGCCGAGTTGGGCCGCTGGTGCGGCGCCACCGCGCTGAGCTTCAACATGCATGTCAGCTCCTGCTTGTGGGCCGGCGAGATCGCCGACGCGCTGGACATGACGCCCGCGCAGCGTGCCGACCACGAGGCCCACCGGGCGCTGCACTTCGGCCGCATCGTGGGCGAGGGCCGGGTCTATGCCCAGCCCTTCAGCGAGGGCGGCGCCGCGGCGGCCGGCGCCGCGCCCTGGGGCACGCTGGCGCGCAAGGTCGACGGCGGCTATGTCGTCACCGGCAAGAAGATCTTCGCGTCGCTGGCCGGCGCCGCCGACACCTACGGCGTGCTGTGCACGCTGGAGCGGCCCGACCGCGCCGGTGGCGGCAGCCGGCGCGACGCGATGTACCTGGCGGTGCCGGCCGACGCGCCGGGCGTCAGCGTGGTGGGCGACTGGGACCCGCTGGGCATGCGCGGCACGGTCAGCCGCAACCTGGTGTTCGCCGAGGTCTTCGTGCCCGAGACCGCGCGCATGATGCCCGAGGGCCTGTACTTCCAGGCCGCCAGCCGCTACCCGCACATGTTTGCCACGCTGTCGCCCACCTACCTGGGCGTGGCGCAGGCGGCCTATGACTTCACCGTGCAGTACCTGCGCGCCGAGGTGCCCGGCATGCCGCCCGTCAAGCGCCGCATGTACCCCACCAAGCAGTACGCGGTGGCCGAGATGCGCATCAAGCTGGAGGCCACCCGGGCGCTGTTCCTGCAGAACGCCCGTGATGCCGGCAT
>JANNZD010000221.1:0-5064 GCA_031410435.1 Betaproteobacteria bacterium | reverse complement strand
GGCTGGCGATCGGGCTGGCCAGCTCCGTGTGGTCGTCGGCCGTCAACGCTTTCCAGGCCTCGGGCCGGGCGAACTTCTCGACTATCCGCCGCTGCGGCCGCACCACGAAGTTCTCGACATTCATGGCCGCTACCACCTGGTGCAGATGGGCGGCCGTGCTGTCGCGCAACTGGGGGTGGTTGGGCTGCGGCCCGTACTTGGCGGGCGGCTCGTTGCCATGCTGCCCATCGATGATCTCACGGTCCAACGCATCGATCAGGCTCAACCGCGCCTTGAACAGCCGCGTGCCCGAGGATTCACTGGCGTGGCCGTCGGTGGTGTCCGGGTTCTGGCTGAAGAATTCCAGGTTCTGGCAGTAGTCGAACAGGTAGAAGAATTTCTTGTGTTCGCTCGGGCCGAACAGGTCGGGGCACAGCCGCGTGCCGCGCCCCACCATCTGCCAGAACTTGGTGCGCGAGCGGACGATCTTGAAGAACACCAGGTTCAGCACCTCGGGCACGTCGATGCCGGTGTCGAGCATGTCCACCGAGATGGCGATGTGCGGCGCCTTGTCCTTGGCCGAGAAGGCGCCGATCAGGCTCTGCGCATAAACGGTCTTGTAGGTGACGACCCGCGCGAACTCGCCCTTGTGGTGCGGGTAGTTGATGTTGAAACGCTCGGCGATGAACTCGGCGTGGTCGTTGTTCTTGGCGAACACGATGGTCTTGCCCAGCAGGTCGCCACCGGCCACCTTCTGGCCCCGGGTCATCAGGTGCGCCAGCGCCTTGTCGACCGTGTCGGTGTTGAACAGCCACTTGTTCAGGGCCGCGGCCTCCACCGCGTCGGGCGGCGGGGTGCCGTCCTCGCTCCACTCCAAGGCGTCCCACTGTTCCTTCTCGTCTTCGCTGAGCTGGGCGTACTGGATGCCATCGCGCTGAAACTTCAGCGGCACCGACACCGCCAGCGGCGGCACCAGATGGCCATCGGCCACCGCCTGGTCCAGCGGGTAGGCGTCGGTGGGCAGCCCGTCCTCCAGGTCGAACAGGCGGTAGGTGTTGTGGTCGATCTCGTCCTTGGGCGTGGCCGTCAAGCCCACCAGCAGGGCGTCGAAGTACTCGAAGATGGCGCGGTACTTCTGGTAGACCGAGCGGTGCGCCTCGTCGATCACGATCAGGTCGAAGTGGCCTACGCCGAAGCGCTTTTGTCCGCCTTTGCTGTCATCCGTGCCGGCGTCGATCGCCGCAGTAGCCAGCGGCTTGCGGCTGGTACGGCGCTGGATCATCAGCGCCAGCTCGGCCTTCTTGTAGAAGCCCTGCACTGCGCGCGGCGGGTACATGGCGTCGTCCCAGATCCAGTGCTCATAGCCGTTGGAGTAAAAGATCACCGGGCGTTGGCCATACTGTGCCTCCAGGCAGTCGGCATACAGCTTGGCCTATTGCTGGCCGACCTTGGCGCCCTTCTTGGTGCGCTTGGCTTCCACCAGCGCCAGCGGCTGGCCGTCGTCACCCCACAGCACGGAATCGACGAAGCCCTTGCCTTGCGCCAGCCCTTTGCTGTCCGGCATGCCGCTGACCTTGATCTCGAAGTTCTGCTTCGCATCCAGTTGCCAGCCGGCCTCCTTCAGCAGCAGGTCGATGAAGTAGTCGCGGGTTTGCGCTTCGGAATAATCGTGCGTGTCAGGCGTGTCGGGCGTGTCGGCGTTGGCCCGCTTGGCGGCTGCCACGGCCTCGCGCAGCCGGGCCAGTGCAGCATCCAGCGCAGCGGAAGTGCCCAACAGGGTGGAGAGCCGTTCATCGCGCTCGGCCAGCTGCGTCTGCAGCTTCTGCAACTGGCCCCCGGTCTGCGGTGGCACGGCCGGTGCTGCGGCGGCAGAACGGGCCAGCAGCGCGGGGTTGAAGGCCAGCCCCGGGTCAGGCCGGCCGCGCTGGCCATAGGTGCGCGCCAGCCTGTAGCCGATGTGGAACAGCTCGCGCGTGGCCACCACGGCGTCAGCGGGCAGCACCTTGCGGGCGCTGTGTACGGCCCGGTTGCCCAGGTCCTTGACCACCTTGGTCTTGGTGAACACGGCCCCGCCCACCGCCCGGGCAAAGCTGGGCTCGTGGATCAGCGTGCTCAAGTTGTCTTGGTAGGGCATGCGCAAGCCACGCTCATGCTTGTAGAGCCAGGCCACCGCCAACTCCAGCGTGCGGCGGGCATAGAAGCTGGCGGACCGGGCGTCGGTGTGCGCCATGTCTTCGGCCTGGGTGGCCGACTCGTGAAGAAGGGGCCACTCAGCCAGCATGAAAGTGAAGTTGCTCACGCGCCGCGCCGGTTAGCCAATGCCTGGGCGGCTTCCAGCACTACCCACGCTCGCTCGCATTGCACGTTGTGCGGTGCGGCCGGAGCGAGTGGTCAGGCATTCAGCCGAACAAGCACGACGTCGCCAAGCTTGAGGTTGACCAACGCGTCCTCCAGTGCCGGAACAAGCGGCAGCAGGTACGGCAGTTCGTTCGAAGCGGCGTCCAGCACCAGCACCGCGACGGGCAGCTTCGAGGTGTCCTGCTGATACGGAAGGTTCTTGTCGACCGTGATAAACGCGTCAAAGCCTGCGGCGGCCAGCGCCAAGAGCTTGCCATTCTTGATGCCTGACCAGCCTTTCTGAACCACCGTCGAGACCTGATGCGACGGCAGCGCTTGCCGCAGACGAGCGGGCACGCATTCGTCAAGCTGCAGGCGCATCGGCAGCGAGCTTCTCGCGAGCGGCTTCGAGAACGGCTACGGCGCGCTGCCGGGAGACGGAAGGGAAGTCTTCCAGGAAACATTCAAGTGAAGACGAACCTTCGAGGTAGTCGAACAGGTTCTTCACGGGGACGCGCGTGCCGGTGAAGCACAGGGCACCGCTCATGATCTCCGGGTCTCGCTTGACCAGTGCAGTGTCCATACGCACCTCCTGAAGAACAGTTTATCGCGGTGCGCCGGCATGGCTTGGGTTTGGCCCCCTGTCACAGCAGGCCCGCAAGGGCGCAGCGATGACATCGACCGCGGTGGAAGCCCTTGCAGGCTCAAGGCGGGATCAGTGCGGTCCGGCCTGGAGGATAAGGGCCATTCCGCGCTGTCTGCAGTGCCCAGACTGGCAGCGGTGCAACGCCGCTGGAGCGGCGGGCATGAAGCTGGCCGGGCAGCGGCGGCGCCGTTTGTGAAACAGATTCACCGCCACGAAGCGGCCGCGCGGTCGATGTCTTCGAGTTGGGCCCGCGTCAGGCCCGGCTTGCTGGCGCTATTTGCCGATACAAAAGCTGCCGAAGATCTCACCCAGCAAATCATCCGCGCTGAAGGCACCGGTGATCTCGCTCAGCGCATCGTGCGCCAGGCGCAGGTCTTCGGCAAACAGGTCCAGCGCCGCATCACTGGCCACGCCTCCGCGGGCATGCACATGGCTGCGGGCTGAGGCCAGGCTGCCAGCGCTGCGCTCCAGTGCCTGCAGATGGCGCTTTCTGGCGATGAACACCCCCTCGGTGGACGCCTGCCAGCCGGCACGCTGCAGCAGGGCCTGGCGTAAAGGGTCCAGGCCGGCACCGGTGCGGGCCGACAGGCGGATGCCGGCGTCGCCTGCGGCGTCGGCTGTCTGCGCGCCGATGGGGTGGTCCGCATCGGCCTTGTTGTGCACATGCAGGATGCGCTCACCCGCACTGGCGGCCAGGCGCCGGGCGATCTCGGCTTCGGCGGCCTCGTAGTCGGCCTGGCCGCGGCGGGTCAGGTCGTGCAGAAAGATCACCGCGTCGGCCTGGGCGATGGCGTCCCAGCTGCGGCCGATGCCGATGCGCTCGACCTCGTCGCTGGCTTCGCCCTCGCCGCGCAGGCCGGCGGTGTCGACGACGTGCAGCGGCACCCCCTCGATCTGCAGGGTCTGGCTGACCTTGTCGCGGGTGGTGCCAGGGATGGCGGTGACGATGGCCAGCTCGGCCCCGGCCAGCGCATTGAGCAGCGAGCTCTTGCCCACATTCGGCTGGCCCGCCAGCACCACCTGCAGACCCTCGCGCAGCAGCGCGCCCTGGCGGGCACGGGCGCGTACCACCTGCAGCGTGGCGTCGATGGTGTCGAGCTGGCCCAGCGCGTCGGCCTGCTGCAGAAAATCGATCTCTTCTTCAGGAAAGTCGAGGGTGGCCTCCACCAGCATGCGCAGGCGCACGATGCGCTGGCGCAGCGCCTCCACCTCGTGCGAGAACGCGCCCGACAAGGACCGGCCGGCCGACCGCGCGGCGGCCTCGGTGCTGGCCTCGATCAGGTCGGCTACCGCCTCGGCCTGGGCCAGGTCGAGCTTGTCGTTGAGAAAGGCCCGCTGGGTGAACTCGCCCGGCTGGGCCAGGCGCAGCCCGGGCAGGCGGGCCGTGCCGTCGGCCGCTGGCTGCGGCTCGGCCGCCACCTCCAGACAACGCGCCAGCAGCAATTGCAAGACCACCGGGCCGCCATGGGCCTGCAGCTCCAGCACGTCCTCGCCGGTATAGGAATGGGGCGCCGGAAACCACAACGCCAGGCCCTGGTCGATGACCTGGCCATCGGCGGCACGAAAGGGCCCGTAGACCGCCAGCCGCGGCGGCAAGACACGGCCACCACACAGGGCGACGGCCCAGGCCGCCAGGCCGTGCCCGGATACCCGCACGATGCCCACGGCACCCCGGCCGGGGGCGGTGGCGATCGCAATGATGGGGTCGCTATGCTGGTGAAGGGGGGCCACCGGCGCATTGTCCGCGAAGCCTTGCCGCCGCCAGCACCGGTGCGCGGCCGGGGGCAAGCCAGCCCAGCCGGCGGGTATGGCGCGGGGTGGGGCGCCGGGCAGGCCGCATGGCCTGCCCGCGAGTGACGCTCCAAGGACGGCGTTTGGCTGCGCCGACGGGCCCCGCATTGATCGGCTCGGTGTACGCACTCGCAACACTGCGGCCGGCACCCGAGACCCTGATCATCGGCCGCTGCGCAAGCGGGTCAAGGGCCGCGGGCTGCGGCCATCCGCCCGGCTGTGCAGGGTGTCACGGGCCCAGCGCTCTTGTGTTGGCCGGCGCTACTTGACGCCCAGCTGCCGGTTGATGAACCACTGCTGGGCGATGCCCA
>JANNZD010000220.1:0-5866 GCA_031410435.1 Betaproteobacteria bacterium | reverse complement strand
GTCGCCCCGGTTGTAGCCATACTGGTCGCAATCCGAGGAGTGGAACTTCCCGGCTTGGAACGACAGGATGTCTTCTTTGACGTGTGCAGGCTTGCCCGTGTAGCCAGCCTCGGTATTGAACTTGCGACCATCCAGCAGGAGCTGAGCGCTGGCGAACTGGCCCGCCGATACAAGCACGGCGAAAATTGTGAGACGGAGAAACAATGCGATGCAGGTCATAGTGCCTCCTTGCAGCAGAGTCGATCAGGTAGTAACCGTAACTTACCCATCCGCCCCTTTGACTGCGAGGGGCGTGCGGCTTCGATGTGACTGGCAGGTGCCGCAGACGCAGCTTGCCACAAGTTGAGGCGCGAGGAGTTCAGTGAAGTGGTGATCGTGATGACTAACGTTAGAACTAATCAGTAAATTAGGCCATGCCAGTGCATTGTCATGTTCGTCTCCATGTTAGGTCGTTGAGCAGTCCAGTGCGAGTAGTGAGGCCTCATTCGCTGCTGCGCTACGCCCCATGGAGCTTGACTGCCCAGTAGATGGCGATACCCATTTGCACAGCGAAGGCAACAAACCGCGCCGTTACCGCTGCCGAGGAAGTCGACACAAGATGTATGAGGGATTGAACGATGCGGGCTGCGACCAACGCGTAGGCAAGCGGGTCAGTGACATGAGATTTGCCTGCCAGGACGGCCACCACCATCAGGCCACCAAAGATGGGCAGCCCTTCCAGGCAGTTTGCGTGAGCGCGTGCCAGACGCTGCATGAAGGGCGACAGATTCGAGTTTTCTGGATTGAAGCCGTTTGGTGCCACCTCTCGCGTGAGAACCAGCTTGGAACGGATGGTTTCCATCAGAACGAGCAAGGCCAGTGCCCAGCATGTGAAACCGAGCAAAGCCAGCAGCGTGTTGGACATGGTGTAAGGACTCCGGCAATTGGAACTGGTGGCTACAGCGCAGTGGCGCGCCATGCATCGAGTGATGTCATCCAGGCGCCGATGGCCGCTTCATTTGCATAGTTCTCGAGCCGGCACCCAGGCGCGGCGAATGCCAAGACTCCCGCCGTGTCAATCCAGCCCCAGGTTGATGCGCTTGGCCACTTCGCCCCATTTGCGGCTGTCTGCGGCCAACACGGCCGCAGCCTGTGCTGACGTGCTGCCCACCACCATCTGGTCGCTGGCACGCAGCTTTTCGGTCACGTCGGGTGCTTTCAGGGCATCCACAAAAGCGGTGCGAAAACGCTCGACTATGTCGGCCGGCGTGCCGCGCGGCGCAAACATCGCCAGCGCAAAGTTGGCTTCATAACCGGCCACACCGGCCTCATTCATGGTGGGCACATCGGGCAGCGTGGGTGAGCGTTTGCTGCCCGACACCGCCAGCGCCACCAGCTTGCCGGCGCGCACATGGGGCAGCACCGTGGGCCCGGCCAGCAGGCCGCAGGGCCCCTGGCCACCCAGCACATCTTGGATCGCCGGGGCCGGGCCCTTCTAGGGCACATGCCGCATGTCGAAGCCCGGCGTGTGCCGCAGTTCCATCGACAAATTCACCTTATGCTGCCGGGCGCAGTGGCGGCATTGGGCCGACCTGACGCAGCGGCAGCCGGAAGCTGCCGCCCACCCGCCAACCCGACACGCTGCCAACCGGCACCTACCCAGGAGAACACCAGCATGACCCCCTTGCTCTGGATCGTCGTGAAGATGGGCATCGTCACCTGGCTGGCCCTGCTGGCGGCCAGCCTGATGCGGGCCCAGGGCTGGACGCCGGCCGGCTTCCTGCTGGCGCTGAGCAACCGCGACAACATGCCCGCGCCCAGCGCCGTGGCCGGCCGCGCCACCCGGGCGTCGGTGAACACGCTGGAGGCCTTTGCGCTGTTCGCGCCGCTGGCGCTGGTGGCGCACGCGGTGGCGGCGGGCAACCCGCAGGTGCTGCTGGGCGCGCAGATCTTCTTCTGGTCGCGACTGGTCTACCTGGCGGTGTATGTGGCCGGCATCGCCTATGTGCGCACGCTCGTATGGGGCGCGGGGTATGTGGGGCTGGTAATGATGATCTTGGGCTTGGGCTGAGCCAATATGGGCGTCGCCGGCAGGCGGCGAACGGCTGGCGACGAGCTCGACCCCGGACCACACGGCCACGCTCAATGACAGGATGAGCCGGTGTGCTCAGCCGGCACGATCCACTGGCCTGGCGAACTGGATTGCCCGCTGCCCGGCGCGCGGCCGACGTTCGATGGGGCGGCCTTGCCTCCCCGATGCAGCGTTTCTGTCGCTGGGTTCCCGCCGCTATTTGGACGCCGCCAGGCGGATAGACTCTAAAGCTGACCAGGCAGAACTCTCGCCTGTGGTCTGCCGAGAAGTCGTTTTCACTGGGCGTCGAGCAGCGAGCGCGGCGCTGCGAAGTGACGGTCGGTGCTGTGAATACGCGGGCAACTGGACGGACGAACTGCCATGGGGACTCGGCGCGATCTGTTGGCATTGGCGGCTGCGTGCCTGTCGGCATGGCCAATGCCACTGTCGGCCCAAGAAACGGGCCGAGTTCGGCGAGTCGCCTACCTGGGGACGAGCAAAGCCAGCCAGCACTTGCTGGATGCCTTTCTCGCCGCCTTCCGGGAACATGGCTGGGTCGTCGGCAAGAACCTCGCGCTCGACGTCCGCTACACAGAAGGGGATCCAGCGCGATTGCCGGCCCTGACGAACGAGTTGTTGGCACTGAAACCGAACATCTTCTTGTCAGTCACGGACATCTATGCCCGTGCCGCTCTAGCGGCAGATACGGCGACTCCAATCGTCTTCGTGCTGGGATTCGACCCCGTGAGGGCAGGCCTGGTGGAGTCCCTGGCCGCGCCCGGTGGCCGGTGCACAGGATTTTCAGTGCTGAACTGGGAGCTGAATCCAAAGCGCCTCTCGCTGTTGAAAGAGGCAGTTCCGCACCTGGGCCGGGTGGGTATCCTCTTTCGAGGAGGTGATCCCAATTCCAGGATCGCGCTAGAGCTGACCGAACAAGCCGGCCGGGATCTCAGGATCGAGATACTCCGGGCGCCCGTCACCGGTCCCGATGACTTTGCCTCGGCGTTCAAGCGTATGGAGCAAGCGGGAGCGACGGGAGTGTTGAATGTTCCGGATCAGCTGTTTTTCAAGTGGCGGATGCGGTTGGCGGAGTTGGCCATTCAGCACCACATGGCCGCAATGTTTGGTGCAACCGAGTACGCAGACGCTGGCATGCTGCTCGCCTACGGAACTGACTTCAAGGCTGTCTTCGTGCGCGCTGCAGCGCTGGTTGATCGCGTCCTGAAGGGCGCTGACCCCGCCAAGATCCCGGTAGAACAGGCTGCCACCTTTGAACTGGTGGTCAATCTGCGCACCGCACGAACATTGGGCATCGAACTACCGCGCTCGCTGAGACTCCAGGCCACAAGGGTGATCGAGTGACTACGATTTGTGACCGACGCGGCGTTGTAAAGCCTGTCCGGTATTTCGGGGGTGAGGCACTGGGTGACCTGCAACAGCAGACGCACCTATGCCACTCGCTCGGTCGCGCCGGCCGGCTGGCCTGGTCGACTGCCGCCACCGCTCAAGAGCAGCACCCAAGTGCCCGGACAAGCCGTCCCGATCACCATGCGCAATCGATGGCGCAGAACGCGCTGCCGCTGAAAAGGCCGCCATCAGCGACGCCCGTGACGACGTGACCTGGCGTTACAACCCAAAACTCAATCCAGCCCCAACTTGATGCGCCGCGCCACTTCGCCCCACTTGACCGAATCTGCCGCCAGGCTGCGCGCCGCCTCGGCCGATGTGCTGGCCACCACGGTCTGGTCGCTGGCCTTGAGTTTTTCCACCACGTCGGGGCTGCGCAGCGCGTCGACAAAGGCCTGGCGGAAGCGGGCCACCAGCGCATCGGGCGTGGCCCGCGGGGCATACATCACCAGGCTGAACTCGGCCGAGTAGCCCTTGGCGCCGGCCTCGGCCATGGTGGGCACCTCGGGCAGGGCGGGCGCGCGCTGGCTGCCCGACACCGCCAACGCCAGCAGCTTGCCGGCGCGCACCTGGGGCAGCACCGTGGGCCCGGCCAACAGGCCGCACGGCACCTGACCACCCAGCACATCCTGCATAGCCGGGGCCGGACCCTTGTAGGGCACATGCTGCATGTCAAAGCCCAGTGTGTGCAGCAGCAGCTCCATCGACAGATGGCCTGGCACGCCGGCCCCGCCCGAGGCATAGGCCATCGGCGTGGCCTTGGCCTTGGCCACCAGCTCGGCCAGGGTCTTGACCCCCACCGCCGGGTGGCAGACCAGGGTCTGGCTGAAGCTGGTGCCCAGGGTGACAGGCAGCAGGTCTTCGACCTTGTAGCCCAGCTGCTTGTAGACATGCGGGTTGACGGTGACCAGGGTGTCGGTGCCCCACAGCCAGGTGTAGCCGTCGGGCGCGGCCCGGGCCACCTCGGCGCTGCCCAGGTTGCCGCCCGCACCGGGCCGGTTCTCGATCACCACCACCTGCTTCAGCGCGGCCTGCATCTTCTCGGCGGCCACGCGCATCACGATGTCGCTGGGCCCACCGGGCGGGAAGGGCAGCACCACCCGGATGGGGCGCTCGGGCCAGGCGGCCTGGGCCTGGGCGGGGCCGGCCAGGGCCATCGACAAGGCCGCCGAGGCCAGCTGGCCGAGGGTGGGGATCAGGGCGCGACGTCGCATCGGGAGTTCACCGCATGAAGGGGCCTGGGCAGGCCGGTGAGCGAGGGTAGCCTGCCGCAGGCGCGCGCCGCCTCGGGATTTGTCAGGCCCCGCTGGCCCGCGGTGCCGGGCGTCGCGCTGGCCGCCGTCAAGCGCGATGGGCCCCGGGGCCCGGCGGAAACTGTCACCTCCGGGCTGCCACCGCGCTGCCCGCCGGCCTAGCATGGCCCACCCCGTCCTGTGGAGCCTTCCATGCACCAGCCCCACTTCCCGGGCACCATCGGCCGCACGGTCGCCGATTCAAAGCCCTGGTGGCCGCCCCAGCCCGATGCCGCCGGCCGGCGGCCGAACCTGCTGGTGGTGCTGTTCGACGATGTCGGCTTTGCCGACTTCGGCTGTTACGGCTCGGGCATCCGCACCCCGGCCATCGACGCCCTGGCCGCACGCGGCCTGCGGCTCACCGGCTTCCACACCACCGCGATGTGCAGCACCACCCGGGCCGCGTTGATGACCGGCTGCAACCACCACCGGGTGGGCATGGGCTGCCTGGCCAACTTCGATTCGGGCTACCCCGGCTACCGCGGCAAGATCGCGCCCGAGGCCGCCACCCTGGCCGAGATGCTGCGGCCCCAGGGCTATGCCAACTACATGGTGGGCAAATGGCATGTCACGCCGCTGAACGAGACCGGGCCCACCGGCCCCTTTGACGGCTGGCCGCTGGGCCGGGGCTATGACCGCTTCTACGGCTTCATGGACGCCGAGACCGACCAGTACGCGCCCGAGCTGGTGCGCGACAACACCCAGATCCCCTGCCCCGGCAGCTTTGCGTCGGGCTACCACCTGAGCGTGGACCTGGCCGACCAATCCTTGCGCTACCTGGCCGACCATGCCGCCGACCAGCCCGGCCGGCCCTGGCATCTGTGGCTGGCGCCCGGCGCCTGCCATGCGCCGCACCAGGCACCGGACGCGCTGATCCGCAGCTATGACCCGCTGTTTGCCCACGGCTGGGATGAAGAGAAGGCCCAGCGCCTGGCGCGCCAGATCGCCTTGGGGATCGTGCCGCCTGGCACCACGCTGCCGCCGCCCAATGCCGGCGTGCAGCCCTGGGCCAGCCACCCGCCGCCCATCCAGGCGCTGATGACCCGGCTGCAATCGGCCTATGCGGCGATGCTGGACCAGTTCGACACACAGATCGCGCGCCTGGTGGCCTTTCTGG
>JANNZD010000219.1:0-11127 GCA_031410435.1 Betaproteobacteria bacterium | reverse complement strand
TCTCGAACGGGCGCGCGCCTGCAGCCCGGGCAAGCAGGTCGACCCGTCGGCCATCGGCGCGCTGCTGGCTGCGGTGATCGAGCCGGGTGACCGCGTCTGCCTGGAGGGCAACAACCAGAAGCAGGCCGATTTTCTGGCCCGAGCGCTGACCCAGCTCGACCCGGCGGCGGTACATGGTCTGCACATGGTGCAGTCGGTGCTGGCCCTGCCCGAGCACCTGGACCTGTTCGAGAACGGCATCGCCGCCAAGCTCGACTTCAGCTTCTCGGGCCCGCAGGGCGCGCGGCTGGCGCAGTTGGTGAGCGCGGGGCGCATCAAGATCGGTGCCATCCACACTTACCTGGAGCTGTTCGCGCGCTACTTCGTCGACCTGACGCCGAACGTGGCGCTGATCTGTGCCCAGGCCGCCGACCGTGACGGCAACCTCTACACCGGCGAAAACACCGAGGACACGCCGGCCATCGTCGAGGCCACCGCCTTCAAGAGCGGCATCGTCATCGCCCAGGTCAACGAGATCGTCGACGGGGTTTCAAAACGATTGCCGCGCGTGGACCTGCCCGCCGGCTGGGTCGACTTCGTCGTGCAAAGCCCGAAGCCGCACTTCATCGAACCGCTGTTCACGCGCGACCCGGCGCAGATCAGCGAGATCCAGGTGCTGATGGCCATGATGGCCATCAAGGGCATCTATGCCGAATACGGCGTGCAGCGCCTGAACCACGGCATCGGCTTCGATACCGCCGCCATCGAGCTGTTGTTGCCCACCTATGCCGAGTCGCTGGGCCTGAAGGGCAAGATCTGCAGCCACTGGGCGCTGAACCCGCACCCGGCGCTGATCCCGGCCATCGAGGCCGGCTGGGTCAAGTCGGTGCACTCCTTCGGCTCGGAGATGGGCATGGAGGACTACATCCGCGCCCGCCCCGATGTCTTCTTCACTGGGCCGGATGGCTCGATGCGCAGCAACCGCGCCTTGTGCCAGGCCGCCGGCCACTACGCCTGCGACCTGTTCATCGGCAGCACGCTGCAGATCGACCTGGCCGCCAACAGCTCCACCGCCACGCTGGGCCGCATCGCCGGCTTCGGCGGCGCGCCCAATATGGGCGCCGACGCGCGCGGCCGGCGCCATGCCAGCGCCACCTGGTTGAAGGCCGGCCGCCAGGCGCGTGACGGCCTGGCCGGCGCCCGCGGCACGCCGCGCGGCCAGAAGCTGGTGGTGCAGATGGTCGAGACCTTCCGCGAGCACATGGCGCCGGCCTTCGTCGAAACCCTGGACGCCTGGCAACTGGCCGAGCAGGCCGGCATGCCCTTGCCGCCGATCATGATCTATGGCGACGACGTGACCCACATCCTGACCGAGGAAGGCATCGCCAACCTGCTGCTGTGCCGCAGCGACGAAGAGCGCGAACAAGCGGTGCGCGGCGTGGCCGGCTACACCGCGGTGGGCCTGGCGCGCGACCGGCGGATGGTCGAGAACCTGCGCGACCGTGGCGTGATCCAGCGCGCTGAAGACCTGGGCGTCGATCCGCGCCTGGCCACGCGCAACCTGCTGGCCGCGCGCTCGATGCGCGATCTGGTCGATGCCTCGGGCGGCCTGTATGCGCCGCCCGGCCGCTTCCGCAATTGGTGATGAAACCGAGGAGGCAAGCCCCATGAGCATGGCCGCAGGTCTTGAAACGCTGCACTACCGCTTTGCCGGCACGCGGCCGGCAGGCGCCTTCGCGCCGGTGCTGGTCGGCGTGGTCGGGTCGGGCAACCTCGAGGTGCTGGTCGAGCCCTGTGGCGGGCCCGACTGCCGCTTCGAGGTGCAGACCTCGGCGCGTGGCTTCGGTGCCATCTGGGCCGCCGTGCTGGGCGACTTCCATGCCCGCCATCCGCTGGCGGGAGTGGCGGTGGCCATCCATGACATGGGTGCCACGCCGGCGGTGGTCAGCCTGCGCCTGGCGCAGGCGGCGGCGGCACTGCCATGAGCAATCGCCTGCCCCAGCGGGTCAGCTATGCCGAGTGCTCGGCACGCCAGCGCATTGCCGGCCTGTTCGATGGCGGCAGCTTCCATGAGTGGCTGCCACCTTCGCAACGCGTGATGAGCCCGCACCTGGCCCAGCTCGGCGTACCCGCGGCCTTCGACGACGGCGTGGCCATCGGCGAGGCGCGCCTGCATCAGCGGCGGGTGTTTGTCGCCGCCCAGGAAGGCGAGTTCATGGGCGGCGGCGTCGGCGAGGTGCATGGCGCCAAGCTGGTGGGGTTGTTCAAGCGCGCCCTGCGAGACCGGCCCGAGGCCGTGGTGCTGCTGGCCGAATCGGGCGGTGTGCGCCTGCACGAGGCCAATGCCGGCTTGATCGCGGTGTCGGAAGTGATGCGTGCCTTGCTCGACACCCGCGCCGTCGGCATACCGGTGCTGGTCTTGATCGGCGGCGCCAACGGCTGCTTCGGCGGCATGGGCATCGTGGCCCGCTGCGCCGATCACCTGATCATCAGTGACATCGGCCGCTTGGCGATGTCCGGCCCCGAGGTGATCGAGGCCTCGCACGGCGTCGACGAATTCGATTCACGCGACCGCGCGCTGGTCTGGCGCACCACCGGCGGCAAGCACCGCTACCTGACCGGTGATTGCGACCAGTTGGTGGACGACGATGTGCAGGCCTTTCGCGAGGCGGCGGTGCGTGCCTTGGACAGCGGCTGCCCGCTGACCTTGCAATCGCTGCAACGGGAGCAGGGTCTGCTGGCGCAGCGGTTGCAGGACGGCGCGGGCGTCGACGATGCCGTCGACCTGTGGCGCCAATTGGGCATCGCCCAGGCCGCCGCCGTGCCCGACATGAACGCCACGCAAGTGCGCGCACTGCGCCTGGAGGCCGGGGCATGAACTGGATCGACGTCGCCGGGCAACTCTTCGGCACCGCCCACGACATCCGTGCCGACGGCGACTTTCTCAGCGGCAGCGCCAGCTTCGAAGGCCAGGTCATCGCCGTTGTCGGCAGCACCGACCATGCGCCCATCGGCTATGCACTGGCGCTGCGCCAGGCCCGGGTGGTACTCGACACGATGGCCAGTCACCCGGGCCGCGCCATCTTCCTGATGATCGACACCCAGGGCCAGCAGTTGCGCCGCCACGACGAGTTGCTGGGCATCAACCGGGCGATGGCCCACCTGGGCTGCTGCATCGACCTGGCGCGCCGCCGCGGCCACCGCGTGATCGGCCTGGTCTATGACCAGGCGCTGTCGGGCGGCTTCATCACCTCGGGCTTGATCGCCGACGCCTGTGACGCCCTGCCCGAGGCCGAGATCCGCGTCATGCGCATCCCCGCCATGGCGCGCGTGACCAAGCTGTCGGAAGAGGTGCTGACCGCCTTGTCGGCCACCAATCCGGTCTTCGCGCCGGGCGTGCAGAACTACCTGCGCATGGGCGGCGTGCGTGCGCTCTGGCAAGGCGACCTGGCGGCCGGCCTGCGCGAGGCCTTGGCGCAGGCCCCGGTCGACGACCGCAGGGCCGTGCTCGGCCGCGAGCGCGGTGGCCGCCTGCTGGCCGCCGATGTGGTGGAGCAGGTGCTGGCGGCCTGAGCCGGCCCAGCCCGCGCGTCCGATGACACCGCTGCGGCGACACCAGCTGGTCTGGCTCGACGAGTACGCCTGGCACCGTGTGCTGGCCACCGCGTCGTCGAACTACCCTGCTTTGACTGTGCCGTCATCGCAGGTTCAGGATTGCCTGGCGCATTGGGCGCAACAAGGCTGGCCATTGGTCGTGACACGCCAGGCTGCCGAGCCGGCCGCCCTGGCGCCGGCCGGCGTGCTGGCGCTGGGCCTGGCCGCGCCGGCACGCTGGGGCCGCCAGCCGATCAGCGTTTCCGCGTCATGGCCGGGCGTGGCCAGGCAGGGCGCGTTTCCAACCGCCGGCGACATCGGGCCCGAACTGCCCGCTGCCGCGCAGCCCGGCTGGCAGCGCCTGTGCCAGGGTCTGGCCCGGTTGGGCCTGCAGGCGCAGGTGTACGGCAGCTACGGCTGGCAGCGGATCACGGGCATGAACTATGTCCACGCGGCGTCCGACATCGACCTGTTGATCGCCGTGCGCACGGCCGCGCAGGCCGATCTGGCCGCGGCGCTGCTGCGGGCTGGCGAGGGCGGGCCGGTGCGCATCGACGGCGAACTGGCCTTCGACGATGGCGCCGCGGTGGCCTGGCGCGAATGGCTGCGATTCAGGGCCGGGCAGACCGACCGCATCCTCGTCAAGCGCCTGGCCGGGGCGACTCTCGAGGACGCTGGCGCCTGGGCGGTGGCCGCATGACGCCCGCGCTGCGCGACAGCCCGCGCCCGCCGCCGGATGGGCGCCTCACGGGCCCTTTGCGGGCCATCGGCCGCGCCGCGGTGGCGGCGCTGTACGACGAACTGGCGCTGGTCCCGAAACCCGGGCTGGTGTCCTTTGTCGACAACGGCAGCCATGCGGACATGGACGCGCAGACCTTCATGCGCAGCCTGTTCTCGCTGCGGCTGTACTTTCCGCGGCTGGCGCTGCTGGGTGCGGCGGGGGCGCCGTTCGAGGCACTCGAACGGGAGGGCCTGGCGGCCGAGGTGCGCATGCTGGCCGCCACGGGGGGCATCAACACCCACCGGGGTGCGGTCTTCTGCCTGGGGTTGATGTGCGCCAGTGCCGGTGCGCTGGCCGCCCGGGGTGCTGCGCTGGAGGCCGGGGCGCTGCGCCGGGAACTGCTCAGCGCCTGGGGCCCGGTGCTGTCCGATCGGGTGCACCGCGGCGGCCAGACCCATGGCGCGGTCGCGGCGCGCCGCTTCGGCCTGCGCAGTGCCGGCGCCGAGGCGATGCTCGGGTTCCCGGTGCTCTTCGAGACCACGCTGCCGGCCTTGCTGGCGGCGCAACAGCGCGGCGCCGCGCCGCGCCAGGCGCGGCTGCAGGCCCTGTTCGAGACCATGGCCGTTCTCGACGACACCAACCTGGCCCACCGCGGCGGGCTGGCGGGGCTGCGGCATGCGCAGCGCACGGCCCGCGCCTTCCTGGCCGCCGGTGGCGCGCTGCGGCCCGACGCGCTGGCCGATGCCGAAGCTGCACACGCGGACTTCGTCGCGCGCCGGCTGTCGCCCGGCGGCACGGCCGACATGCTGGCGGCGGCCTGCTGGGTGCAGCGCGTCTGCGGGTTGGCGTGAGTCTGGCGCTGCTCTTTGCGGGGCAGGGCACGCAGCACGCGACCATGTTGCCGTGGTTGGAAGCCTGCCCTGAGGCGGCCCCCGGGCTGGCACGGGTCACGGCCCAGCTTGGCGCCGACTGGCGCGGCCGTCTCGCCGATGCCCCATGGGCCGAGTGCAACGCGGTGGCGCAGCCCCTGCTGACAGGCTTGAGCCTGGCTGCCTGGCAATGCTTGGCGCAAGGCATGCCGCCGCCGGCGGTGGTGGCGGGCTACAGCGTGGGTGAGCTCGCGGCGTTCTGCGTTGCCGGCGTGTTCAGTGCCGCCGACGCGATGGCCTTGGCCGTTTACCGCGCGGCCGCGATGGATCGCAGCGCCGCCGGGCTCGATACCGGCTTGCTGTCGGTCCAGGGCCTCCATGCCAAGGCGCTGCAGGCCGCCTGCACCCGTCATGGTCTGGCCCTCGCCATCCGGCTGGCGCCCGACCGGGCCGTGCTGGGGGGCTTGTCGACGGCGCTGGTGGCGGCCGACCTTGAACTGGCGGCTGGCGGTGCGCGCTGCACGCGTCTGCCCGTGCGCGTCGCCTCGCACACGCCATGGATGTCGGCGGCTGCCGTCGAGTTCGAAGCGCGGCTGGGCGCTGTGGCGCTGTCAGCGCCGCGCGCGACCTTGGTCTGCAACCACATCGGCACGGCGGAGCGCGACCCGGGCCGCTTGAAACAGCTGTTGGCGCGCCAGATCGCGAGCACGGTGCTGTGGGACAGCTGCATGGACGCCATCGCCGAGCGACGTGTGCGCTGCGTGCTGGAGGTCGGCGCCGGGCAGGCCCTGACGAAGCTCTGGCGGGATCGGCATCCCGACATTCCGGCGCGCTCGGTGGACGAGTTCCGCAGTGCGCAGGCCATTGCCCGATGGGTCAACACCGCGCTGCAATGACGGCGTTCAGGGGGCCGGGGCTGATCGGGTACTGGACCGCATTGGCACTGGGATTCGCCGCCCCGTTCGGCGCGTCGCCACGCCGTCGTGCAGCGGGACAAGGTCGGCCTCGCCCGCATTGACATGCGGGCCGGGCCTGATGACCCTGCGCCAGCCGATTCAGGCTGGGCTGCGCACCCGCCACCGGAGTGGACCACCGGCCTGGCCCCGCGTGCGCGGGGGGGCGCCAAGGTAGACCGGCCGCCCTGTACCCGCGCGCAGGCGCCCTCTCAAGGAAATGTGGCTTTGCCACTTTCATTGATCCCCACGGGGGGCGGCCGGCTTCGGCCGGCCTTGGGGCGCTCAGTAGCTCAAGCCGAAGCCGAAGGGGTAGAGCGTGTCCTGGCTCGGGTAGCCGGGGGCATCGGGCTGGTTGTCGATCACCGCTTGCAGCTTGTTTGCCAGCGCAAAAGGCAGCTTTCCCTGCGGTCGGGCCTTGCCCGAAAGCACATCGAGCAGCGCCGGGTTGCCCACGCCGAAGCTGGCGACGATGGCGCCGGCCTGCCGCAGGCCGCTGGCCTCGTCGATCACATAGGGCTGGCGGAAGTTGATGCTGATCACCACCTTCTCGGGCCCGATCTCCTTCATCACCGCCTGGATGTCGGCCAGCGATGGCGAGATGCGCCAGGACTTCGAGGCCGCCATGGTCGTGAACGACAGGTGGTTTGCCTCCCATGGTAAGGCGCCGCCGAAGACCAGACCGTTCGGGTTGGGCCCGCCGAGGTAGCCGTCATCGACGCACTGCGGATTGGCCGCCGGATGCGTGACGCAGGGGTCTTGCGCGCCCCAGACCTGGCCGGTCAGCGGGTTGACCCAAGCCGGGTTGGCACCGGTGGCCGCGTCCTTGCTGCGGTAGCCGCCGGTGCCGGTATTGCCGACCTCGACCCGGATGATCGCGCGGTCGAAGCCCGCCGCCGACGGGCGGCCGATGACCGCGCCGCTGGCATCGCGCGCCAGCGCCTTGCCGTCGGCACCGGCCTCGCCGTTGACGGCCTGCGCGAAGACCTTCAACGCGTCGGCGGTGTCCAGCCCCATCGTGTAGACCCTGGCCGCCGGGGCCACCGGCAGCGCCTGCCGGTTCTGCAGCAGGACGATGGACTTGCGCTGCAGGTCCAGCCCCGCCTCGCGGAAGGCCGCTTGACCGACGATGCGGTCTGCCCGGTCTTCATCGACGTAGGGGTTCTCGAACAGGCCCAGCTCGAACATCGGCCGCAGCAGGCGCTGGGCTGCCTCGGTCACCCGCGATTCGCTGACGAGGCCGGCGGCGACGAGGCCGGTGAGGGTCTTGACATCGTCGAAGCCCGACAGCGTGTCGGTACCGCCATTGATCGCCGCGGCCACGCGCTCGGGCACGGTCTTGCCCTCCAGGCCCCAGGCGCGGTCATTGATGATGCCGGTGTCGGAGTTCACATAGCCCTTGAAGCCGAGCTTGCCGCGCAGCAGGTCGGTGACCACCTGCTTGGAGAAAGCCATGCCGGTCTGCTCGTAGCGCACGCCCTCGTGGGTCACGGCGATCGGTACGCCGTAGTAGGGCATGATCGACGAGACTCCGGCATCGATGGCCGCCTTCCAGGGCTTCAAGTGCCCGCCGAAGTTGCCCGCCGGGTAGACCTGGTTCTTGCCGAAGGCGTAGTGCGGGTCCAGCCCCAGTTCCTGCGGGCCGCCGCCGGGAAAGTGCTTCATCGTCAGCGCCACCGGCGACTTCGGATTCAGCGGCCCGCCCTGCAGCGTCTCGACCAGGGTCTTCATGATGTTGGCGGCGAGGTCGGCGTCCTCGGTGAAGGTCTCGTGCACGCGGTACCAGCGCGGCTCGGTGGCCAGGTCGGCCATGTAGCCGTACATGCTGCGGATGCCCAGGGCCTGCCACTCGGCGCCCATCACGCGCGAGAACTGGCGCACGACATCCATGTCGCCGGCGCCCGCCTGGCCGGTCTTGCGGAAGGCCTCGCCCAGCGCGGCGGCGGCGATGCCGGCCTCCTTCGGGAACTCGGTCATCACGCCCGACGAATTGTTGATGCCGGTGCGCGCGTCGCGCTCGAAATGGTTGCGCGCGTTGGACTTGAACAGCGCCGGGATGCCCAGGCGTGTGCGCTCGGCCAGGGCCTGCACGCCATTGGTGAACCTGGCGGCCTGCTGGGGCGTCAACTGCGCGCCGGCGCGGATGCCCATGTCGGTGCCGCAGGTGCCCTGTGCATTGACCACGTTGCGGATGATGAAGCGGTGCATCTGCTGGCGCTGGATGAACGCCGCGGCGTTGGGCTGCAGGGCCCCGCCGCAGCCGCCGTTGAGGGTCTGAATCAGCATCAGGCCGGCCTGCTCCTCGAGCGTCATCTGCGCCACCAGGTTGGCCACCCGCGCGTCCACCGGCTGCCGCCAGTCCTCGTAGGCGTCGAGTCGGCCGTTGCCGTTCAGGTCCTTGAAGTGCAGGCCCTCGACGAGGAGCAGGGGTTTGCTGCGGGCCTGCAATTCGGGCGGTGGGGTCGAGGGCGCGTGTGCGCACGCGGCCAGCAGCGCCGCAGCGGCGGGGCCGAGCAGAAGGGTCTTTTTCATGGGCGGTCTCGGTCAACAGGAGGGAGCGGCCGGCGCATCCCGGGCCGGCGGCGGCCAGGGTGGCAGTGCCTAGGCGCGATCGCGCAGGAACTGCCCGAAGAAAGCGCCGAGTTCGCCCAGCGCGTCCAGCGGCAGCACATGGGCCACGTACTGGTCGGGCCGGACGACGACCAGGGCGCCCTGCGCGCGGTCGATGCCGCGCAGGTCGAAGATGTCCGGGCCCTGCTTCAGGTCGGGCGTGTAGGCCTTCTCGTAGTCCACCAGGCCGAAGCAGCCCTTGCGCGGCAGCAGCAGCGGCGGCAACTCGTCCACCTTGAGCTCGCGGTGCCCTTGCTGGAAGACTGCACGGACGTCGATGACGCTGTCGATGTCGGCCCCGGCCGGGGTGAAGCGGCGCACCGGCGACTGCGGCGAATCCCACAGGAAGTCGACCAGCGTGCGCAGCCGCTGGCCGCTGGCGTCGGCAAAGGCGTACAGCCGCCAGGCGCCATCGACCCGGTGCACATGGCCCAGGTGCATCGGCTTGGCATCGGCCAGGCGCACCACCGGCGCCGAGTGGAAGCGCATGCCGACGGGCAAGCCCCGGGCCAGGGCCTGATGGGTGGCCGCGGCGGTCAGGGCCGTCGTGGGCGCGTAGTGGGTCGACACGCCGGCGGTGTAGCGGCCCGACTTGACGAAGTAGGCCTGCAGTTCCTGCGGGTCGACCCCACCGAGTTCGGGCCGGTTCGGGTCGCGGGGCTGCGAGGCCATGATCTTTGACCATTCCTTGTCGAAGTCGATCAGGCCCTGGGCGATCACCTGGCGCTCGGCCGAGTAGGTGCGCAGCAGCTCGGGCCTGGCCCGGCCATCCAGCACCGCGGCCAGCTTCCAGCCCAGGTTGAAGCTGTCCTGCATCGACACGTTCATGCCCTGGCCGGCCTTGGCGCTGTGGGTGTGGCAGGCGTCGCCGGCGATGAAGACGCGCGGCAGGCGGGTGGCGGCCTGCTCGGGCGGCACGTCATCGAAGCGGTCGGTGACGCGCTGCCCGACCTGGTAGACGGCGAACCAGGCCACGCTCTTGACGTCCAGCGTGTAGGGGTGCAGCACCCGCTGCGCCGTGGCGATCACCGAGGCTTGGGTGTGCTGGTCACGGAAGGCCTCGCGTTGGTTCGGGTCGGTCTCGCCCAGGTCGACATACAGCCGCACCAGGTAGCCGCCTTCGCGCGGGATCAGCAGGATGTTGCCCGCGTCGGCCGACTGGATGGCCGCCTTGAGCCGGATGTCGGGGAAGTCGGTGGTGGCCAGCATGTCCACCACGCCCCAGGCATGGTTGGCGAAGTCGCCGCGCAGCTCGACGCCGATGGCATCGCGCACCCGGCTGCGGGCACCGTCGCAGCCGACCACATACCTGGCGCGCAAGGTCTGCTGCGCGCCGCTGGCCACGTCCTTCAGCGTCACGACGACCGGGTGCTCACCCTGGGGCTCGACCGTCAAGCTGACGAACTCCAGCCCGTAGTCGGGCACCAGCCGCGACGGCTGCTGGCGCATGTGGTCCAGCAGGTACTGCTGCAGCCGGGCCTGGTTGACGATGACATGCGGCATTTCCGACAGGCCGTCCTCGGTGTCCTGCACCCGGCCGGTGCGCACGATGTGGCTGCGGTCCTCGGGCGACGGCCGCCAGAACACCGTCTCGTTGACCCAGTAGGCCTCGCGGACCAGCTTCTGGCCCAGGCCGAAGGCCTCGAACATCTCCACCGTGCGGCAGGCGATGCCGTCGGCCTGGCCCACCTGCAGCGGGCCGTCGCGGCGCTCGACCAGCCGGGTGCGGATGCCGGGGAAGGCCGCCAGCTGCGCCGCCAGCACCGTGCCGGCCGGGCCGCTGCCGATGATCAGCACGTCCACGGTGTCGGGCAGGCCCGCCGGCCGGGGCTCGGCGCCGGGTGCGGGGGGCTGGAGGTCGGGGTCGCCGGGGGTGTAGCCGTTCAGGTAAAACTGCATGGGGGCTCCTGGTACTTCAGCGGGTGGGATGCAGGCGGGATGCGGGTGGGGGCGGGGTCAGTCGAGGCTGATGTTCTTGCGTTTGACCAGCTCGGCGTAGACCTTGCCCTTGGCTTCGGCGGCCTGGGTGATCTGCTCGGGCGTCCAGGTGAGGGTCTCGAAGGCGAAAGTGTCGAACTTGGCCTTGACCTCGGGGTCGGCCAGCACCTTCAGCACATCGGCATGGATCTTGGCCTTGATCGGCGCTGGCAGGCCCTTGGGCGACAGCAGCGTCACGAAGGAGTTGACCTCGAAGCCGGCCGGGCCGCCGGCCTCGGCCATGGTGGGCACCTGGGGCATCTGCGGCAGGCGCTTGGCCGCAGCCACCGCGATATAGCGCAGCTTGCCGGCCTTGTAGATGCCCTGGCTGGACGGCAGGCTGCCAAAGCTCCAGTGCAGTTCGCTGGTGCCCACCGCCGTGAACAGCTGCGACATCTCGCGGTAGGGCACATGGGTCATTTCG
>JANNZD010000218.1:0-5126 GCA_031410435.1 Betaproteobacteria bacterium | reverse complement strand
AGCGCCTGACATGGCGCGCATCGTCATCACCGAGTTCATGGACGAGCGCGCCGTAGCGCGCCTGCAGGCCGCCCATGCGGTGCTGTACGACCCCAAGCTGGTCGATGACGCGCCGCGCCTGCTGGCCGAGGCGGCGCATGCCGACGTGCTGATCGTGCGCAACCGCACCCAGGTGCGTGGCGCCTTGCTGGCCGCGCTGGGCCGCTGCACCGTGGTAGGCCGCCTGGGCGTCGGGCTGGACAACATCGACGTTCCCGGCTGCGAGGCCGTGGGTATGCAGGTGATACCGGCCACCGGCGCAAACGCGCTGAGCGTGGCCGAGTACGTGATCGCCAGCGCGATGTTGCTGCTGCGCGGGGCCTATGCCGCCACCCCAGCGGTGGCGGCGGGGCAATGGCCGCGCAATGCCTTGTCCAACGGCCGCGAGACCGCCGGCAAGACCCTGGGCCTGGTCGGTTTCGGGTCGATAGGCCAGCTCACCGCCACCCTGGGCCGGGCGTTGGGCATACAGGTGGTGGCCTTCGACGCGATGATGGACGATGACCACCCCGCCTTTGCCCAGCTCGGCGTGCGCTGCGCCGGGCTGGATGAGGTGATCGCGATGTCGGATGTGGTCAGCCTGCATGTGCCGCTGGTCGAGTCCACCCGTGGCTTGTTCAGCGCCGGGCGCATCGCCTCGATGAAGCCGGGCGCGGTGCTGATCAACACCGCCCGCGGCGGCATCATCGACGAGCTGGCCTTGGCAGCGGCCTTGCGCAGCGGCCAGCTGGGCGGTGCGGCCATCGACGTTTTCGGCGCCGAGCCCTTGCCGGCCAGCCCGCATTTCGACGGCTGCCCGAACCTGCTGCTGACGCCGCATATCGCCGGGGTGTCGGCCGAATCCAACGAGCGGGTCAGCTTGCTGATCGCCGACAAGGTGCTGGAGGCGCTGGCATGAGGCTGCCGACCGCTGAATTGCAAGCCCTGGTCAGCGCCACGCTGCAACGCGCCGGTGCCAACCCGGCCATGGCCGACGCCACGGCTGCCGCGCTGGTGCTGGCCGAATCGCAGGGCCTGGGCTCGCATGGCCTCAGCCGCGTGGGCCAGTACTGCACCCACCTGCGCAACGGCCGCGCCAATGGCGCCGCCCAGCCCCGGGTACTGCAGCGCAAGGGCGGCGCGCTGGTGGTGGATGCCGGCGAGGGCCTGGCCTTCGCGGCCTGTGCGCTGGCCGTGCAGCAGGCGGTGGACGCCGCGCGCACACATGGCGTGGCCCTGGCCGGCGTGGTGCGCAGCCACCATTGTGGCGTGGTGGTCGATCATCTGCGCGCGGTGGCTGCGGCCGGCATGGTGGGTCTGGGTTTCGCCAATTCGCCGGCGGCGATGCCGGCGGCGGGCGGCAAGCACGCCATCTTCGGTACCAACCCGGTGGCGGCGGTGTTCCCGCGCCGCGTGGTGGCCGGCGCGCCAGCGGGCGCGTGCGACCCGCTGATGATCGACCTCAGCCTGTCGGAGGTGGCGCGCGGCAAGCTGATGGTGGCGGCCAAGGCCGGCCAGCCGATCCCGCTGGGCTGGGCCCTGGACGGTGACGGCCAGCCCACCACCGACCCGCAGGCCGGCCTGGCGGGGTCGATGCTGCCGCTGGGCGCGGCCAGCAGCCCCAAGGGCGCGATGCTGGCCCTGGTGGTGGAGTTGCTGGTCACCGCAGTGATCGGCGCGAACTTCGGCTTCGAGGCCTCCAGCTTCTTCGTCGACGCGGGCAACCGCCCCGGCATAGGCCAGGCCTTCCTCGTCATCGACCCCGGTGCCCTGGCCGGCCGCAGCGGCTTCCTCGACCGCATCGAGGTGCTGGTGGCCGAGATGCAGCGCGATGCCGGGGTGCGCCTGCCCGGCGCCCGGCGCGAGGCGCTGCGCCGCCGCGCCGAAGCCGAAGGTATCGAGGTGCCCGACGCGATGCTGGCGGCCTGGCGCACGGCATGATGCGTCACGGCGGCCGGTGCGGCCGCCCCACCACAGGACAATGCGATGCACAGACGTGATTTCATGGCCCGGGCCGGCGCCGCGGCGCTGGCCGCGGGCCCGCTGGGCGCACCCGCCTGGGCCCAGGCCGACTACCCCCGGGCCGGCGCCACGCTGCGCTATGTGGTGCCGTTTCCGCCCGGCGGCCTGACCGATGTGATGGCCCGGCTGGTGGGCCAGCAGCTGGGCGCGCGCTGGGGCATCACCGCGGTGATCGACAACAAGCCCGGCAACGGTGGGCAGATCGGCGCTGACGTGGTGGCCAAGGCGCCGGGTGACGGCTACAACCTGCTGGCCATCACCTTGACCCATGCGGCCAATGTGACGCTGTTCAAGGGCAAGGCGCCCTATGACTTCCAGCGCGATCTCAAACCCGTGACGTTGCTGGCAGGCTCGCCGATGCTGGTGGTGGTGCCGGCGGCCAGCCCGATCAAGGATTTCAGGGATCTGATGGCCCAGGCCAAGGCGCGCAAGCTCAATGCCGGTTCGTCGGGCAATGGCACGCCGCCGCACCTGACACTGGCGCTGTTCAACAGCCTGGTGGGCAGCGATGTGCAGCACATCCCCTACAAGGGCGGCGCGCCCAGCATGA
The DNA here is from genome assembly GCA_031410435.1 of Betaproteobacteria bacterium. GTDB lineage: Bacteria > Pseudomonadota > Gammaproteobacteria > Burkholderiales > Burkholderiaceae_C > Pseudaquabacterium. The sequence goes on along the minus strand of JANNZD010000218.1, from coordinate 2,536 downwards.
CCGACCTGATCGGTGGCCAGCTGGACCTGATCTTCAGCAATATGCCCGAAAGCATCGCCCATGTGCAGTCGGGCAAGCTGCGGGCGCTGGCCATCGCCAGCAGCGCGCGCCATCCGCTGGTGCCCGAGGTGCCCACCACCGCCGAGGCCGGCCTGGCCGGGCTGTCGGTGGAGAACTGGACCGCAATCATGGTGCCGGCGGCCACGCCCGATGCAGTGGTGGCCAGGCTGGGCACCGAGGTGCTGGCGATCATGGCCGGGGCCGAGATCAACGAGCGGGCCCGCACCCAGGGCTTCCGCGTGGATGCGCGTGGGCCGCGCGATTTCGCGCCTTTTCTGCGCGACGAGATCGAGCGCTGGGGCCGCATCATCACCGGTGCGGGCATCACCGCCAGCTGACGCCGCAGGCCCGGTCAGGCGCGCCGCGGGGCCCGTGCTGGCGCGCTGATCGCGGCCGTGCTGCCGCGCGGCACCAGCTGCCAGGGCACCACCGTCTGGCGCGACAGGCGGGCGGCCCGCTCGGCCAGGGGCAGGGCCAGCAGCTCGATCATCGTGCGGGCCGCCTCCTGGCCGATCTCCTGCCGCGGCGGGTGCACCGTGCTCACGCCGCCGGCCAGCTGACGGCCCAGTGCGAAGTCGCCAAAGCCCAGCAAGGCCAGCCGGCCCGGCACCTGCAGGCCCAGCCTCTGCGCTTCGAGCATCGCGCCACAGGCCAGGTGGTCGTTGGCAAAGGCGGCCGCGTCCACCGGGGGCTGGCCAGCGCCGGACAGCAACTGCTGCAGTGCGACGCGGCCGGCCTCGAAGGCATCGCCCGCTGGGGCCGTCAGCAGCCGCACCGGCTGCGGCCTGGGCCCACCGTGCCTGGCCAGCAGGGCCTGGGTCTCGGCAGCAAAGGCCTTGCCGCGCTCGTGGGCGCGGAAGTCCGCCGCCACGCCGGTGTCCACATAGGCCAGGCGGCGGTAGCCGGCGTCGACCAGGTGCCGGGCCATGGCCCGGCCGACGGCCGCATGGTCGAAGCCGATCTGGATGAATTCGCCGGGCTGGGGCTCGCAATCCCACAGCTCGATGATCGGGGTGCCGGCCCGGGCCGCAGCGCGCAACATCGCAATGGCTTCGGGCGTGTGGTGGTGGCCGGTCACCGCCAGTGCGTCGGGCGACCAGCCCAGCACCGCGCGGATCTGCGCCTGCTCGCGCTGCAGCGAGTAGCCCGACGAGGCCAGCATCAGTTCATAGCCCGCCGGCTGCAGGCCTTCGGACAGCGCCTGCACCGTCTCGGCAAACACCGAATTGGCCAGGCTGGGCACGATGGCCGCCACCATGCCCGAGCGGCCGCTGGCCAGCATGCCGGCCTGCTTGTTGGGCATGTAGCCGGTGGCGGCCAGTGCGTCGATGATGCGCTGGGCGGTGTCGGGGGCTACCCGCGCGGGCTCGCGCAGGTAGCGCGAGACGGTGATCTTGGTGATGCCGGCGGCCTCGGCCACGTCCTGCAGGGTGATGCGGCCGTGGCCACGGCGGGTGCGCGGCACGGGGTCGAGGGCAGGCGGGTTCATGGGGCAAGGGTAGCGGAGAAGGCCCAAGGCGGGTGCCCGGACGCCGGGATTGGATCGCGCCGAAATTGCGCCGGGGATCAGGGTTGTGCCGGATAGGCAGGCGACTGTTCAGCCTCTAAGATGTTAGCGGTAACATCATGAAGCACAATCCACACTTCGACAAAGCCTCGAGCGTCGCTGCGGCGGGTTCCAGCGCCGCCTCGGGTCGGCAGGCATGAGCAAGTCGCTGGCCGAACTGCGCAGCCGGCGCTGGTTTGCCGATGCCGGCATGCGCGGCTTCGCCCACCGCCAGCGCCTGCAGCAAATGGGCATGCGCCGCCAGGATGTGATGGACCGGCCGATCATCGGCATCATCAACACCTGGAGCGACCTGTCGCCCTGCCACGCCCATCTGCGCGAGCGGGCCGAGTCCGTCAAGCGCGGTGTGCTGCTGGCCGGCGGCCTGCCGTTGGAGTTGCCGGCCATGGGCCTGGGCGAGGTGATGGTCAAGCCCACCACCATGCTGTACCGCAACTTCCTGGCGATGGAGGTGGAAGAGTTGCTGCGCAGCCACCCGATCGACGGCGTGGTGCTGCTGGCCGGTTGCGACAAGACCACCCCGGGCACGCTGATGGGGGCGATCAGCATGGGCGTGCCCACGCTGTTCTGCCCCGCCGGGCCGATGCTCAATGACCGCCAGGTCAGGGCCGGCGTGACCCGACAGATCGGTGCCGGCACCCACACCCGGCTGTTCTGGGACGAGTACCAGGCCGGCAAGCTGACGGACGCCGACTGGGTGGCTCTCGAGTCCAAGATGACCCGCTCGCCCGGCACCTGCAACACCATGGGCACGGCCAGCACCATGACGGCCATCGTCGAGGCCCTGGGCCTGGCGCTGCCCGGCAGCAGCTCGATCCCGGCGATGGACGCGGCCCACCCGCGCATGGCCACCGATTGCGGCGAGCGCATCGTCGGCATGGTCTGGGACGACCTGACGCCCCGGCGCCT
>JANNZD010000217.1:0-8491 GCA_031410435.1 Betaproteobacteria bacterium | reverse complement strand
ACCGCCAGGTGCACTTCAAGCCGTACCGGGTGATTTACCGCGTCGTCGGACAGAACATCGTCGTGCTCGTCATTGCCGACGGCCGGCGCAACCTCAAGGCCCTGCTGGAACGCCGGCTACTCGGGGCGCCCTGAGCCAGCGCGCCTTCGTCGGCATGGAACTGGTGCCCGATGCCCAGCGCCTGGCGCTGATGAACGGCATGTTGCACGACATCGATGGCGTGGGCGCCGGCCCGGTGCAGGTGGGCGGCACGCTGTCGAGCGAGGGCGAGGGCCTGCTGGCGGCCGGCCTGATCCTGGCCAACCCACCCTTCGGCACCAAGAGGGGCGGCGGCCTGCCCAGCCGGGGAGACTTCAGCTTCCCCACCAGCAACAAGCAGTTCGCCTTCCTGCAGCACATTTACCGCGGCCTGAAGCCCGGGGGCCGCGCCGGCGTGGTGCTGCCCGACAACGTGCTGTTCGAAGGCAATGTGGGCAGGCAGATCCGCGCCGACCTGATGGACAAGTGCCGGCTGCACACCATCCTGCGCTTGCCCACCGGCATCTTCTACGCCCAGGGCGTGGAGACCAATGTGCTGGTCTTCGAGCGCAGCTGGCGCAGGCGGCGATGCAGGAGCTGGAGCATGCGATGGCGGAGCCGGAGGCCACCGCCTGAAGGCCAGGGCGCCGCCTCGCGCACCGCCCCGAAAGCCGGGCCGTCGCGCAACTGCATGACAAAGACAAAGCACTTGGGGAGAAAGTTACCGTGATGTCACCCGACAGGTTTTGGCTCTGGTCCAACCGGCGGCACTGAGGCGTGTTCGCGCTGCTGGCCTTGGCGCTTGGATTCTTCTTCGCCCAGTTCATGCGCCCGGGCCTGCAGGTGGTCGGCCAGCTGAGGGCGGCCCACAGGGCCCTAGCCGCGCACAGCGCCCTGATGGATTTGATCCACTGGTGCCCCACTCGCCCTGCCCATTCGGGCACTCACCCGATGAACAACAGCGGTTTGCAGCCGGGCAAGACCGGTCGAGTAGGAAGCGCTGACCGGCCAACGACTTACAGTTCCGCCACCCAATGCCCGGATTTGCCGCCACGCTTTTCCAGCAGCCGCACATCGGTCATCACCATGCCGCGGTCGGCCGCCTTGCACATGTCGTAGATCGTCAGCAGGCCCACCTGCACGGCGGTCAGGGCTTCCATCTCGACGCCGGTGCGGCCCACGGTCTCGGCCTGCACGGTGATGTGCACCGCGCTGGCCGGCTCGTCGAGCGTGAACTCGACCGCCACCCGGGTCAGTGGCAAGGGGTGGCAGAGCGGGATCAGGTCGGCGGTGCGCTTAGCGGCCTGGATCGCGGCGATGCGGGCAATGCCGATCACATCACCCTTCTTGGCCTGGCCCTGGCTGATCAATGCCAGCGTGGCGGGCAGCATGCGGATGGTGCCCACCGCACGCGCCACCCGATGGCTTTCAAGCTTGGCGCCCACATCCACCATATGGGCCTGGCCCTGGTCGTCGAAGTGGGTCAGGGGCGAGTCGGGGCGGAAAGAGGTGGGCGAGGTCATGGGCACAGCGCGCCCGGCGGCGCGAAACAAGGTGGCAACGTGATCGCCCCATGATAGAAGACGAAATGGCCAGTGCCGGCTGCCGCTGGCAGGCCTCATTGCCGCGATGCACCCGCCCGCACACCCGCCCGCACACCCGCCTGGACAACCGCCTTGACACCCGCCTTGACACAAAGCCTGCGCCACCCGCCCCGGCACCCGCTGCCCCACAGCGCGGGCCCGGGCCGCCGCATCCTGGCCTTGGCACTGGCCTTGGGCCTGGGGCTGGGCCCCGCCACCGCGGCAAGGGCGCAGGCCGGGCCGGCGACCACGGTGCGCCTGCCGGCCCTGGGTGAATCGGCGTCCGACGACTTCAACCTCAACCAGGAAAAGCGCGTCGGCGAGCAGATCATGCGCGAGATCCGCCGCGACCCCGACTACGTGGACGACGCACTGCTGCTGGACTATGTGCAGACCCTCTGGCAGCCGCTGGTGGCCGCCGCGCGGGCGCGCGGCGACATCGGCGTGGATACCGCCCACCTCTTTCCGTATACCTTGTTTCTGGTGCGCGACCGGTCGGTCAACGCCTTCGCGCTACCGGGCGGCTACGTGGGCGTGCACCTGGGCTTGATCGCGCTGACGGCCAATGCCGACGAGCTGGCCTCGGTACTGGCGCATGAGCTGTCGCACATCACCCGGCGCCATATCGCGCGCAGCATCGCGTCGGCATCGCAGAGCAGCACCCTGGGTCTGGTGGGCATGCTGCTCGGCCTGGTGGTGGCCAGCCGCACCAACAGCAGCGACGCCGCGCAGGCCGCCGTGATGGGCGGGCAGGCGGCGATCCAGCAATCGCAGCTGAACTTCTCGCGCGACATGGAGCGCGAAGCCGACCGCACCGGCCTGGCCCTGATGGGCGAGGCCGGATTTGCACCGGCCGGCATGGCCGGCATGTTCGACAAGCTGGACCAATCGGCACGCTTGAACGACAACGGCGGCTTCCCCTACCTGCGCAGCCACCCCTTGTCCTCAGAGCGGGTGGGCGAGGCACGCCAGATGGTGCAGTCCAGCGCCGGCGGCCAGCATGCCGAGCGCAACGCGGCGATGGTCACCACACCCGGGCATGCCCTGATGCAGGCCCGCGCCAAGGTGCTGATGGACCCCTCGGCCCAGTCCCTGCGCCGGCTGCAGGACCTGGACAGCCGCGGCGCGATGGCGGCACTCAGCCCGGCCGACAGGCTGGTGGCGCTCTACACCGGCGCGCTGGCGTCGACCCTGCTGCGCGACTTTGATCGCGCCGACAAGGACGCGGCGGCGGCCCGCGCCTTGCTGGCCAGCCCGGGCACCGGGCTTGACCCGACCGCCCGCCAGGCCCTGGACCACCTGGCGGTGCGCCTGGCGCTGGCGCGCCAGGACAAGGCCCTGACAGACCGGGCCCTGGGCGCGCTGGTCACGCCCGCACGCGCCAACCTGCTGCTGCGCGCCGAAGTGGCCCTGGCCGAGGGTGACGCCGCAGCGCTGCAACGCAATGCCGAGGCCTTGCAGACCTGGGTGAGCGAGCACCGCGACGATGCCGCGGCCTGGCAGCTCTTGTCGCAGGCCAGCCAGCAGCTGGGCCAGCGCCTGCGCGCCCTGCGCGCCGATGCCGAAGCGCAAGCCGCGCTGGGCAACCTGCCCGGCGCCATCGATCGCCTGCGGGCTGGCCAGCAATTGGCGCGCCGCGAGGTCGCCGGGACACGCATCGACTTCATCGAAGCCTCGGTGATCGATGCGCGGCTGCGCGACCTGCAGACCCAGCGCCGTGAGTGGGTGGCCGACCAGCGCCGGCCGGGGGGCGGGCCACGCAATCCCGAGCCCGAGTGAGGCCTGGGGGCCACGGGGCCCGACAGGCTTGGCGGGGGTTCAGCCTTCGCTGCGGCTGAAGATTCGCTCGACCGCCAGGTCGATCACCATGCCGCACAGGCTGTAGATCAGCGAGCCGATCAGGGCCGCACCAAAGCCGGCGACATGGAAGCCGTCCAATACGCCCGCCGCCGCCCAGAACATCAAGGCATTGATGACGAACAGGAACAGGCCCAGCGTGACCACGGTCACCGGCAGCGTCAACAGCACCAGCAGCGGACGCACCAGGGTATTGAACAGGCCCAGCACCAGCGCGGCCACCATGGCCGCGCCGAAGCTGGCCAGGCTCACACCGGGGTAGAGGTGGGCCACCAGGAGCAGGGCGGCCGCCAGCAACAACCATCGCAGCAAGAGTTTCATGCTGCCGAGCATAGCGCCAGAGGACAGTCCCGGACCCTCCCCAGCCGTACCGGTGACGGTATGCGCGCAAGGCACTTCGCAGCCTGGCCCATGGCCCTTGCCAGCTGCCGGGCCGGGCCATGCGGCGCGGGCACGACAAAAGCGGGTTTCACAGGGCCCAACCGCCTGTTTTACGAGGGAAAACCGCTTCTCAGCCCGTGTCGCTGGCATTACCATTGCGAGCGCAGCGGTCTTGAGAGAAACAGGGGTTCATGCAGCCCTTGGCCCAGGCCACCGCACATCAACCAACCACGTGATGGAGAAGATACAAATGGCAACTGCAAAGAAGGCCGCACCGGCCAAGAAGGCCCCGGCCGCAAAGAAGGCGGCACCCGCCAAGAAGGCCGTTGTGGCCAAGAAGGCGGCGCCCGCCGCCAAGCCTGCCGCAGCCGCCCCGCCGGCTGCGGCGCCGGCCCAGAAGGCAGCGGCCAAGAAGGCCGCACCGGCCGCCAAGCGCACGCCCAATGCCGCCTTCATGAAGGCCATGACGCCCAGCGCCCAGCTGGCCGCGATCATCGGCGACAAAGCCGTGCCGCGCACCGAGGTGACCAAGAAGGTCTGGGAATACATCAAGAAGAACGGCCTGCAGGACAAGGCCAAGAAGACCATGATCAACGCCGATGCCAAGCTGAAGGAAATCTTCAAGCAGGCGCAGGTCTCGATGTTCGAGATGACCAAGCTGATCAACGCCCACCTGAAGTGATCGTCAAGGGGCCGTTGGCCCCCTTGGCCAGAACCGCAAGCCGGCCATTGCGCCGGCTTTATCGTTTCTGGCACCGGCTGCGCAGCCCCGGTCGCAGTGGCCTGAGGGCTTGCACGCCGGCCCCGGCCAAAGCGCTGCCATGGTCAGGCGGTGTTGATGGTCGTGCGCCAGCGGCACGGCGGTATCACGACGCGACAAGGCCTGCAGGGATTGGCGGCAACGGGCGTCGAAGCGCGGGCCGCTGCGGGTCCGGCCGCTCGCGCGCCAGCCGGTCGCCATCGACGCCGTGCAAGGCCGGCAGCGGCTGCAGCAACCGGGGCCTGTCAAGCCGCCAGCCGGCGCTGCAGGAAATCGAGCCGATCCTGGCCCCAGAACAATTCGCCGTCGACCACATAGGTCGGCGCGCCAAACACACCCAGCGCAATGGCCCGGTCGGTGTTGGCGTCGTAGCCCTGCTGGGCGGCGGCGGCGCGCGCGTCGTCGGCCCGGGCCGCTGCCAGGCCGGTCTCGGCCAGGAGCGCGGCCAAGGTGGCGGGGTCGGCGATATTGCGCTCCTCGACCCACACGGCGCGCATCACGGCGCCCGCCAGGGCCAGCGCGGCGGCATCGCCGTCTTGTTGTTGCACCGCGATGATCAGGCGCGCCGCGTCGTCGGCCGGCACCGGGAAATGCCGCGGCTGCAGCGTCAGCGGCAGCCCCAGGTATTGGCTGAAGCGTGCCAATTCCACCAGCCGGTAGGCCTGGCGCTGCGGCGCCCGCTTGGGCAGGGGCAAGCCGCCCGACAAGGGAAAGATGCGGCCCATGTCGGCGGGCAGCACCTCGATGCGCGCGCCCGCTGCCGCAGCGATGGCCTGCAGACGCGGGTGGCCCAGATAGGTCCAGGGCGATTGCGGGGCGAAGTAGTACTCGATGACCAAGCTCATGGCGGGGCTCCTGCGGGCTGCGGCGCAGTGTAGGGCGCCGCAACGCGCCGCCAGCTCAACGGCCCGGGCCCAGCAGGGCCTTGAGGAAGCGCCCGGTATGGCTGCCGGCGCAGGCCGCGATCACTTCTGGCGGCCCGACCGACAGCACCTGGCCGCCGCCGGCGCCGCCCTCGGGGCCCATGTCGATCACCCAGTCGGCGGTCTTGATCACGTCCAGGTTGTGCTCGATCACGACGATGGTGTTGCCGGCGTCACGCAGCTGGTGCAGCACGCGCAGCAACAGCTCGATGTCGGCAAAGTGCAGGCCGGTGGTGGGTTCGTCCAGGATGTAGAGGGTGCGGCCGGTGTCGCGCTTGCTCAGCTCCAGTGCCAGCTTGACCCGCTGGGCCTCGCCGCCCGACAGGGTGGTGGCGCTCTGGCCCAGCGTGATGTAGCCCAGGCCCACGTCCAGCAGGGTCTGCAGCTTGCGCGCCAGCGCCGGCACCGCGCTGAAGAAGCCGCGCGCTTCTTCCACCGTCATGCCCAGCACCTCGCTGATGTTGCGGCCCTTGTAGGCCACCTCCAGGGTCTCGCGGTTGTAGCGCTTGCCGGCACAGGTGTCGCAGGGCACATAGACATCGGGCAGGAAATGCATCTCCACCTTCAGCACGCCGTCGCCCTGGCAGGCCTCGCAGCGCCCGCCGCCGCTGGCCGCGCCGACGTTGAAGCTGAAGCGGCCCGAGCCATAGCCGCGCTCGCGCGCCATCGGCACCTCGGCAAACAGCTCGCGGATCGGCGTGAACAGGCCGGTGTAGGTGGCCGGGTTGCTGCGCGGGGTGCGGCCGATCGGGCTCTGGTCGACATTGATGACCTTGTCGAAGGCGTCCATGCCCTCGATCTCGTCGTAGGGCGCCGGCTCGGCATGGCTGTGGTAGAGCTTGCGCGCCACGGCGGTGTAGAGCGTGTCGTTGATCAAGGTGCTCTTGCCCGAACCGGATACCCCGGTAACGCAGGTCAGCAGGCCCACCGGGATCTCGGCGGTGACATTCTTCAGGTTGTTGCCGCGGGCATTGATCAGACGCAGGCAACTGGCGCTGGACGCGGTGAAGCTGGGCCAGGCCGGCGCCTTGTCGCCCTTGTTGGCGGAGGGGGTCGCGGTGGCCACGGCGGGCGCGGCGGCCGGGGCCCAGGTGTGGCGCAGTTCGGGCACCTCGATGCACAGCACCTGCGACAGGTAGCGCCCGGTCAGGCTGTCGGGGTGGGCGGCCACCTGGTCGGGCGTGCCCTGGGCGATCACCCGGCCGCCATGCACGCCGGCGCCGGGGCCCATGTCGATCACATGGTCGGCGGCGCGGATCATGTCCTCGTCATGCTCGACCACCAGCACGCTGTTGCCCAGGTCGCGCAGGTGGCGCAGGGTGCCGATCAGGCGCTCGTTGTCGCGCTGGTGCAGGCCGATGCTGGGCTCGTCCAGCACATACATCACCCCGGTCAGGCCGCTGCCGATCTGGCTGGCCAGGCGGATGCGCTGGCTCTCGCCGCCCGAGAGCGTGTCGGCGCTGCGGTCCAGGCTGAGGTAATTCAGGCCCACGTCATTGAGGAACTTGAGCCGGGCGCGGATCTCGCGCACCACCTTGTCGGCAATCTCGGCCTTGGCGCCGATCAGGGTGAGCGCGTCGAAGTAGGCCAGGGCCTCGGCCAGCGTGGCATGTTCGACTTGGTAGATCGCCTGGCGCGGCTGCGCCGGGTCACTGCCCTGCAGAAAGACATGCCGGGCCTCGCGCCGCAGCCGGGCCCCGCCGCAATGGGCACAGGGCTTGGCGGCCTGGTAGCGGGCCAGGTCCTCGCGCACGGTGGCCGAATCGGTCTCGCGGTAGCGCCGCTCGAAGTTGGGGATGATGCCTTCGAAGGGGTGGGCGCGTTTGACGCTGCGCGACTTGCCCTTGGCGTTCTCGGCCTCATAGACGAACTCGATCTCCTCGGTGCCCGAGCCGTAGAGCAGGGCCTGCTGGGCGGCGGCCGGCAGGCTCTCATAGGGCGTCTCGATGTCGAAGCCGTAGTGGCGCGCCACGCTCTCGAGCATCGAGTGGGTGTAGGCATTGCGCCGGTCCCAGCCCTTGACGGCGCCGCCGGCCAGGCTGAGGGTCGGGAAGGCCACCACCCGCTCGGGGTCGAACACGGTCTGCACGCCCAGGCCGTCGCAATGCGGGCAGGCCCCCATCGGCGCATTGAAGCTGAACAGCCGCGGCTCCAGCTCGGGCAGCGCATAGCTGCACACCGGGCAGGCGAATTTGCTGGAAAACAGGTGTTCGCGGCCGTGGCCCCCTGGCCGCTGCGCGTCCGCCCCCCGAGCGGGCGTGCCGCCGACTTGGGGCGGCCCGGCATCGGCGGCGCCGTCCATCTCCAGCCCGATGGCCCGGCCGTCGGCGGCACGCAGCGCGGCCTCGAAGCTCTCGGCCAGGCGCTGCTTCATCTCGGGCCGGGTCTTGAGCCGGTCGATCACCACATCGATGTCGTGTTTCTCGTTCTTCTTCAGCGCCGGCAGCTCGTTGGCCTCGACGATGACGCCGTCGACCCGGAAGCGCACATAGCCGCGCGCCTGCATGTCGGCGAAGAGCTCGACGAACTCGCCCTTGCGGTCGCGCACCACCGGGCTCAGCACCATCAGCCGGGTGTCCTCGGGCAGGGCCAGCACCGCGTCCACCATCTGGCCCACGCTCTGGGCCTGCAGCGGCAGGTCATGGTCGGGGCAGTAGGGCGTGCCCGCGCGGGCATACAGCAGGCGCAGGTAGTCGTGGATCTCGGTGACCGTGCCCACGGTGGACCGCGGGTTGTGGCTGGTGGCCTTCTGTTCGATGCTGATCGCCGGGCTCAGGCCCTCGATCACGTCGACATCGGGCTTGTCCATCAACTGCAGGAACTGCCGCGCATAGGCCGACAGGCTCTCGACATAGCGGCGCTGGCCCTCGGCATACAGGGTGTCGAAGGCCAGGCTGCTCTTGCCCGAGCCCGACAGGCCGGTGATCACCACCAGCGCATGCTTGGGGATGTCGAGGTCGATGTTCTTC
>JANNZD010000216.1:0-6287 GCA_031410435.1 Betaproteobacteria bacterium | reverse complement strand
GACCCGAGCACCTGCAGCGCCAGCAACCTGATGCAGGTCAACGGCGGCGCGGCCACCACCGTGCAGCGCAACCCGGCCAGCGGCGTTTCCAGCTACACCGCCGTGGCGATGAGCTTCGATGCCAACGGCAACGCCCCCTTCAGCTTCAGCTTCCAGGATGTGGGCCAGGTGCGGCTGTGGGCCAGCACCACGGCCAATGGCGCAGCACTCAGCGGCAGCAGCAATGCCTTTGTCACCCGCCCCGCCAGCCTGCTGCTGAGCGCGGTGGCGCAGACCGCCAGCCCCAACCGGGCCAACCCGTCCGCCAGCAGTGCCACCGGCGGCGCCTTCGTCAAGGCCGGCGAGGCCTTTGGCGCCACCCTCACCGCCACCACCAGCAGCGGCGCCGCAGCGCCCAATTTCGGCAAGGAGACCGCCCCCGAAGGCGTGCTGCTGACACCCAGCCTGGTGCTGCCCGCAGGCGGCGCGGCCGGTACCCTGGCCAATGCCAGCATCGCTGGCGCCAGCTTCAGCAATGGCGTGGCCACGCTCAGCAACCTGGCCTGGAGCGAGGTCGGCATCCTCACGCTGACCCCCAGCATCGCCGACGCCGACTACCTGGGCACCGGGCCGCTCACCGGCACCACCAGCGCCAACATCGGCCGCTTCATCCCTGACCATTTTTCGCTGACCACCGGCGGCGCCAACCCGGCCTGCAGCGGCAGCTTCAGCTATTTCGGCCAGGATGGATTCAGCACCGGCTTTGCGCTGCGCGCCGAGGCTGCGGGCAACGGGCTGACGCAGAACTACACCGGTGCCTTCGCCAAACTGGATGTGACGAGCTGGGCCGCACTCGGCTTCAGCGCCAGCGGCCTGCCGGCCGGTGCCAGCCTGGCCGGCAGCAGCACCGCACCCAGCGGCAGCTGGATCAACGGCGCGGCCAGCATCAGCGCCCGCCACCAGGTGAGCCGGCCGGCCACCCCGGTGGCCGAGGCCAGCGTGACGGTGCGCGCCACCCCGGTCGACAGCGACGGCGTGACCATGAGCAGCACTGCGGTGGCCGGCGCCACGCCGCTGCGCTATGGCCGGCTGCGCCTGGCGAATGCCTTCGGCAATGCCCGCAGCGCCCTGCAACTGGCGGTGGCGGCCGATTACTGGAGCGGCAACAGCTGGGTGCTCAACAACGCCGACAGCTGCACCACGCTGCCGGCCGCCAGCGTGGCCCTGTCCAACCCGCGCAGCCCCGCCGGCGCGGTCAGCACCGCCAGCACCAGCGCCAGCGCGATCAGCCTGAGCAACGGCAGCGGCCTGCTCAGCCTGGCCGCGCCCAGCCCGTCCGGCAGCAGCCTGACCCTGGACCTGGCGCTCAACCTGGGCAGCAGCACCAGCGACCAATCCTGCAATGCCAGCCACCCGGCCAGCACCGGCGCTGCCAAGCCCTGGCTGCGCGCGCTCAATGGCAACTGTGCCGCCACGGCCGACCGCGACCCGGCCGCCCGCGCCAGCTTCGGCGTCTACAGCGCCGAAACCCGAAAGACCGTGCATGTGCGCGAAATCTTCTGAGCCGCGCCGGCGCGCCCGCCCGCTGCCCCGCGGCGTGACGCTGGTGGAGCTGATCGCGGTGCTGGTCCTGGTGGGCGTGCTGGCCGCCGTGGCCCTGCCCCGGCTGGGCGGCGCGCTGGCACTGCAAAGCGCGGCCTGGCGCGACCAGGTCAAGGCCGGCCTGCTGCAGGGCCGGGTGCTGGCCCAGGGCCACCGCCGGCTGGTGTGCGCCACGCTGGCCACCGGCGAGATCCGCCTGACGATGGCCAGCGCCAACCCGGCCAGCGCCTGCAGCAACCCGATCGCCGGCCCCGACGGCGACGCCCGCTGGGCCCTTGACAGCCATGCCATCACGCTGACCCAGACTCCGTCCGGCACGATTTATTTCCAGCCCGACGGCCGCATCAGCAGCGACGGTGCCGGCAGCAGCCCGGCCGATTTCAGCGTCAGCCTGGCCGGCGAGACCGCCTTGCAATTGATCGGCGAGACCGGCCATGTGCGCTAGCCCGGCCAAGCACAATCCGCGCGCGCTGGCCCGCCGCCAGCGCGGCTTCACCCTGCCCGAGGCCCTGCTGGCGATAGTGGTGCTGGGGGTGGGCATGGCCGGCGTGATGCTGGCCTTTGGCGCGGTGGCGCGCCACAGCGCCGACCCGGTGCTGCGCAAGCAGATGATGGGCATCGCCCAGGAGTTGCTGGAGGAGATCGCGCTCAAGCCCTATGCGGCGGCGGCCAACAGCGCACCCGCCGGCTGCGCCCGCGACACCTACAACGACATCGCCGATTACCACGGCTACAGCAGCACCGGCGTGTGCACCATCGACGGGGTGGTGATCCCGGCGCTGGCCAGCTACAACATCAGCGCCAGCGTGGTGGCAGGCACGCTGGCCGGCGTCAACGCGGCCCGGCAGATCACGGTCAGCGTCAGCCATGGCGGTGACAGCTTGACGCTCAAGACCTGGCGCACCGACTACGCCGCACCATGAGCCGCCTGCCCACCCGCCACCCCTTGAAACCGCGCGCGCCGCAGCGCGGCTTCACGCTGATCGAGCTGATCGTCACCCTGGTGCTGTTCGGCCTGATGGCGGCGACCGTGACCCTGTTCTTCAAGCCGGCCTTCGACACCTGGATCGGCCTGCGCACCCGCAACGACCTGGCCACCGAGGCCGACCACGCGATGCGCCGCATGTTGCTGGACATCCGCATGGCGGTGCCCAATTCGATACGCACCCCGTCCACCGCCTGTTTCGAGGTGGTGCCCACCAGCACCGGCGGGCGCTACCGGGTCGACACCGACACGGTCAACCCGGGGGCAGCGGCGGTCGACCCGGCGGCCGCCACCAGCAGCTTCGATGTGCTCACGCCGCTGCATGTGACGCCGGCGGTGGGCGACTGGGTGGTGGTCAACAACCAGAATTCGGGCGATGTCTACGGCGGCAGCAACCGCACGGCCATCACCGGCATCAGCAGCCCGGCCGCTATCTTCGGGCGCCACCGCCTGGCCATCAGCGCGATGCAGTTTCCGCTCGGCTATGACGGCGCCAGCTTCACCATCGTGCCCAACGCCCAGAAGGCGGTGTTCTATGTCTGCAGCGGCGCCAGCAGCACGCTGGACAGCCAGGGCAATGCGCCCGGCGTGCTCTACCGGCTGAAGAACTACGGCTTCAATGCCGCCGCGCCCGGCGCCTGCCCGGCCACCAGCGGCGCCGACGTGGTGGCCACTGCGCTGCGCAGCTGCCGCTTTCTCTATGACGCCAACCAGGGCGCCACCCAGCAGAGCGGCTTTGTCTCGATCCAGCTCGAGTTCACCCGCAACAACGAGACCGCCAGCCTGGTCTTTGGCGGCCATGTGGTGAACGCGCCATGAGCCCGCGCAGCGGCCCCGCACCCGCCCCCGGCCGTGGCCTGGGCGCGGTGGCGGTGATCGTGGTGCTGGTGGCGCTGGCGGCGCTGGCCGCGGCGGTGCTGCGCCTGGGCATCCAGGGCCAGACCGTGTCGCACCAAGACCTGCTGTCGACCCGCGCGTCGGCGGCGGCCCGCAGCGGCATCGAATGGGGCCTGTACCAGGCCCTCAAGGGCAGCTGGACCAGTTGCAGCAATGCCAGCCAGACCCTCGACCTGAACGCCACCGACGCCAGCGGCCTGCGCGTGACTGTCAGCTGCGACTCGCGCACCTACAACGAGGGCGAGACCAGCCCGGGGGTGCCGCGCGTGGTGCGGCTGTACACGGTGGACGCCATCGCCTGCAACAGCAGCAGCGCGGCCACCGCCTGCCCCGACGCCTCACGCGTGGCCAGCCCGGCCTATGTCGAGCGGCGGCGCCAGGTGCATGTGAGCAACTGACCCGCTCAGTTGCCCTCGAAGCGCACCCGCGTGGCCTCGACCCAGGTGCGGTCGGCCGAGAGCATGCCCTCGACCTTCAGCTTGCCGGTGTAGCCCGCCAGCTGGGCCGCACTGCCCTTGTCGAACACCACATCGCTGCGCGCATAGCTCACGCTGGTGCCGCGGATCACGAAGCTGCGCCGCAGGCTGTCCAGATTGCTCAGCGTGCCATTGAGCTCATAGGTGCGCGGCTTCTCGGTGGCCGCCTCGACCTGGCTGGCGATCAGCACGCCGGCGCGCAGCGTGCCGCTGACCTCGGCCTTGCTGCCGACTGCCACGCTGCCGCTGACCTGGGCCGCGCTGCTGTCGACCAGCACGCCGTCCAGCACGAAGCGGCTGGCCGACAGCACCTGGCTGACCAGGCCGTCGAGCCGGGCGCCGTCGCGGTCCTGCGGCGCGCCGCCCGGCGCGCTCTCGCCGCTGACGACCCAGCGGCCCTGGTCATCACGCGCCGGCTGCAACCGCAGGGTGATGTGCGCATCCGGCGCCGGGTTGGCACCGCTGCCCACCAGGCTGTAGGTCTGGCTGCCCAGGTGCAGGGTCTGGGCCGCGCTGTCCACCGCTGCCACCGTGCCGCTCACCCGCAGCCCGGCGCTGGGCGCGCTGACCGCCACCCGGGTGGCCACAAAGGCCGCCAGGGCGGGGTTGTAGAAGCCGTAGACCTCCAGCCATTGGCCAACAAGCAGCGCGGCCAGGCCGCCGCTCAGGCGCGCATCAAAGACCGTGTCCGCCGCCACCCGCACGGTCTGTCCCAGCAGGCTCAGGCGGCCCGCTGCGAGGTCGACCTGGTCCACCGGGCCGACCAGCGCCCGCTGGGTGCGCACACTGCTGGCCACAGCGCTGCTGCTGCCGTCGCTGGCGCGGCTGATCGCCCCAGCGCTGATCTGCACCACCATGCCCAGGGCCAGGTCACTGCGCGCCAGCGGCTGGCCGTCGTCGTCACTGACCTGGGCTGCGCTTTCGTCAAAGCGCACGCCGTTGACGATGATCGAGCCATAGCCGGTGATGGTGCCCGACGCGAAGGAGCCGGTACCCTCGCTGCCCACGCCGCCGCCGCAAGCGCTGAGTGAGCCGGTGAGCAGCGCCGCCAGGCCGGCAAACAGCAGCGCACCGCAGAAGGCCAGCAGGTCGGTGCGGTAATGGCGCAGCCGGCGCAGGGCCCGGCGCTGCAGGCGCCGGCCCGGGCTGACCAGCCAGCGCCAGCGCTGCACCGGGCGGCGCGGTGGGTCGGCAGGGGTGGGGGCGGTGGGGGCGGTCATGGGCGGGTGTCCGAAGCGGCAGGCGCGCCCGGGGCTGGCGCCGGCGCAGGGGGGGCATCAGTATGGGTGTACAGCCCCAGGCGAACCGCGTGGCGGGGCGGCGCCGGCTGGTCGGGGTCGGCCGCGGCCGGGCCGCTGGTGTCGGCCGCGTCGCGCGCCACCAGGGCCTCGAGCTGGGGCACCATGCGGTCCATCAGCGCCTGCCACTGGTCGCTGGCCAGGCGCTGGAAGACCTGCACCGAAGCCGCGCTCAGGCCATTGGCAAACAGCGCCTGCTCCAGGTGCTGGCGGTCGCCCAGCAAGAGGTTGTCCACCGCGCTGGCCAGGTGGCTGCCGACATTGCGGCCCAGCACGCCGGCCATCTGTCCGGCGTCGCCCTGGGGCACGAAGGCCTCGCGCACCAGGCGCACCGTGTCGCGCCCGGGGTCATGGGCGGCCAGGCCCAGGCGCAGCAACTCGTCGAGCAGGCTGCGCGGATGCACATCGCGGGTGATGGCCTGGGCCAGGCTCTCGAAACTGGGCGCCGGGCCCTGGCGCGCCAGCTCGGCCGGCGAGCCGCGCCGGTCGGCATAGGCCGGGTCGGTGCGCCAATGGGTGAACAACTCGCTGGCATGCGAGCGGGCCGGCATGTCTGCCGCACTGGCGCCGCTGCGAAGTTGGTCCACCAGCCGGCTCACCTCGCGCCGGTGGATACCGGTGGCGGTGGTGATGCGGCTGACCCGGCGGTGCGCCGGCAAGTCGGCATGGCTGTGGTCGGCGGCCGCCACCAGCGCCTGCTTGAGCAGCTCATCCAGCGCGGCATGGGTGATGCCGCGGGCCACCGCCAGCCGCGCCAGCGGGCTCAGCACCGCCAGCAGGGCGCGTTTCAGGCCCTGGTCGGGCGGGGCGTCGGGCGCGCCGGACATGGCCAGGCTCAGTTCGGCAGCGCCGCCGGGCTGGGCAGCGGGACGCGCTGGCGCGGCGCAGGCGCAGCGGCGTCGGCAGGCTTCAGAGGCTGAGAGGATTTCGAGCGTGTCGGAGCAACGCCACAAAACGTGCCCGATCTAGGCGCACAAGCACAGCCATAGCCCGGGCTATGGCGAGCATTTGCAACGACGAGCGGGTGCGTTTTGGGGTGGTGAGCGGGCA
>JANNZD010000215.1:0-2109 GCA_031410435.1 Betaproteobacteria bacterium | reverse complement strand
CGGCGCGCTCAGCGCGCTGGAGATCCAATCCCTGACGACCAGCACCCATGCCTGCACCTCGGGCATCGACCATTACGAGATCAGCCTGCCCAGCACCGGGCTGAGCTGCCTGGCCAGCAGCGTGACCGTCACCGCCTGCGCCAACAGCAGCAGCCCCTGCACCAACAAGGCCACCACGCTGGCAGGCTATGAAGCCACCCTGGGCACCAGCGCCGGCGCGCTGGCCGGCACCGTGCTGTCTTTCGATGCCATGGGCGTGGCCAGCACCACGCTGAGTCATGCCTCGGCCGCCACCGGCGCCGTCGCCACCGTCACCCTGTCCGGCGAGCAGGCGCTGGCCACCAACGCCCGCAAATGCTGCCCCAATGGCAGCAGCTGCGCGGCCGGCAGCAGTTGCAGCATCAGCTACACGGCCGCAGGCTTCATCATCGCCAGCGTCGTGAACGGTGCCGCAGCCACGCTGCCCACCCAAACCGCCGGCTCGACATCCGCCAGCTATGTGCTGCGCGCGGTCAAGACCAACACCACCACCCAGGCCTGCGAGGCCGCACTGACCGGTGCCAACAGCGTGAACTGGGCCACCCAGTGCAACAACCCGACCAGCTGCTCGGCGGGCAACCGGCTGACCCTGACCGGCAGCAGCGCAGTGGCCATCGCCGGCAACCCCAGCAGCGCGGTGACCAGCAGCACGGCCGTGCCCATGACCTTCGATGCCAACGGCAACGCGCCTTTCAGCTTCAACTATGCCGATGTCGGCCAGATCACGCTGCATGCCAGCAAGGCCGCCAGCGGCGCGCTGGCCGGCCCGCTGGCCGGCAATAGCAATGCCTTTGTGGTGCGGCCGGCCGGGCTGGCGGTATCCGCCATCCGCTGCAGCAACTACGCCGCCGGCGACTGTGCCACCGGCGCCATCGCCAGCCCCGGCAACAACCCGGCGGCCAGCGCGGCCAGCGGCAGCGCCTTCATGCCGGCCGGCAAGGCCTTTTCGGCCACCGTCACGGCGCTGGATTCAGGCGGCAATGCCACCCCCAACTTCGGCCAGGAAATCAGCCCGAAGACGGTGCGCCTGGCCGCCACCTTGGTGCAACCCAGCGGCGGCGCGGCGCCGGCGCTGAACAATGCCACCAGCTTCGGCGCCTTCAGTGGCGGCGCGGCCACCGGCAGCAGCTTCAACTGGCCCGAGGTGGGCATCATCAGCCTGAGCCCCAGCCTGACCGACAGCGACTACCTGGGCACCGGCAATGTGGCCGGCACCGCCTCGGGCAATGTGGGCCGATTCATCCCGCACCACTTCGACGTCGCGGCCAGCCCCGCCTGCGGCAGCTTCAGCTATGCCGGCCAGGCCTTCAGCGCCACGGTCACCGCCCGCAATGGCCTGGGCAGCCCCACCACCACCGTCAACTACGACGGCAGCGGCGCGCTCGGCGCGGTCTTTGCCAAGGCCCTGACCCTGTCGGACGGCGGCGCGCTCGGCCTGGGCAGCCTGGCCGGCAACAGCATCGCCGCAGCCGCCTTCAGCGCCGGGGTGGCAGCCGGCTCACCCAGCTACAGCTTCACCAGCAAGAGCACCGCGCCGCAGACCCTGCTGCTGCGCGCCAGCGATGCCGACGGCGCCAGCTCGGCCGGCTACACCGAGGCCAGCATGCCGCTGCGCAGCGGCCGGCTGCGCCTATCCAATGCCTTTGGCAATGCGCGCGCCGCGCTGCAGGTGGCCGCCGTGGCCGAATACTGGAGCGCCAATGCCTGGGTGCTCAACAGCGCCGACAGCTGCACCAGCCTGGCTGCGGGCAGCGTGGTGCTGTCCAACCCGCGCACCTCCGGCGGCGCGGCCAGCAGCGCGGCCAGCAGCGCCAGCGGCCTCAGCCTGAGCAGCGGCAGCGGCCTGATCACATTGGCCGCGCCCAGCCCGGCCGGCAGCAGCCTGAGCCTGGACCTGGCGCTCAACCTGGGCAGCAGCGCCAGCGACCAGTCCTGCAATGCCAGCCACCCGGCCAGCACCGGCGCTGCCAAGCCCTGGCTGCGCGCGCTCAATGGCAACTGTGCCGCCACGGCCGACCGCGACCCGGCCGCCCGCGCCAGCTTCGGCGTCTACAGCGCCGAAACCCGAAA
>JANNZD010000214.1:0-12262 GCA_031410435.1 Betaproteobacteria bacterium | reverse complement strand
ACCGAGCAACGCCCAAAAAGGCGCGCGATCTAGGCGCAAAGCGCAGTCATAGCCCGGGCTATGACGAGCATTTGCAACGACGAGCGGGCGTCTTTTGGGGTGGTGAGCGGGCATGTCGGAATAAATCACAGGCTCTCAGATCTTCTGTGCGAAGGCCGGCGCGCGCTTGTGCAGGAAGGCGTCTATGGCCTCGGCAAAGTCGGGCCCGCGCGCGCACAGCACCTGCTGGCGGTCTTCCATGGCCATCACCGCCTCCATGCTCTGGCCGTCCACCGCATGCTGCAGGCCCTCCTTGGTCAGGCGCAGGCCCAGCGGCGACGTGGCCAGCATGTCGTTGGCCAGCGCGCGGGCCTCGGCCTGCAGCTCGGCCAGCGGGCCGACATGGCTGAACAGGCCCAGCGCCTGGCCGCGCGCGGCACCGAGAAAGCGGCCGGTCAGCAGCAGTTCCGCCGCCACCGAGCTGCCCACCAGCCGGGGCAGGAAATAGCTGGACCCCATGTCGCAGCCGGTCAGGCCCATCTTGATGAAGGCCGCGTTCATGCGCGCATCGGGCGTGACCAGGCGCACATCGCAGGCCAGCGCCAGGGTGAAGCCCCCGCCGCTGGCCGCGCCCTGGCAGATGCCGATCACCGGCTGCGGGCAGCGGCGCATCGCGATCATGATGTCGCGGATGCGGTGCTGGGTCTCGAAGGGGTTGGCGCTGTCGGCCGATGCCCCGCCGCCCTGGCGTTCGTGCAGGTCCAGCCCGGCGCAGAAGGTGCGGCCTGCCCCCTGCAGCACCACCACCCGGGTGTCGATCTGGTGGCGCAGCGCGCTGAAGCAGTCCAGCAGCGCCTGCGACAGTTCGCGGTCGAGTGCGTTCAGCCGCTCGGGCCGGTTCAGGGTGACCCAGGCCACCGGGCCCTCGCGCTCGATTTTCAGCACATCCTCTGCCATGGTCCATGCCCTCGCCTGAAAAGCCGACTATGCCGCAGGCCTGGCGCGGCCGGCCACCCGCATGCGGCGCCGGGCGCCGGCCTGGCACCGGGGCGACAGACCGCCGGCGGCAGCCGCGCCATCCTGCGCAGCACCGACACGCGACCGGGCCAGGGACTGGCCCGGCGCGATCGGCCCCACCGGAGACCCGCATGCCGACCGACCTGAGCCGCCGTCTCGCCCTGGCCCTGCTGCTGGCCCTGCCGGCCGGCGCCGCCCTGGCCCAGGCCTGGCCCAACCGGCCGGTCAAGATCATCGTGCCCTACCCGCCCGGCGGCCAGACCGACATCGTCTCGCGCTGGCTGGGCGAGAAGCTGCAGGCGGCCCTGGGCCAGACCTTCGTGGTGGATAACAAGGCCGGCGCCCAAGGGGTGGTGGGGCTGGCCGCGCTCAAGCAATCCGCACCCGACGGCTACACCCTGCTCTATGCCAATTCGTCGAACCTGATCATCAACAAGTTCGCGATGGCCAAGCTGCCCTACGAGACCCTGGACGACTTCGAGATGGTCAACCAGATCGGCATGGCCGCGCTCGGCATGGTGGTGGCGCCGGCGCTGGGCGTGAAGAACGTGGAAGACTTCATCAACCACACCCGCGCCCGCCCGGGCAAGGTCTCGTTCGCGTCCTTCGGGGTGGGCAGCAGCTCGCACCTGTATGGCGAGATGCTCAAGACCGCCGCGAAGCTGGACATGGTGCATGTGCCCTACAAGGGCGCCGGGCCGGCCGTGCAGGACATCATCGCCGGGGTGGCCACGATGGGCATCCACGACTTCGCCACCATCGGCCCCCAGGTGCTTGGCGGGCGCGCCACGCTGCTGGCCGTGACCGGGCCCAAACGCTGGCCCAGCTTTCCGGACACACCCACCTTTGTGGAGCTGGGCTACCCGCTCGACCTGGTGGGCTGGAACGGCATCATCGCGCCCAAGGGCACGCCCAAGGCCATCGTCGACCGGCTGAGCCTGGAGATCAACAAGATCATCCAGTCGCCCGAGGGCCGGGTGCGCATGCTTGAGCTGGGCCTGCTGGCCACCGGCACCACATCGGCCGAGTTTGTCGATATCGTCAAGCGCGACACGCCGCGCTGGGGCGATGTCTGGAAGGGCGCCGGCATCGCGCCGCAATGAGCCGCCCGCCCGGCGGCCCTGCTTCGCTTGATTCAACCCAGGAGACACCCCATGCAAAGCAGCGAAGTCCTCTACGCGGTGGACGACCGCATCGCCACCCTCACCCTGAACCGGCCCGATCGGCTCAACGCCTACACCGCCGCGCTGGGCACGGCCCTGCGCCTGGCCATGCGCCGCGCGGCTGATGATCCGGCGGTGCGGGTGATCGTGCTCACCGGCGCTGGCCGGGGTTTCTGCGCCGGTGCCGACATGGACAGCCTCAGCCTGGCCAGCGGCAGCGCAGCGCCGAGCGGCGGCCAGGCTGAAGCCGCGGCACCCCCCTCGGCCGACGAACCGGTCTTCGACGCCCACAGCAGCGTGGATTACCAGACCCCGCATTCCTACTTTCCGGCCGTGCCCAAGCCGGTGATTGCGGCCATCAACGGCGCCTGTGCCGGCCTGGGGCTGGTCTACGCGCTCTATTGCGACCAGCGTTTTGCCGCCGCCGGCAGCAAGTTCACCACCGCCTTTGCCCGGCGCGGGCTGATCGCCGAGCATGGCATCAGCCACACCCTGCCCCGGCTGGTGGGCCTGTCGGCAGCGCTGGACCTGCTGATGTCGGCGCGCAAATTCGACGCCGACGAGGCCCTGCGGCTGGGCCTGGTGGACCGGGTGGTGCCGGGCGAGGCCTTGATGGCCACGGTGCGGGCCTATGCGCGCGACCTGGCCGACAACGTCTCGCCACTGTCGATGGCGGTGATCAAGCGCCAGCTCTGGGCGGTGAGCGAGCAATCGCTGCGCCAGGCCATCGACATCGGCAACCGCGAGATGGCGGCCAGCTTCAAGACCGAGGACTTCAAGGAAGGCGTGGCCCATTTCGTGGAGCGCCGGCCGGCGGCCTTCACCGGGCGCTGATGCGGGGCCACCGAGCAGGCCGCCCACCAAGCAGGCCGCCCGCCCGGCTAGGCCGCGCTCAGGCGCCGGTAGACCCGGCTCAGGCGCTCAGGCAGCGCCTGCACATCGTCAATCACCAGGTAGCGCTGGGCCGGACAGACGCCGCGCAGGTAGTCGTGCGCGGCCTGGTCCAGGCTCAGGCAGAAGGCCGCCACGCCGGCCCGGGCGGCCTCGCGCAGGGCCTGGGCGGTGTCATGCAGGCCATAGCTGCGGTCGCGCGGATCGGGGCCGTAATCCTGGTCTTGCGGGTAGCCGTCGGTCACCACCACCAGCACCCGGGTATGCGCCGGCTGGGCCAGCAATTGCGCCAGCGCATAGCGGATGGCCGCACCGGTGCGGGTGCTGCCTTCGGGCTGCAGGGCGGCCAGTGCCGCCGCTGCCTGGGCCGACCAGGCCTGGTCGAAGGCCTTGGCCACCCGCACCTCCACCTGCAGCCGGCCCTGGCCCGAGAAGCCGAAGATCGCGTGCCGGTCGCCCAGCAGGTGCATGCCCTCGCACATCAGCGCGATCGCGTCATGGGCCACGTCGATCACCCGGCGCGGCGCCGGCCCGGCTGGCCGGCGCGGCCGAAAACCATAGAGCAGGCCGTCTTCGTCCTCCTCGGGCGGCGGCGGCGCGTGGGGGTCGGGCACGGCCGGCAGCACGAAGCCGGTCGACCCGCTGGTGTCGAGCAGCACCGCGGTGCAGACATCGCGCTGCAGCCGCGGCCGGTGGCGGTAGGGGCGGGGCTCATCGCTGAGGCCGGCGCGGCGGTCGATCAAGCCGGCCAGCGCCAGGTCGAGGTCGAGCTGGTCGCCGTCCGCAGCCGCGCCGGCACGCGCCCGGGCACTGGGCGGCGTGGTGCCGAAGTGGCGACGGATCGCCCGCAGCAGCGGCGCATGGCGGGCCTGCAAGCCGGCCAGATAGCCGATCTGGCTGCCCCGCACCGGGCGCACGTGGACGCAAGTCCAGGCGCGCAGATAGCGGCGCTGGGTGGCGTCCCATTCGTCATGCCACTGCCGCTGCTGCCCCGCCGCATGGGCCGGGGCCGGGCGGTCCTGCGGGCCGGCATCGCTGCCATCGGCAGCCTCGGGCACGGCGCCCGCCAGCGCGTCCGGGGCGGCTCCAGCGCGCGGCATCGAGGCCGGGGGCGTATCGGCGCGCAGGCCGGGCAGCAGCCGTGCCGGCGCTTGCGCGGCGATGGCGGCTGGGCCGGTGGCGGCGGTCGGGGTGTCGCCGGGTTCGGCGTCGGCCAGGCCTGGCCGCGCCGCGCCGGCCGGCGCCAGCGCGGCCGCCAGGCCCGGCGCGTCGGCCAGCGCCAGCAGCGGGCCAAGATCATGCCCGCCCCGCCGGTAGGCGCCCCGGCCGGCCTGCAGCGCCGCACAGGCCGCCAGCGCCGCGCCAAGGCTGTGCAGGGCGGTGGCCTCGGGCTGGTGCAGCACCGGGGATTGCTGCACCCAGCTCGCCATTGGCCCGGCGCCGCAGCCTGACATGCCGGGCAGGGCCTGGGCCAGCAGCAGATCGGCCCGCGCGCCCGGGAACTGCCGCGCCAGCGCTGCGTCCACGCGTGCCGCTTCCAGCGCCAGGAACAGGCGCCGCAGCAGCACCGGGCGCGGCCAGCTGGCCAGGCAGCGCGCCCAGGCCTGCCCCGGCGCAGCCGGCGCACCCGGCGCTGCGGGTGCGGCCGGCGCCTGGTGCGGGCCCATCGCACCAGCGGCTTGCAGGGCGGCGGCGCTCCAGCCCCAGCGGCCACCCGGCTGGTGGTCCAGCACCTGGCGCAGCACCGCGATGCGGCGCAGCCGGTGGGCCAGGGCTGCGGGTGGTCCGTCCAGGGCGGGCAGCCACAGCAGGCCGGCACCGGCCTGCCCCGGCGCACAGCGCAGGCCGGCCCCTTCCAACACCGGCACCGGCCCCGGCACTTGCCCCGGCGCCGGTGCCAGCGCGCGGCCGGCCAGCGCACTGGCAAACAGGCCCCAGACCCGCGGCTCATCCACCCACGCAGCGGCAGCCGCGCCGGCCGGCCCCGGCGCTGCGGGTGTCATGGCAGGAGCACGTCGATGATCTCGCGCAGCGCCTGCTGCACATCCGGCTCGTCACCGACCCCCTGGGCCACGGCCGCCTCGCAGGCCCGCCGGGGGGCGATGCCCCGGGCCACCAGCTGGGCGGCGTAGACCAGCAGCCGGGTGCTCACCCCGTCGGCCAGGCCCTGGGCCTGCAGGGCCCGGCTGCGCAGACCCAGCACCGCCAGACGCTCGGCCAGATCGGGGCCCACCCCGCCCTCGCGGGCAATGATGGTGGCCTCCACGGGCACCGACGGGTAGTCGAAGGCCAGGCTCACGAAACGCTGGCGGGTCGACGGCTTCAGGTCCTTCTGCAGGCTCTGGTAGCCCGGGTTGTAGGAGATGACCAGCGCAAAACCCGGGTGAGCGCGTAGCAGCTCGCCGGTCTTCTCGATCGCCAGCTCGCGTCGGTGGTCGGCCAGCGAATGAATCACCACCGTGGTGTCCTTGCGCGCCTCTACCACCTCGTCCAGGTAGCAGATGGCGCCCCGCCGCACCGCGCGGGTCAGCGGGCCGTCGGCCCAGACGGTGCGGTCATGGGCCAGCAGGTGGCGCCCCACCAGGTCGTTGGCGGTCAGGTCCTCGTGGCAGGCCACGGTGATCAGCGGCATACCGGCATCGGGCCGCGGCGCGGCGCTACCCCGGGCCAGGCGCGCGGCCATGTGCTCGACAAAGCGGGTCTTGCCGCAGCCGGTCGGGCCCTTGAGCAAGACCGGCAGCTGCGCCGCATAGGCTGCCTCGAAAACCGCCACTTCGTCAGCCACCGGCAGGTACCAGGGCAAGGGGGGCGCCGGGTCGGTGGCATCGGGCGATGGGCGGATCGGGTGCATAGGTCAGGCGGGGATAAATGGGCGGTGGTCAGGCCGGAATCAGGGCCGCGAGGGCTGGTCGCGCAGGCGGTCGAGCACCCGCGAGCAGAGCAGCACGCCCAGCCCGCCGAACAGCACCACGCCCAGGCCATAGCCCGCCAGCACGCCCTTCAGCCCGCAGCAACGCCCGCCCAGCCAGATGAAAGGCAGCACGCCCAGCGTGGCCCGGCCCCAGTTCAACGCGGTGGAGACCAGCGCGTAGCCCAGGTTGTTGAAGGCCGCATTGGCCACGAACAGCGCGCCGTTGAACAGAAAGCTGCCCGCGACAAAGCGGCAGAAGAACTGGATCAGCTCACGCGCCGGCCCGACCGCGCCGAACAAGTCGCTGATCAGGCCGCTGCCCAGCGCCAGCAGCGCCCATACCCCCAGCACATAGGCCAGCACCACGCGCAGGCTGGTGTTGAACACCTCGCGCAGCCGGTCGTGGCGCCGGGCACCCAGGTTCTGGCCGATGATCGGCCCGATCGAGCCCGACAGCGCAAACAGGCCGACAAAGGCCACCGGGATCAGGCGCCCCACCACCGCCCAGCCGGCCACCGCGCTGTCACCATAGGGCGCGATCGCCGCAGTGACCAGGGCATTGCCCACCGGCGTGGCCACCTGGGTCAGCACCGCCGGCAGGCCGATGGCCAGAAACGGCCGCAGGGTCTGGCGCAGGGCCAGGGCGTCGGGCTGCGCCAGCAGCCTGTGCACCCGCAGCAGCGGCGGCAGGCCGATCGCCAGCATCACGCAGCGCGCCAGCACATTGGCCACCGCTGCGCCGTCCAGGCCCCAGCCCATGCCAAAGATCAGCAGCGGGTCCAGCACCGCCGTGGCCGCGCCGGCCCCCAGGGTGACGAACATCGCGCGGCGCGCGTCGCCCTGGGCCCGCAACAAGGCGCCCAGACCCATGCCCAGGCCCAGCAGCGGCGCCGCCGGCAACACGATCTGCATGAAGCGCTGCGCGTGGGCGGCGGTCGGGCCACTGGCGCCCAGCAAGGCCAGCAGCTTGCCGACCCAAGGCCACATCAGCGCCGCGCCCAGCGCCAGTGCCAGCGCCATCCACACCAGGGTGGCGCCGGCCAGCTCGCGCGCACGCGCCAGATCGCCGCCGCCCAGCGCCCGCGCCACCAGCGCCGATACCGCGATCGACAGGCCGATGGCCAGCGAGGTGACGAAAAACAGCAGGGTGCCGGCATAGCCCACCGCTGCGGCCAGCGCTTTCTCGCCCAGCAGGGCGATGTAGAACAGGTTGAGCAGATCGACCGCAAACACCGCCACCAGGCCGATCGACCCGGTGGCGGCCATCGTCAGCACATGGCGCAAGACCGAACCGGAGACAAATCTGCCGACGGCGGGCGGCGCAGGCTGGGCGGTGGAAGGTGGGGCGGACATCGGCAGTGGCGCAGCCTGGCTGCGGCCGCCCGGGTGGACTCGGGGCCCCATTTTGCGGCCCACGACGCATCGCCGCTGCGGGACCGTGCGCATGGCGCCCGCGCGGTGGTGGCGCTGGCGCGGTAGGCCCGCATAGTTCGTGCAGAAGCGCCATCCAGCATCTTGCCCTCGGCCTGCTGTCCGACCCGCTGGACAGCGACCCGATCCGCTATGCCGATGCGGCAGTGGTGGCGCGCTGCGGCACGATTTATTTCAGCGATGCCTCACGCCGTTTCGCCCCGGCCGCCTGGGGCGGCACCTGCACAGCGGCGCCGCTCGACAGCGTCGACCAGCGACCTGACGGACGGCCCGGTGGTGGCCGATCTGAAAGACCCGGCGGGCAGCCACCCGCAGACCCCCGGTGTCACCGAAACCGCCGAACGCCTCTAGCTCCAAAATGCACCTGCCTGTGCTGGGCTCGAAGCCGCGCTGAGCCGCACGCCCGGGCAGGCGCAAACTGCCGGCCTGTCAACCCCGAGGATCACCATGAAACTGGCCCTGGACCTGCACCTGGGCCGCGACACCGGGGCAGCCGCCGGCGTGGCCTTCGACGACTGGGCTGCGGCCGAGCCGACCCGGACCTGCATCTCCCTGATCGCCCATGTCGAGAAGGCACAGCCTGGCGACGCCGGGCAGCGCGAATTGACCTGCCTGCTGCAATTGCTGCGCGAACAGGGCCTGGCGCCCGAAGTCATCCTGATCAACGGCTGGGTGCACACCGACGCGATGGAAACCGCGGGCCTGGGGCGGCACCTGTACCAGGCCCTGGGCGGCCGGGTGGCGATCATCGGCGTGGCCCGCACCGCGCTGCCCGGCACACCGGCGCAGTTCGAGGTCTACCGCGAAGAAGAGGCCCGGCCGCTGATCGTCACCTGCGTGGGCATCGAGCTCGGCGCGGCCAAGGCGCGTCTGCGGGCCATGCACGGCAAACGCCGCGTCCCCACGCTGCTGAAGCTGGCCACCCGGCTGGCCAAGGCCGGCCTGAACTAGCGCAAGCGGCTCAGCCAGCAGCCAGATCGACATGGCAGGTGCTGCGCTGCATGCCATCGCGCAGCGACCCCAGGCGCTGCACCGCGCCGCTGCGCTCGTCGAAGCTGGCCACCATCAGGTCGAGCGCGCCCCGGGCCTGGTGCACCTCCACCGGCAGCCAGGGCGCGCCGAGCGCGGCCCAGCGGGCGTCAGACAGCAGCAGCTCGCCGGTCAGGAAAAGCTGATGGCGCTGCGCGCCGGCCTCGAACGAGGCCGCTACCGCCTGTCCGCCGTCGGCCGGCCGGCACAGGCCATGGGCCAGGGTCTGGTCGAAGACCAGCAGGTCGCCGGGCGCCAGGCCGATGCGCACGCCGGCATGCGGCATCACGAATTCCACATCGGCCACATCGATGGCCAACAGCCAGAACAGGCAGCGCGACCAATGCCGGCCGACATCGTTGTGGAAGCCCGCGCCGCAGCAGGCCAGGTAGTCGATCCGGCGGGCCAGGCTGCGCGCATAGGGGGCCAGCGCGTCACCCAGCACGCCGGTGTGCCGCAAGGCGCCGGCCAGGCCAGCCACCAGGTCGGCCACGCCCGGCGCGGCGGCGGCCAGGCCCGCCGGCGTGACCCGGGCATGGCCCACCTCGGAAAAGTCATCGGGCTTGACCCGCGCATAGCCTGCAGCGGCCAGGCCGGCGCAGGCCTGGCGGTCGAGCAATCCGCTGGGCAACAGGTGCACAAGGCCATAGGGCGCACGCGCCAGCCAGGCGTGGCGGGGCTCGTCGCTGCGCACCGCCAGCGCCCGGAAAGGCGCGGGCACCCGATGGCGCTGGGCGTCGATGCGGCGGTGGACAAGCGCGGCGGGCATGGCGCCATTGTCGTGACCGGCGCGCGCCGGCCTGTGGGGCGTGGGCAACGCCACCCCGCGCACCAGCCGGCAGCGACTAGAGTGAGCCCACATCGAACTGCCGGGATCGCCAAACTGCCATGAACCGACTGCAACGGGAGTTGCTGCGCCTTTACGGGGCGCCGGCCGACCCTGACCTGGGCCCGGCCGCCGATCCCCTGGCGGGTGGCCTGATCGACCCCAAGGGGCCGGTGCGGGCCTTGATGCTTGAACTGGGCCGGCCGGCCGACTGGGCCGCTGTTGCCCGGGTCTGGAACGGGGTCCAGACCGACCTGGGTTTACCCGCGCCGGCCATCGCGGTGTCGGGCAGCGACGCCTACCAGCTCTGGTTTTCGCTGGCCGCGCCGCTGCCGGCGGCGCAGGCCGCCGCATTTCTCGAAGCCCTGTGTTTGCGCTACCTGGGCGACATGCCGCGCCACCGCCTGGCCCAGCTGCCTGCGTCGCACGCCGGTGCCACCGCATCGGCAAGCCAGCCCCGCCGGGTACCCGCCGAGCAGGCCGGCGGCGGCCGCTGGTCGGCCTTTGTCGCGCCCGACCTGGCGCCGATGTTTGCCGATGAACCCTGGCTCGACCTGCCGCCCAATCCCGATGGACAAGCCGGCCTGCTGGCCCGCCTGGAAAGCATGGGCCTGGCGGATTTCCTGCGGGCGCAGCAAGGGCTGGGGGCAGCCTTGGCGCCGCCTGCCGGGCCACCTGACCTGCCTGCAAATGCCCCAGCGGTGCCGCACACTGCGCCGCTGCTGGCAGCTGCGACGGCCACCGGCGACCGCGCCGTCACCCGCCCCGCCGCCAACCCCGCAAAGCCGGACCCGCGAAGCTTCTTGCTGGGCGTGATGAACGACAGCACGCTTGACCTGGCCCTGCGCATCGAGGCCGCCAAGGCCTTGCTGCCCTACGCCGAAGCGCACCAAAAGCCCTGACGCAGCCTGCATTGGCGCGGCCCGTGCGCGCTCGACCGGCCCGGCAGACCGCGGGCGGCCGGCGCGTACCCGCCTGCCTGCGCTGAGGCCCATTGCCCCAGCCACTGCCCAACGGTCTGCCCCCGGGCGCGCAGCCGCGCCGGCAGGCTCAGCCGCGCCCTGTCGGCCCGGCCGCGCTGGCCTGTGCGCGGCGCTTTTCGGCATTTTCTCAAATAACTTTAGTGTTTTTTTCAAACCTGAACTTATTTGCAGAATTTCAGGAATTAATACCCGGTTCAGTCCAACGCCAAGTATTCCATGTGGTTTATAGAATAAACTGACAATGCTAAAAATGAAATATTGCAAGTCATTGTTTTAATTGCATTATTGAAATTTACACAGCAGCAGATCACTACGCTCCAACGACAACCAAGGCAAAACCCATGACCCTCAAGAAATTATCGATCCGTCTGGCTCTGGTTGGCCTCGCCGCCCTGCCCCTGCTGGCCTCACAGGCAAGCGCCGCGCCGACCCTGGGCACGGGCTACACCAATACCCTGACCGCCACCCTGCCCGGCCCCTATTCGAACTTCTACGGCGACATCGCGGTGGACGCCGCCGGCAACCGCTATGTCACCGGGGGTCTCGGGTCGTCGGTCTACAAGGTCAACGCCGCTGGCGCCGTCACCTCATTCGTCGACCCGCTCAACGGCAGCACGGTGTTGGGCCTGGAGGTGGTGGGCAACAAGCTCTACGTGGGCTCCGAATCGACCGGGCTGACCCGGGTCGACCTGGGCACCGGCGCGCAAACCAACCTGGCCGCAGCCTCGGGCAGCCCGATGGCGCTGGCCTACGGTGCCGGCAAGCTCTATGTCGGCACCACCTCGGGGCTGTACGCCTATGACACCATCGCCAACACCTTCAGCAGCACCTCGATCCTGGGCAGCCTGGTGAACTCATTGGCCTTCGGCAACGACGGAAAACTGCTCGTCAGCGACTACAACAACAGCCGTATCCTGAGCTACAACACCAGCACCAACAGCGCGAGCGTGTTCCGCAGCGGCATAGGATCGGTGGCCGGGATCGCGGTGCACCAACCCTCCGGCCTGGTGTATGCCGCGTCGGAAAGCAGCAACACCTTGATACGGATCGCGGCCGACGGCAGTGCCGCCTCGACAT
The DNA here is from genome assembly GCA_031410435.1 of Betaproteobacteria bacterium. Classification (GTDB taxonomy): domain Bacteria; phylum Pseudomonadota; class Gammaproteobacteria; order Burkholderiales; family Burkholderiaceae_C; genus Pseudaquabacterium. The sequence continues at coordinate 955 of JANNZD010000214.1, read as the reverse complement.
TTGCCACCGGATTCAACACTGACGGTGGCTACTACCCGACCGCGTTGAACTTCAGCAGTGACTACTCCAGCCTCTACTACCTGCAATCGGGGGCGAACTCGACCTTCCAGATCGCCGCCATCAACGGCTTCCCCGGAGCACAGAACGGCGTGCCCGAGCCGGGCGCGCTGGACTTGGCGCTGCTCGGGCTGGGCGCGGCAGGCGCGGCCCGGCGGCGCGGGCGCGGCTGAGGCCCGGCCATTGATGGGCCTGGGCGGACCCGCCTGCCCAGGAGACGCCGCGTAAGGACCGGGTCAGACCAGGCGATCCCGAGTTCCAAGCCGACAGCGGCAGGTCGGCCCAGAATTTGCCGTCGGTGTCGGGCTTGCCGCCGCCGCCCGAGAAGCACACCGCGGCAGGCACCGACTTCAATTGCAGCCCTGTGCCGGCTTGCTTGCGGGCCCTGCTTGAGGATCTCGCCGCCAGGTCTTACAACGCCGTGCCGACCGACTTGAACACCGTGCGCTCAGCGGCCCCGCGCCGGCCCGGATGCTGGCCACGACACAGCGGGTCGAGCCGGGCGGGCAGGTCGCCTGGCTTGAAACCTGCCGCGCGACAACGGGCCCAGCAGGTCGCCGCGCTTGGACAGCGTCTCGGCGGTTGGCAATGCCCTCGATCAGGCGAATGCGTTCCAGCACCTGCGACAGCTCGGCCATGGTCTGTACCCGGATCTGGGCCAGCAGGTCCCAGCGGCCCTTGGTGTCGTGCAGCGCATCGACGCCGGGCTCGCCCGGCAGGCTGGCTCATCGTACTCAGGCCGCGGTGGGCGCCAGCATGTCCAGCGCCGAGAAGCCGGCGGCGCGCTCGATCACTTCGCCAGCGCGAAGCGCCAGGTCCTCGCGGAAGCGCGCGCTGACCAACTGCACGCCGGTGGGCAGGCCGCCGACCAGGCCGGTCGGCACCGCCAAGCCGGGCA
>JANNZD010000213.1:0-5667 GCA_031410435.1 Betaproteobacteria bacterium | reverse complement strand
ACCGGCTCGCCCAGCCACAGCACCCCCACCGCTGCCGCCGAGATCGGCAGCATCACCGTGAACACCCCGGCCTGCGGTGCCGGCACCTGGGCCAGGCCCTTCATCCACAGCCAGACCGTGGCCACGCTGGCGGCCAGCGCATAGAACACCAGCAGGCCCCAGGTGGGCAGGGCCACCGCGCCGAAGTCGAATTGCAGCGCCTGCCACAGGCCCAGCGGCGTGACCAGCGCCAGGCCCCACAGATTGATCAGGGCACTGATGCGGCGGGCCGAGACCCGGCCGGTCAGGCGCTTGCCGATCACCACATAGGCGGCCTCGCAGAACACCGCCGCCAAGAGCAGGCCATGGCCCGCGATCGACAGCCAGGGCGCAGGCGCGGCCCGGCCCGGCTGCAGCGCCGCCGGCAGCGGCACGCGGGCCCAGGCCAGCACACCGATGCCGAGGGCAGCGCAGGCGATGGCCGCTTGCTGGCGCGGCTGGATGCGCTCACCCAGCCACAGGCGGGCCAGCACGGCCACTGCGGCCGGCATCGCCGCCATCACCACACCGGCCGACAGTGCCGAGGTCAGCGCCACGCCGAACAACATGCAGATCGAAAACAGGAAGTTGCCGAGAAAGCTCTCCCAGAACAGCAGCCTGCGGTCTTGGGCTGACAGGGCCGCCTCGCCAGCGGCCCGCCGCACCCAGCCCAGCATGGCCAGCGCGGCGATGCCAAAGCGCAGCCAGGCCAACAGGAAGATCGGCAGGCTGGCCACCAGCACCTTGGACAGGCCCACATAGCTGCCCACCAGGGCCATGCTGGCGGCCAGGCAGGCATAGGCCAGCAGCGGCACCGGCTGCGGCGGGGGGCTCACTGCGGCAAGGCCGGGCCGGCGCGCTCAGAAGGCGGCCGCATAGCGCTGCAGTTCCCAATCACTGACATGGTTGGCATGGGCCTGGAATTCAGCCTGCTTGATCGCCTGGAACTGCCTGGTCAGCTGCGGCCCCAAGGCTGCGCAGACCACCCCGTCGGCGGCCAGCGCGTCCAGCGCGTCGCCCAGATGGCGGGGCAGCAGCTCGAAGCCGCGCGCCCGCAACTGGGCCGGGCTCAAGGCAAACAGGTCGTCGTCCACATCCGGTGGCAGGGCCAGCTTGCGCTCGATGCCGTCCAGGCCGGCGGCAATCATCGCGGCCCCGGTCAGGTAGGGGTTGGCGCTGGCATCGGGCAGGCGCCACTCGAAGCGGCCGTGCAAGGTGCGCAGCAGCACCGACCGGTTGCCGCAGCCCTGAGCCACGCAGGTGGCCGCCCATCCCTTGGTGCCGCCGGACGGGTCGATCACCAGGCGCTTGTAGCTGTTGACCGTGGGCGTGGCAATGGCACACAGCGCCGCCGAATGCGCCAGCACGCCGGCCGCGAACTGCCGGCCCAGCGGTGACAACGGGGCGGCCGGGTCGACAGAGCCGTCGCTGCGGTGCGGCACGAACAGGTTGCGGCTGTTGCCGTTCCGGTCGGGCACGATGCCCGACCAAAGCGCCACATGGAAGTGCATGCCACTGCCCGGCTGGTCGGCAAAGGGCCGGGGCATCATCGAAAACACCATGCCGCGGGCCTCGGCAAGCGCATGCGCGGCCTGCTTGAACAGCATCACATGGTCGGCGCTGGCCAGCATGTCGTCGGCCCCGAAGTTGACCTCGTACTGGCCGCGGGCATCCTCATGGTCGAGCTGCAGCACGTCCAGGCCACAGGCCTCCAGCGCCTGTTGCAGGCCCTGCAGAAACTCGCGCTGGCGCGGCAGGCTCTTCAGGTCGTAGGCCGGCTTGCGCAGGCGATCGGCATCGTCGGCGGGCTGCCATTGGCCGGCGCTCTGTTTGAGCAGGAAGAATTCAGGCTCCAGACCGGCACGCAGGTGCCAGCCCTGGGCCGATAGCCGGCTCAGCTGGCGTCGCAAGACCTGGCGCGGGCAGGCCTCGAAGGCTTCACCGGCCACAAAACCATCGCACACCACCCGGGCATAGCCCGGCATCCAGGGCAGGGCTCGGGCGGTGCTGGCCGCGCCGCGTGCGCGGTATTCCGAATCGATGCCGCAGCCGGTGAGCCCGCTGCCTTCGATCGACCCGCCCGAGAACGCAACGCCGTCGGTGAGCAGATCGTCCAGGTGGGCGAGCGGCACGAACTTGCCGCGCGCCACGCCATGCAGGTCGGTGAACTGGGCCACCAGGGTGTGCACGCCCTGGGCGGCCAGTCGTTCGCGAAGGTCCTTCATCGGGGGGCACTCCCAGTCTCGGTGATGTCGGCATTCTGGGCCCGAACTGCCGACCCGGCTGCCCCGATTGCGGACAGGCCGGCGCCGGACCGGTGCGCCCGGCTCACAGCCAGCCCGCGCGCAGCGCGTCGGTCAAGGTCAGGTCGAGGCAGCGGCGGATCAGTGCCAGCATCTGGTCGATCTGGCCGCGGCTGATCACCAGCGGCGGCGCGATGATCATGCGCGGGCCCACCGCGCGCATGACCAGGCCGTTGGCAAAGCAGTGGCCGCGGCAGACCATGCCGATGGCCACATCGGCATCGAAGGGGGTCAGAAGGGCCTTGTCCTTGACCAGCAACAGCGCTCCCATCAGGCCGCAGGTCTCGGCGTCCCCCACCAGCGGGTGCTCGCGCAGGGCCGCAAAACCTCCAGCAAGATACGGGCCCAGGTCGTCGTGAACATGCTCGACGAGTTGGAGTTCGCGGATCAACCCGATATTGGCCAGCGCCACCGCGCAGGCCACCGGATGGCCAGAGTAGGTGTAGCCATGCTCGAACTCGCCACCCTGCTCGATCAGCACCTGCGCGACCCGGTCGCCCACCATCACGCCGCCCAGCGGCACATAGCCGCTGGTCACGCCCTTGGCAAAGGTCATCAGGTCGGGCCGGAAGCCGAAGGTCTCGCAGCCGAACCAGTGCCCGGTGCGGCCGAAGCCGCAAATCACCTCGTCGGACACCAGCAGGATCTGGTATTTGTCGCAGATGCGCTGGATCTCCGGCCAGTAGCTGGCCGGCGGGATGATCACGCCGCCGGCGCCCTGCACCGGCTCGCCGATGAAGGCGGCCACGTTCTCGGGCCCGACTGCCAGGATCTTGTGCTCCAGCCAGCCGGCGGCTTGCAGGCCGAAGGCTTCGCGGTCCATCCCCTGGCCATGTTCGACCCAGTAAGGCTGGTCGATGTGGCTGATGCCGGGTATGGGCAGCCCGCCCTGGGCATGCATGCCGCTCATGCCGCCCAATGACGCCCCAGCCATGGTGCTGCCGTGGTAGGCGTTGTGGCGGCTGATGATTACCTGGCGCTGCGGCTGGCCCAGCAGGTCCCAGTAGCGGCGCACCATGCGCACCACGGTGTCGTTGCCCTCGGACCCCGAATTGGTGAAGAACACATGCTGGAACTGCGGCGGCGTCAGCTCGGCCAGCAGCTCGGCCAGCGCGATGGCCGGCGGCGTGGCAGTCTGGAAAAAGGCGTTGTAGAAGGGCAGCTCGCGCATCTGCCGGGCGGCGGCGTCGACCAGCGCGGCCTGGCCATAGCCGACATTGACGCACCACAGCCCGGACATCGCATCCAGGATCTGCTGGCCGTCGCTGTCCCAGAGGTAGATGCCTTCGGCCCGGGTGATGATGCGCGAGCCCTTGGCCACCAGGGCCTGGAAATCGGTGAAGGGATGCAGAAAATGGGCCGCATCGGCAGCCTGCCAGCTGGCGGTGCTGCGGGGGGTCTCGCTAGGGCTCACGGTGGGCTCCTTCAGACATGCAGCAACAGGTGTTCCCGCTCCCAGGGCGAGATCACCTTCATGAACTCGGCGTACTCGATCTCCTTGACCTCGGTGTAGACGGTGATGAAGGACGCGCCCAGGGCATGGTGCAGGTCGGCCTCGGCACGCAGCAGGGCCAGCGCCTCGCCCAGGCTGCGCGGCAGCTGGAAATCGCCCAGATAGGCGTCGCCTTTGCACTCGGGCGTGGGCTCGATGCGCTTCTCGATGCCCATCAGGCCGCAGGCCAGGGTGGCCGCCAGGGCCACATAGGGGTTGGCGTCGGCGCCTATCACCCGGTTTTCCACCCGCCGCGCCTGGGCCGGCGCCAGCGGGCTGCGGATGCCCACGGTGCGGTTGTCGGTGCCCCACTGGATGTTGATCGGCGCGGCCACGCCGCGCACCAGCCGGCGGTAGCTGTTGACATAGGGTGCGAACAGGGCCATCGCCGCCGGTATGTAGCGTTGCAGGCCGCCTATGAACCAGAAGAACTCCGGGCTGGCGCTGCCATCGGGCAGGCTGAAGATGTTCAGGCCGGTGGCGGCATCGAGGATGCTCTGGTGGATGTGCATCGCGCTGCCCGGCTCGCCGGCAATGGGCTTGGCCATGAAGGTGGCGAACATGTCATGGCGCAGCGCCGCCTCGCGCACCGTGCGCTTGAACAGGAAGACCTCATCGGCCAGGCCCATCGGGTGGTCGTGGAAGAAATTGATCTCCATCTGCCCGGCGCCCACCTCGTGGATCAGGGTGTCGACATTCAGCCCCATCTGGGCGCAGTAGGCATAGACATCCTCGAACAGCGGGTCGAACTCGTTGACCGCGTCGATCGAGTAGGCCTGGCGCGAGGTCTCGGCCCGGCCGCTGCGGCCGATGGGCGGTTTGAGCGGCATGTCGGGGTCGGTGTTGCGGGCCACCAGGTAGAACTCCAGCTCAGGGGCCACCACCGGCTTCCAGCCTTTGGCGGCATACATGTCGCAGACCCGGCGCAGCACCGAGCGCGGCGCAAAGGGCACCAGCCGGCCATGCTTGTCGTAGCAGTCGTGGATCACCTGGGCGGTCGGGTCCACCGCCCAGGGCACGATGCGCGCGGTGGTGGGGTCGGGCTGCAGGTGCATGTCCTTGTCGGTCGGGCTGATCACGTCATAGTAGGGCCCGGCGGTGGGGAACTCGCCGGTCACGCCCATCGCCACTACCGCCTCGGGCAGGCGCATGCCGCGGTCTTCGGTGAACTTCTCGCGCGGCAGGATCTTGCCGCGGGCCACGCCGGTCAGGTCGGGCACCAGGCATTCGATCTCGGTCACGCGGCGCTCGTTGAGCCAGTTCTCGAGTTCGCTGAAGGTGAAGTTTTCTCGCGAGACCATGGGGTCACCTGTTCGGTTGTCGGATCGATCGGTAGGCGCGGCAGGCGGCGCCGAAGGCCGCCAGGATCTGCATCGACACGGGGTTGTCCTGCGCCTGCCATTCTGGGTGCCATTGCACGCAGAGGTTGAAGCCCGGCACATCGGGCGCGGAAAAGGCCTCGATCACGCCATCGGGCGCACGCGCCTCGACGCGCAGGCCCTGGCCCAGCCGGTTGACGGCCTGTGCGTGCAAGGAGTTGACCTCGAACGGGCTGCGGCCGAGCAGGGCGGCCAACACGCCGCCGGGCTCCACAGCCACGCCGTGGGCGGGCCCGTATTGCACCTCGACCGGCGCCGCATCGTCGTCGCGGTGGTCGCGCCGGCCAGGCAGCTCCTGCACCGCCTGGTGCAGGCTGCCGCCGAGCGCGACGTTTGTTTCCTGCGCACCGCGACAGATGGCCAGCAACGGCACGCCGCGCGCCAGCGCCTTCGGGATCAGCGGCAGGGTCCAGGCGTCGCGCTCGCGGTCGAGCGGCAGGCTCGGGTCGTGCACGGCTTCGCCGAAGTGGCTCGG
>JANNZD010000212.1:0-13266 GCA_031410435.1 Betaproteobacteria bacterium | reverse complement strand
CCTGTTTTGGTTCCGGCCCGGCGCTGCCGCGCCTTCACATCGCTGCGCGATGTGAGCCTGCACCGAAATCGCCTGCCGGCCCTGGCGGGCCACCGGATCGGCTTTCATCCGATCCGGCCGAGCAAAAGGTACTCCATGAGTGCCTTTTGCACGTGCATGCGATTTTCAGCCTCGTCCCACACCACCGACTGCGGCCCGTCGATCACCTCGGCGGCCACCTCCTCGCCGCGGTGGGCCGGCAGGCAGTGCATGAACAGCGCGTCGGGCCGGGCCAGCGACATCATCTGGGCATCCACGCACCAGTCGGCAAAGGCCTTCTGGCGGGCCGCGTTTTCGGCCTCGAAGCCCATGCTGGTCCAGACATCGGTGGTCACCAGGTGGGCGCCCTCGCAGGCGGCGAAGGGGCTCTTGAAGGTCTTCACGCAGGCCGGGTTGTTGACCACGCTCAGCGCCTGGTCCAGCTCGTAGCCGCCGGGGGTGCTGATGTGCAGCGTGAAGCCCAGGATGTCGGCCGCCTGCAGCCAGGTGTTGGCCATGTTGTTGCCGTCGCCGACCCAGGCCACCACCTTGCCCTGCAGGCAGGCCAGTGGGTCGTCGCCCGGCGTGCCGCGGTGCTCGATGTAGGTGAACACATCGGCCAGGATCTGGCAGGGGTGGAACTCGTTGGTCAGGCCGTTGATCACCGGCACCCGCGAGTGCGCGGCAAAGCGGGCCAGCTTGCTCTGCTCGTAGGTGCGGATCATCACCAGGTCGACCATGCGGCTGATCACCCGGGCACTGTCCTCGATAGTCTCGGACCGCCCCAATTGGCTGCCGTCGGTGGTCAGGTTCACCACCGACCCGCCCATCTGGTACATGCCGGCCTCGAAGCTGACCCGGGTGCGGGTACTGGCCTTCTCGAAGATCATCGCCAGCGTGCGGTCCGCCAGCGGGGTGTAGCGCTCGTAGTTCTTGAAGCGGGTCTTGATGACGCGGCTGCGCTCGAACAGGTAGGCGTATTCCTCGGCCCGCAGGTCCTTGAACTGGAGGTAGTGCTTCATCAGCGTATGCCCCGGTTTCATGCGGGCTTCAAGGTTTCGGGGCAGCCAGGAAGTGGCGCACCAGCGGCACCAGGATGCCGACGAGTTCGTCGATCTCGGCGGCGCTGATGATCAGCGGCGGCAGCAGGCGGATCACGCTGTCGGCGGTGATCGACAGCAGCAGCCCGGCCTGGGCGGCCAGCAGCAGCAAGTCGTTGCAGGGCCGGTCGAGCTGGATGCCGATCATCAGGCCCTGGCCGCGGATCTCCTGGAAGCCGGCCGCGCCGGCCAGCCCTTCGGTGATACCGGCGCGCAGGCGCTCGCCCATTGCCGCGGCATTGGCCATCAGGCCGTCTTCTTCCATGATGCGCAGGGTCTCGATGCCGGCGCGCATGGCCAGCGGATTGCCGCCAAAGGTGGAGCCGTGGTTGCCCGGCTGCAGCACATCCATCGCGCGCGGGCCGGCCACGATGGCACCGATCGGCACGCCCGAGCCCAGGCCCTTGGCCAGCGGCATCACGTCGGGCTGGATGCCGGCCCATTGGTGGGCAAACCACTTGCCGGTGCGGCCTATGCCGCACTGCACCTCGTCTAGCATCAGCAGCCAGTCCTGCTGGTCGCAGATCTGGCGCAAGCCGCGCAGCACGTCCCAGCGGGTCGGGTTGATGCCGCCCTCGCCCTGGATGGTCTCGAGAAAGATCGCCACCACATTGGGGTTGCTGCAGGCCACCGCGCGCACTTCGTCCAGGTCGTTGAGCGGCAGGCGCACGAAGCCCTCCACCAGCGGCCCGAAGCCCGCCTGCACCTTGGGGTTGCCGGTGGCCGACAGGGTGGCGATCGAGCGGCCGTGGAAGGCCTTGTCGTAGACGATGACCTCGGGGCGGGCTATGCCCTTGTCATGGCCGAACTTGCGCGCGATCTTGAGCGCACCCTCGTTGGCCTCCAGCCCGGTCGAGCAGAAGAACACCTTGTCCAGGCCCGACAGCGCGCACAGCTTGGCCGCCAGCGCCTCCTGCAGCGGCGCGGCATAGTAATTGCTGCAGTGGATCAGCTTGGCCACCTGGTCCTGCAACGCGGGCACCAGTTTGGGGTGGGCATGGCCCAGGGTGTTGACGGCGATGCCGCCCAGGCCGTCCAGGTAGCTTCGACCGTCGGTATCCCAGACGCGGCAGCCTTGGCCATGCGACAGCGCAAAGGGCAGCCGGCCATAGGTGTTCATCACGTGGGAGGTCATCGCGGTGCTCCGAAAATTGCACGAACCATGGAAAAAGCCGGCGTCTGCCACGATGGCAATGCGCCGGCCCGGGAAAACAATTCTAAAGGCGGCCCCGGGAAATGCCGATGAACATCGATCGAACCGAGCCAAGGGGCCTGTATGCATGCTGCGGCGCAACATTTACACGGCACAATCGTCGCCTTTCCCATGGTCGGGCGGCGCTTGTTGAAGTCGGTCGTCCTGCCCATCGAGCCACCGGCCCATTGGCTTGAGCCCGCGAATTCGTCCTGCCCCCGCATGTCTGCCCCCAAACCGCGTGAGTTCTTCATCCAGGGTGTGACCCTGGCGGGCAAGACCTTTCGCCCGAGTGACTGGTCTGAGCGCCTGGCCGGCGCCTTGTCGAGCTTTCGGCCCCGCAGCGGCGCTGTGGGCAATGCCATCGGCGCGCACATCGGCTACTCGCCCTACTGCGTGCCCCGGGTGATCGAGGGCATCAAATGCGTGATCGTCAACGAGGCGCTGCGCGACCTGGAACCCATGGCCTGGGATTTCGTGATGCATTTCGCCCGCGACAACGAGTTGCAGGTGGTCGAGGCCTGCCTGCTGCCAGACCCGCCCGAGCCGGCCTGAGCCCGGCGCAGAATGCAAAAAGCCCGCATCAGCGGGCTTTTTTGTGGGGCGGTGCAGATCAGGCGGCAGCGGCTTGCGACAGCGCCTTGATCTTGGCCGACAGTCGGCTCTTGTGGCGCGCGGCCTTGTTCTTGTGGAAGATGCCCTTGTCGGCTATCGAATCGATCACCGATTGGGCGTTCTTGAACAGGGCCGCCGGCGCCGCCTTGTCGCCACCGGCGGCGGCCTTGTCGAGCGCCTTTTGCACGTTCTTGACGACGGTGCGGAACTTCGAGCGCAGCGAGGTGTTGGCGGCATTCAGCACGACGTCCTGACGGGCACGCTTGCGGCCCGATGCCAGGCGAACGGTTTTCTTCTTGGCTTTGGAAGCGGTGGCCATAGTCTGCTTGAAAAATAGAGTGTGCTTGAAACGGGGTTGCTCGCCAGACCGCCGTATAGCCAGATCGCCAGATCGCCAGATCGGTGAATCGGCGAATCGCATTACCCCGTGGGGGGTGCCGGCTCGAGCAAAGACCATGAGTATAGCATCCTGCTGAACTCAGGCCCAGACCTCCCCGCCGCGCCTGGCGGTGGTTTCTATAATGCGGGTTTTCCTGGCCTGCGGGCTGGCATCACCGGTCAATCCCCGCCTGCCCGCATGAACCTCTTCAAGGCTGCATTCTCCGTTTCGGCACTGACCCTGTTGTCGCGCATCACCGGTCTGGTGCGTGAGCAGATCGGTGCTGCGCTGTTCGGCACCTCGGCGATGATGGACGCGTTCCAGATCGCCTTTCGCATCCCCAATATGCTGCGCCGGCTGTTTGCCGAGGGTGCCTTTGCGCAGGCCTTCGTGCCCCTGCTCGCGGCCACCCGGGCGGCCGAAGGCGACGAGGCCACCCGCCGCCTGGTGGATGCGGTGGCCAGCGTGCTGGCGGGGGCTCTGATACTCACCTGCGCGCTGGGCATCGTGGCCGCGCCGCTGCTGGTGTGGCTGCTGGCCTCGGGCTTCTCGCCCGCCACCGAAGACGCCGCGGTGCTGATGACGCGCTGGATGTTCCCGTACATCGGCTGCATGTCGATGGTGGCGCTGGCCTCGGGCGTGCTCAACACCTGGAAGCGCTTTGCGGTGCCGGCCTTCACCCCGGTGTTGCTCAACCTCAGCGTGATCGGCGCGGCCTGGCTGGGCGTGCCGGCGCTGCGCGCCCGCGGCATCGAGCCTATCTATGCGCTGGCGGTCGGGGTGATGCTGGGCGGGCTGCTGCAACTGGGCCTGCAGGTGCCGGCACTGCTGCGCATCGGCATGCTGCCGCGCATCGGCCTGGCGCCGGGCCGGCTGCGCGCGGCCTGGCACCACCCGGGCGTGCGCCCCATCCTGGCCAAGATGGGGCCGGCCTTGCTGGGCGTGTCAGTGGCGCAGATCTCGCTGATGATCAATTCACAAATCGCCAGCCACCTGGGCACCGGCGCAGTGTCCACCCTGGTCTATGCTGATCGGCTGATGGAGTTGCCGATCGCGCTGCTAGGGGTGGCCCTGGGCGTGGTGCTGACGCCGCAGATGGCCGCAGCCAGGGCCCTGGGCGACCCGGCGCGCTACTCGGGCCTGCTCGACTGGGGCCTGCGCCTGGCCCTGCTGCTGGCGCTGCCCTGCGCGGTGGCCTTGCTGGTGTTCGCCCAGCCCATGGTGGCCACCTTGTTCCACCGCGGCGCCTTCGATGCCCGCGCGGTGGCTATGACCAGCCTGGCGGTGATGGGCTGGGGCGTGGGCGTGCTGGGGCTGGTGGCGATGAAGGTGGTGGCGCCGGCCTTTTTTGCCCAGCAGGACATGCGCACCCCGATGTGGGTGGCGATCGGCGCGCTGCTGTTGACCCAGGCGCTCAATGCCGGGCTGATCCTGGGCCTGGGCCTGGGCGTGGCCGCGCTGGCCCTGTCCATCGGCCTGGCCGCGAATGCCAATGCCGGCCTGTTGTTGTGGCTGCTGCGGCGGCGCGGCCTGTACCATGCGGCCGCCGGCTGGGGCGGCTTTGTCTGGCGGGTTGCGCTGGCCAGTGCGGTGATGGGGGCGGGCATGGCGCAGGCCGCGCGCAGCGTCGATTGGCTGGCCCTGGGCGCCCAGGAAGGCCTGCGCGCCGGCGCGATGGCCCTGGCGCTGGCGCTGGCGGCGGCGCTGTACTTCGGCCTGCTGGCGTTGCTGGGCATCCGCCCGGCCAGCTTCATGCGCAAGGCCTAGCAGCGTGGGCGGGATTGCCTCAAGACCCGACCGCCTCCTAGACTGCACATCATGAAGCACCTGACCGGCGCCGTGCCGTCTGCCCTGGGCTACTTTGCCTCGCTGGTGCAGGAGGACGACGGCTTTGCCCTGCTCGAGGCCGCCATCTGCGTGGCCCATGATGACCACCCTGCGCTCGACACCCAGACCGTGCTGGCCGACATCGACCGCCTGGCGGGCCGCCTGCTGGCGCGCCTGCCGGCCGATGCCCCGCCGCTGTACCGCCTGAAGTCGCTGAACCAGTACTTTTTTGGTGAGCTGGGCTTTGCCGGCAATGTCAACAACTACTACGACCGGCGCAACAGCTATCTGCACGAGGTGCTGGCCTCGCGCAAGGGCATCCCGATCACGCTGGCGCTGCTGTATTGCGAGCTGGCCGGCCAGCTGGGCCTGACGGCGCGCGGCGTGTCCTTCCCCGGCCATTTCCTGGTCAAGCTGCGCATGCCCCAAGGCGAGGTGGTGATCGACCCCTGCACCGGCCGGTCGTTGTCGCGCAGCGACCTGGATGAGCGCCTGTCGCCCTACCGTGCCCGGCACGGACTGGAAGGCGACTTCGAGACCCCGCTGGGCCTGTTTCTGCAGGCCGCACCGGCGCGCGACGTGCTGGCCCGCCTGCTGCGCAATCTCAAGGAGATTCACCGCACCGGCGAAGACTGGCCGCGTCTGCTGGCGGTGCAGCACCGGCTGGTGCTGCTGCTGCCCGGGGCGCTGGAAGAATGGCGCGACCGCGGCCTGACCTGGGCCGAGTTGGGCCGGCCTGTCGAGGCGGCCCAGGATCTGGCGGCCTACCTGGACGGCCGCCCCGAAGCCGACGACGCCTTCGCGCTGCAGGGCCGGCTGGCTGAATTGCGCCGGGTCGGCCCGCCCGGCCTGCATTGACCGCTGTGGTCCGCTGCGGCCGGCCCAGGTTGGCGTTGCAAGCCGCCTGGCGGGGCCGCGCAGGCCGGCCTCTACAATGGGCCGGCTTTTCGGGCAGCGCCATGCCCCGGGTCGTACGGCAACCCGGCCTCGCCAGGCCGCCCGTGCCGCCGTTGCACCGCCGATGACCCTGACCCCCGCCCAACGCCAAACCCTCACCTGGTCCGCGATCGCCGCCGGCGCGCTGCTGCTGCTGTGGCTGCTGGCGCCGGTGCTCACGCCCTTTGTGGTGGCGGCGGTGCTGGCGTATGTGCTGCACCCGCTGGTGGAATTGCTGGCTGCCCGGCGCTGGCCCCGGGTGCTGGCGGTGCTGCTGATCGAAAGCCTGGCCCTGCTGCTGGCATTGGCGCTGTTGCTGTTGATCGTGCCGGTGCTGGCCAAGGAAATCCCCTTGCTCAAGGCCCAGCTGCCGCCCTTGCTGGACCGCCTGGCCCAGGCCCTGCAGCCGTTGTTGCTGCGTTTCGGCCTGAACCTGCCGCTCGACATCGCCAGCCTGAATGCCGCCCTGGCCCGGCTGCTCGATGCCAATATGGGTGACTGGCTGGGCACCGTGCTGGCCTCGGCCCGGATCGGCGGCAGCGTCTTGTTGTCGGTGCTGGGCAACCTGATCCTGATCCCGGTGGCGCTTTTCTACCTGCTGATGGATTGGCCGCAGCTGGCACGCCAGGTGCGGGGCCTGGTGCCACCGCGCCTGGCACCGGCAGTGGGCGGTTTTCTGGCCGAATGCGACGCGGTGCTGGGCCAGTACCTGCGCGGCCAATTGTTGGTGATGGTGGTGCTGGCGGTCTATTACGCTGCGGCATTGGCTGCGGTGGGCTTCGACCTGGCGCTGCCGATCGGCGTGTTCACCGGCCTGGCCGTGGCCGTGCCCTATGTGGGTTTCGGCCTGGGCCTGGTGCTGGCGCTGCTGGCGGCCTTGCTGCAGTTCGGCAGCCTGGGCGGCGTGGCCGCAGTGGCGGCGGTCTATGGCCTGGGCCAGCTGCTCGAGGGCTTTGTGCTGACCCCCCGGCTGGTGGGCGAGCGCATCGGCCTGGGCCCGCTGGCGGTGATCTTTGCGCTGCTGGCCTTTGGCCAGTTGTTCGGCTTTGTCGGGGTGCTGATCGCCTTGCCGGTCAGCGCGGTGGTGCTGGTGGCGCTGCGGCGCGCCCGCCAGGCCTACCTGGACAGCCCCTTGTACGGCGGTTGAGCGCTTGAAGCAGATCCCGCTGCCGATCGCACCGCCACCCGATCTGGGTTTTGATCGCCTGGTGGTGGGCCGCAATGCCCAGGCCGTGACGCATATGCAGGGGCTGGCACGCAACCCGGGCGCGTCGGCACCGGTCTACCTCTGGGGCGTGGCGGGCAGCGGCAAGACACGGCTGCTGCATGCGTTGGCGGCCAGCCAGCAGGCCGACGGCGCGCGGGTCGGCTGGTTCGACGCGGCCAGCCGGCTGCCCTGGCAGCTGGACGAGGCCTGGCGCCTGGTGGTGGTGGACCGCTGCGACGCGCTCGATGCGGACCATCAACAGGCGGCCTTTGCGCTGTTCGTGGAAGCCGATGCGCAGGGCGTGCAATGGGCAGCCGCAGGCCGGCTGCCGCCGGTGGACCTGCCGCTGCGCGACGATCTGCGCAGCCGCCTGGGCTGGGGCCATGTGTTTGCATTGCAGCCGCTCGACGAGGACGAGACCCGCGCCGCGCTGCGGCGCGAGGCTGACCGGCGCGGCATTTTTCTTTCGGACGATGTGATGGACTACCTGCTCACCCACCTGCGCCGAGACATGGGCCACCTGATGGATTTGCTGTTGCAGTTGGACCGCTTTGCGCTGGCCGAACACCGCCAGGTCACGGTGCCGCTGGTGAAGAAGATGCTGGCCGAAGCGCCGCTGCGCGATGCCGCCCAGGGTGGCGTCCAGTGAGCCGCGGCCTGGCCCTGTTCGACCTGGACGGCACCCTGATCGCCGGCGATTCCGACCATGCCTTCGGCGAATTCATGGTGGCCCAGGGCTGGGTCGACCCGGCCTTGCAGCGCCAGCGCAATGACGCCTTTTACCGGCAATACCAGGCCGGCACCCTGGACATCGACGAATACATCGACTTCGCCACCTGTGCCTGGCGCGCCCGCCCACTGGCCGACCAGGCCGCGCTGAGCCAGCGTTTCATGCGCGAGGTGATGGCGCCGCAGCTGCTGCCGCCCGCGCGGGCGCTGTTGCAGGCCCACCGCGAGGCCGGCGACCTGATCGCCATCGTCACCGCCACCAATGAGTTCATCACCCGGCCGATTGCCGATGCCCTGGGCGTGGAGCATCTGCTCGCGGTGCAGCTGCAGCGCGACGCCGGGGGCCACGCCACCGGCCGCATCCTGGGCCTGCCCTCTTTTCGCGAGGGCAAGATCGCCCGCGTTCACCAGTGGCTGGCGGGCCTGGGCTGTGCCTTGGGTGATTTCAGCCGCACGGTGTTCTACAGTGACTCCACCAACGACCTGCCGCTGCTCGAGATCGTGAGCGAACCGGTGGCCACCAATCCCAGCCCGGCCCTGGCCGACATCGCCCGAGACCGCGGCTGGCGCATCCTGAGGTTGTTCGAATGATCAAGAAGTTCATCTCCCGCTTGTTGGGCAAGGCCAGCGCCGCCGCGCCGGCGGCCTTGCCGGCGCCGGCCGCCCAGGCCGCCCCGGTGATCCCGCTGGGCAAGCGGGTGGAGGTGCCGGTCAGCGCCCACGGCATCAACCCGGAACTGGTGGACGAGCGTGCGGTCAAGGTGGTGCGCACCTTGCAGCAGGCCGGCTTCCAGGCCTATGTGGTGGGCGGTGCGGTGCGCGACCTGCTGGTGGGCCTGCGACCCAAGGATTTCGATGTGGCCACCGATGCCACGCCCGAGCAGGTCAAGGGCCTGTTCCGGCGCGCCTTCATCATCGGCCGGCGCTTCCGCATCGTGCATGTGATCCACGGCCGCGGCCGCGACCATGAGGTGATCGAGGTGTCCACCTTCCGCGCCTACATGGACAACAGCGAGGCCATGCAGACGCCCGGCAACGAGAAGACCAGCGTGGCCGCGCTGGCCGGCAGCGCCCACGCGGTGGATGCCAGCGGCCGGGTGCTGCGCGACAACGTCTGGGGCCCGCAAGTCGAAGACGCGGCGCGCCGCGACTTCACCGTCAATGCGATGTACTACGACCCCGAGACCCAGATCGTGGTCGACTACCACCACGGCATTGCCGACGTGGCTGCCAAGCTGCTGCGCCTGATCGGCGACCCGGCCACCCGCTACCGCGAAGACCCGGTGCGCCTGATCCGCGCCGCCCGCTTTGCCGCCAAGCTGGGCTTCGCGCTGGAAAAACGCACCGCCGCGCCGATCGCCCAGACCGCGCCGCTGCTGGCCAATGTGCCGATCTCGCGCATGTTCGACGAGATGATCAAGCTGTTGCAGACCGGCCACTCGCTGGCCAGCATCGAGTCGCTCAAGACCCTGGGCCTGCACAAGGGCGTGTTCCCGGTGCTCGACGCGGTGTTCGACGAGGCCCGCGGCACGCCCCAGGAACTTGCCCAAAGACAGGCCTTCATCCGCCAGGCCCTGGCCGACACCGACCGCCGGGTGGGCGAGGGCAAGCCGGTGGCGCCCAGCTTCCTGTTGGCCTGCCTGCTGTGGCATGACGTGCTGGCCGGCTGGCGTGCCAACCAGGCCGCTGGCGAGCACTTGGTGCCGGCGCTGCAGAACGCGGTAGATGCGGTGTTTGATGCCCGCATCGGTGATATCTCGGGCCGCGGCAAGCTGGGCGCCGACATGCGCGAGATCTGGATGCTGCAGCCGCGCTTCGAGCGGCGCCAGGCCAACACCGCCTTCTCGATGATCGAAGGCGTGCGCTTCCGCGCCGGCTTCGATTTTCTGCGCCTGCGCGCCGACGTGGGCGAGGCGCCGGTCGAGCTGGCCGAGTGGTGGGAAGATTTCTCGCTCGGCAGTGACGAAGAGCGCGAGGCCCTGCTGGTGGCGGTGCGCGAAGCCCAGCGCCAGAGCCCGCGCAAGGCCGGCCCGCGCCTTGCCCGGCCGGCCCCCCGCCCGCCCGATGAGGCTGCAGCGCAGCCGGCGGATGCGGCGCCTGGGCATGACAGCGACGACGGTGATGGCCAGCGCGACCAGGCAGCCGGGCATGAGCCCGCCGCCGAACCCGGTGCCGAAGGCGATGAGGGGGCTGCAGCACCGGCGCGCAAGCGGCGCCGCCGCCGGCGTAAGCCCGCAGGCGCGGGCAGCGACGATGGCGCTGCAACGGGCCAGGCCGGCGGCCCGGCTGCCGACGGCGGGTGAACCCGGCCGCCGGCAACGGGCCTGGCCTGCCGGCCTATGTGGGCATTGGCGCCAACCTGGGCGACGCCCGCGCCAGTGTGGCCGCCGCCCAGCGGGCCTTGGCGGCGTTGCCCGAAAGCCGCCTGGTCGGGCTGTCATCGGTCTACCGCAGCGCACCGATAGACGCCACCGGGCCTGATTTCTACAACGCCGTCGTCTGGCTGCAGACCCGGCTGGCGGCACCTACGTTGCTGGCCGCGCTGCAGGGCATCGAGAAGGCTTTTGGCCGCGAAAGGCCCTACCGCCATGCCCCGCGCACTCTGGACCTGGACCTGCTGCTGCTGGGCGACCAGGTCTGGCAGACCGCCACCCTGACCCTGCCGCATCCACGCCTGCACCAGCGCGCCTTTGTGCTGCTGCCCCTGCTGGAACTGAACCCGGACCTGGCCCTGGCCGGCCTGGGCGCCCTGGCCACTTGGCTGCCGGCCTGCACCGACCAGGCCATCGAAAGGCTGCCCTGATGATGATGCCTAACCTGCTCACCTCCTTGCCGGTCAGCGTGCAGACGGTCGGCCTGCTGGTGGCGTCCAACCTGTTCATGACCGTGGCCTGGTACGGCCACCTCAAGCACCAGGCCGACAAGCCCTGGTGGATCGCCGCGCTGCTGAGCTGGGGCATCGCGCTGTTCGAATACCTGCTGCAGGTGCCGGCCAACCGCATCGGCTACGCCGGCGGCTATACCCTGGCCCAGCTCAAGATCACCCAGGAGGTGATCACGCTGGCGGTGTTCGTGCCCTTTGCGCTGTTCACCATGGGCCAGCCGCTCAAGCTGGACTACCTGTGGGCCGGGCTGTGCCTGGTGGGCGCGGTGTACTTCATCTTCCGAAGCTGAGCCATCGCCCCGGTCCGCTTGCGGCGGGGAACTGCGGTGGCCGGGCAACGGGGCCCGCATAGAATCCGATGCTTAGCTTGATGATCCCCTCAGCCTGCCCTTCGGCCCAGCACCGGCGCCGCCTCCTGGAGACTCCCCCATGTTTTTCGGCAAGCTGTTGCCCCGCGAAGGCAACTTCTTCAAGCTGTTCAACGAGCACGGCATGCACATCGTGGCTGGCGCCCGCGCCTTCATGTTGATGGTGCAGAACTACCATGACGAGACACTGCGCGAGAAATACGCGGCCGAGGTGGACGGGGCCGAGAAACAGGCCGACCGCATCACCGCCGAGGTGCACCGCCTGCTGCACAAGACCTTCATCACGCCGATTGACCGCGAGCAGATCCACGGCCTGATCAATGCGATGGACGACATCCTCGACCTGCTGCAGGACAGCAGCGAGGTGATGTCGCTGTACGACCTGAAGAGCGTCAGCGAGGATGTGCTGCGCCTGGGCGAGATCTCGGCCAAATGCTGCGAGCGGGTGCAGCATGTGGTCACGCTGCTGCCCCAGCTGAGCCAGGCCAGCGTAGCCGAGGCTGCGCTCAAGACCTGCGAAGAGATCGACCGGCTCGAGAGCGATGCCGACCGGGTGATGCGTTCGGCCATGAGCAAGCTGTTCCGTGACAACATCGAGGTGCGCGAGCTGATCAAGCTGAAGGCGGTCTACGAGCACCTCGAGTCGATCTCCGACCGTTGCGAGGACGTGGCCAACATCGTCGAGGGCATCGTCCTCGAAAACTCCTGATCCACCCGGCCAGGCAAATCTGACCATGGATGCTGTCCAGATCAATTTCTGGGTCGTGGTGCTGCTTGTCGTGCTGGCGGTGGGCTTCGACTTCATGAACGGCTTCCACGACGCCGCCAATTCCATCGCCACGGTAGTCTCCACCGGTGTGCTCAAGCCGCAGCAGGCGGTGTTGTTCGCGGCCTTTTTCAATGTGGTTGCGATCGCGGTTTTCCACCTCAGCGTGGCCGCCACCATCGGCAAGGGCATCGTGATGCCCGGCGTGGTCGACCACCATGTGGTGTTCGGTGCGCTGATTGGCGCCATCACCTGGAATCTGGTCACCTGGTGGTACGGCATCCCGTCGAGCAGTTCGCATGCGCTGATCGGCGGCATTGTCGGCGCGGTGATCGCCAAGGCCGGTGCCGGCAAGCTGATTGGCGCCGGCGTTGGCAAGACGGTGGCCTTCATCTTCATCTCACCGGTGCTGGGCTTCACGCTGGGCGGCCTGATGATGGTGCTGGTGGCCTGGGTTTGCCGGCGCACCACGCCACTCAAGGTGGACCGCTGGTTTCGCCGCCTGCAACTGGTGTCGGCCGGTGCCTACTCGCTGGGCCATGGCGGCAATGACGCGCAGAAGACCATCGGCATCATCTGGATGCTGCTGATCGCGGCGGGCTATGTGGGCGCGGCCGACAAGATGCCGCCGTCCTGGGTGATCTGGGTCTGCTACCTGGCTATCGGCGCGGGCACCATGTTCGGCGGCTGGCGCATCGTCAAGACCATGGGCCAGCGCATCACCAAGCTGCGGCCGGTGGGCGGCTTCTGCGCCGAGACGGGTGGCGCGATCACGCTCTTCCTGGCCACTGCCCTGGGCGTGCCTGTGTCCACCACCCACACCATCACCGGCGCCATCATCGGCGTGGGCGCGGTGCGCAATGCGTCGGCGGTACGCTGGGGCGTGGCCGGCAACATCGTCTGGGCCTGGATCTTCACGATCCCGGCCACGGCCTTTGTGGCGGCGGTCTTCTACTGGATCAGCCTGACCTTGTTTTGAGTGGCGCGGCGGCTTCGGGCTCAGTGCGGTCCTTGCTTGGTGGCCTTGAAGCAGGCATTCGACGAACCCGGCGTGAGCGCCAGGCTGGCCTGGCGTGTTCTGCTCCGTGTCCCCCGCCGCCGGCAAGAACTTGCCGACGGCTCCTTCTCTACCTGCGCAGAACACGCCAGACCACCCTGGCGCTCCGGCACCGCCGTGGCACTGGCGCTGGTGAACTTCGCCGTGCGCGGTGGTGGCCGGGCCGAGGGCGCCGGGTGACCGGATGA
>JANNZD010000211.1:0-5725 GCA_031410435.1 Betaproteobacteria bacterium | reverse complement strand
GTCGGGCACCACATTGCCCATGCCGGGCCGGAAGCCCGAATCCAGGGTCTGGTCCATGAAGGCCAGGGCCTCGCCCACGGCGGCCTGCAGTTCGGCGCCGGCCGCCAGCAGCGCCGCCAGCGCCGCCGACAGGGTGTCGCCGGCACCGACGAAGGAGGTCTCGAACATCTCGAACTTCTCGCCAGTCAGCGCGCCCTGGGGCGAGGCCAGCACGTTGTCGATGAACTGCTCGCCGCCTTTAGCCGCCAGCATGATGCCGGTGACCAGCACATAGCGGGTGCCGCGCTCGCCGGCGGCCACCGCCAGTTCGCGCGCCGAGGCCGGGCGCTCGCTGTCCCAGTCGGGCAGCAGGAAGTCGGTCAGGGTCTTGTGGTTGCCCACCAGCACCTCGGTGGCCGGCAGGATCAGCTCGCGGAAGGCCTCAAGATAGGGCTGGGCCTGGTCGTCGTCCAGCCAGCCCAGGTTGGGCAGGTAGCTGACCAGGGGCACGTCCGGATAGTCCGAGAGGATCTCGGCCACCGCGCTGACCGCATCGGCGCTGCCCAGGAAGCCGACCTTCCAGCCGGCCACGGTGATGTCTTCCAGTACCGTGCGGGCCTGTTCGGCCACCACCTCGGCGTCTATGGCATGGTGGTCGAACAACTCGGCGCTGTCGCGCAGAAGGATTGTGGTGGTGATCGGCAGGGCATGCGCCCCCATCGCGGCCAGGGTGCTGACGTCGCCGGCCAGCCCGCCCGCGCCGCTGGGATCGGCGGCATTGAAGCTCATCACGCAGGCTGGCGCCGAGGCGTCCTGCAACGACGGGTCGCCGGCGTCTGCCGGTGACGCGTCGGCGGGGGGGAGGGAGCTCGGGGCCATGAACGGGTCCGTAGATGATTTCGGGAGCGGCGGTTTGCGCGCGTTGAACAGCGCACATTCCGGCCGCCAATGGCCCACTTCAGTGCGGGGAGGGCGTGGCTACAATGATCGCTTCATTGTAGTGACTGACCAACAACGTGACAGAACCCCGTACCTGGATGTGCCTGATCTGCGGCTGGATCTACGACGAGAGCGCCGGTGACCCCGATCATGGCATTGCCCCGGGCACGGCCTGGGCCGATGTGTCGATGAACTGGACCTGCCCCGAGTGCGGTGCGCGCAAGGAGGATTTTGAAATGGTCCAGATCTGACCGCCGTCGGACCGGCCTGCTTCACTGCCATGGCCGCCCATGCCACCAGGAGCCGATGTGGATGACCTTCAGGCCCCAAACGCCGCGCCACCGACCCGGGTGCTGGTGATCGACGACAGCAACACCATCCGCCGCAGCGCGGAGATCTTTCTGCGCCAGGGCGGGCATGAGGTGCTGCTGGCCGAAGATGGCTTCGATGCGCTGGCCAAGGTCAATGACCATGCCCCGCAATTGATCTTCTGCGACATCCTGATGCCGCGACTCGATGGCTACCAGACCTGCGCGATCATCAAGCGCAACCCTCGCTTTGCGCATGTGCCGGTGATCATGCTGTCGTCCAAGGACGGGCTGTTCGACAAGGCGCGTGGCCGCATGGTGGGGTCGGAGGACTACCTGACCAAACCCTTCACCAAGGACCAGTTGCTGCGCGCGGTGCAGCAGTTTGGCGGTGCGGTGGCAGCGGGTGAAGACACCGTCCCGGGCGCATGATGGTTGGCGCCCTGGCTGGGGCACACAAGGGGCCCGTTTGAGGCCCGCACCCTGAATTTAGCGCGAGGAACACCATGCCGGTGCAGAAGATCTTGCTGGTTGACGACTCCAAGACCGAGTTGCATGTGCTGTCTGAGCTGCTGCTCAAGCGCGGCTACCAGGTGCGCACCGCCGAAAGCGGTGAGGAGGCACTCAAGCGCCTGGCCGAAGACAAACCCGACCTGATCCTGATGGACGTGGTGATGCCGGGCCAGAACGGCTTCCAGCTCACCCGGGCGATCACCCGCGATCCGCGCTATGCCGATCTGCCGGTGATCATGTGCACCAGCAAGAACCAGGAGACCGACAAGGTCTGGGGCTTGCGCCAGGGCGCCAAGGACTATGTCGTCAAGCCGGTGCAGGCCGACGACCTGATCGCCAAGATCCGCAAGTTCGACTGATTTCTGTCGATCCGCGCCGCCCATGTCCAAGAAGCAGTCCCTGCGCGAGCTCCAGACCCGTCTGGCCGAGCGCATGCAACAGGTGCGTACCGAGCAGCCCGGGGTGTCCTGGCTGGCCGTTGATTGCGCCGGGCAGGGCCTGCTGTTCGCGCTGCGCCAGGCCGGCGAAATCTTCAAGCTGGGCACGCTGGTGCCGGTGCCGCATACCCAGCCCTGGCTGGCCGGCGTGGTCAACCAGCGCGGCGGGCTGTGCACGGTGGTTGATCTGGCGGCCTTCCTGGGCCTGCGCAGCGCTGACAAGCCCTTGTCGCCGCTGCAATGCCGGGTCGTCGGTTTCAACAACGAGCTGCAGGTCAACGGGGCCTTGCTGGTGGACCGGCTCGAGGGCTTGCGGCATGCGGCCGATCTGATCGTTGAAACCGAAAGCGCTGACAATGGCGACGATTTGCAGGGGTCAGCTGCCGCCCGCCCGGCCTTTGCGCTGGCGCGGTGGCGGGACGAAGCGGGCCGTGTCTGGCAGGAGATCGATCTTGCTGAACTGGCGCGATTGCCGCAGTTTCTGGCCGTCACGGATTGACGGTATGACGGCCGAACGGCAAAGGGCGCACCCAGGGTGCGACTGATGAAGGGGATGTGATGGGCATGCTGGACAGATTCAAGGCCGACCGCAAAGGGTCTGGCAGCCCACCCGACCGGGTGGCAAGCAACTTCGACGACATGCAGGCGGCCGCCGATGCCGACGATGTGACCGCGCGCATCGACATCGACAGCCAGCATGGCGACCATGACGCCGCCACGGTGCGGGCCCAGCTCGATTCCGGCCTGCACCGACAGTCGATCATTTCAGAGCTGCCGGCCTCGGCTCAGTTCAATGATTTCGCAGATTCGCAGCTCGGCACCTTGGCGGCCGGGGCGGCAGCGTCGCGGCTGAGCGCGGGTGATTCGCTGCCCTTGATCGGCAACCGGCCGGTTGAGCAGCAGCAGCGCATCCTGGGTGTGATGGTGCTGGCCGGTCTGCTGCTGCTGATCTTTGCCACGGTGCTGGCGCTGTCGGCGGCCACCCGCAACGCCGGCCAGGTGGCCGCCACCGGCCAGGCCCAGATGCAGTCGCAGCGCCTGGCCAAGGCGGTTTCACAGGCCATGGGTGGCAGCGCCGGCGCGTTTGCCGAGGTCAAGGAAGCCGCCAGCGTGCTGGCCGCCAACTCGCGCGCGCTGCGCGACGGCAGCGCCGGCATTGCCGCCGCGCCGGTCGATGCGCAAACCCTGCTCGAACCCTTGATGCCCCTGGTCGACCGCGCCGAGAAGAGCGCCAACCTGGTGCTGGCCCAGCAAAAGACATTGACCCAGGTCGGTCAGGCCTTGCGCACCATCAACAACCAGGCCTCCGAGCTGCTGGAAACCGCCGAGACCATCGCGTCGCTCAAGCTGCAGCAGGGCGCCAATGCCAATGAGCTGTCGCAGGCCGGCCAGCTGGTGATGCTGACCCAGCGCATCGGCAAGAGCGCCAACGAGTTCCTGACCATGGAGGGGGTCAGCTCCGAGGCGGTGTTCCTGCTCGGCAAGGACCTGAACACCTTCCGCGAAATCACCGAAGGCCTGATCAACGGCAATGCCGAATTGCGCCTGCCCGGCACGCGCGACCCGCAGATCAAGGAAAAGCTGCTGGGCCTGCTGCAGCAGTACGAGCAGACCCGCACCCAGGCCAGCGCCATCCTGGGCAATCTGCAAGGCCTGGTCTCGGCTCGCGATGCCCAGGTGTCGGTGGTGGCCGACAGCGAGCCGTTGCGCAAGGGCCTGCAGTCGGTTCAAGACCTGCTCAGCAATGAAGGCGGTTTCCAGCTGGTGCACGGCGTGGCCATGTTGCTGGCGTTGGGCCTGGTGGTGGCCGGCGGCGTGGGTTTCCTGCGCCTCTACGTGGCCGACCAGGCTTTGCGCGCGGCCCTGGCCGAGAGCCAGCGGATCGAAGCCGAGCGCCAGGAGCAGGAGGCCAAGCGGGTCAATGACGCCAACCAGGCCGCCATCCTGCGCCTGATGAACGAGTTGCAGACCGTGGCCGAGGGTGATCTGACCCAGCAGGCCACCGTGACCGAGGACATCACCGGCGCTATCGCCGACTCGGTGAACTACACCGTCGAGGAATTGCGCTCGCTGGTGTCCCAGGTGCAGGACACCGCCGGCCGGGTGACCGAAACCACCAGCCTGGTGGAGACCAATTCGGTCGACCTGCTGGCCGCGTCCGACGAGCAGCTGCGCGAGATCCGCGAGACCGGCGACTCGGTGCTGAAGATGGCCGCGCGCATCAACGAGGTGTCGGCCCAGGCCCAGCAATCGGCCCAGGTGGCGCGCAATTCGCTCGACGCCGCCGAGTCGGGCCTGACCGCGGTGCAGAACTCCATCGGCGGCATGAACGCCATCCGCGACCAGATCCAGGAGACCTCCAAGCGCATCAAGCGCCTGGGCGAGTCGTCGCAGGAGATCGGTGAGATCACAGAGCTGATCTCGGACATCACCGAGCAGACCAATGTGCTGGCCCTGAATGCCGCGATCCAGGCCGCCTCGGCGGGCGAGGCTGGCCGGGGTTTCTCGGTGGTGGCCGAAGAAGTGCAGCGCCTGGCCGAGCGCTCGGGCGACGCCACGCGCCAGATCTCGGCCCTGGTCAAGTCCATCCAGACCGACACCCAGGACGCGGTGGCCGCCATGGCGCGCAGCACGCAGGGCGTGGTCGACGGCGCGCGCCTGTCGGATGCCGCCGGCTCGGCGCTGGGTGACATCGACCGGGTGACACGCCGCCTGGCCGAGCTGATCGAGGCGATCTCGTCGCAGGCGCTGCGCGAGGCCGAATCGGCCAACGTGGTGGCCGACAACATCCAGCACATCTTCGCGGTGACCGAGCAGACCGGCGACGGCACACGCTCCACCGCACAGATGGTGCGTGAGCTGTCGCGCACCGCCGAGGAGCTGCGGCAGTCGGTGTCGCGCTTCAAGATCAACTGAGCGCAGGGCCCGCCGGATGCCCATGGACACCAGCGCCCCCAACGCCGCCGCCGCTGCGGGCCCCGGCGAGGACCTGAGCGCCCTGTCCTGGGTGCGTGACGAGCTGCGCCGCTCGCTGGACCTGGCCAACAAGGCCTTGCGCCGCTACCTGAAGGAACAGGCCCAGCGTGGTGACCTGGACAGCGTCGACCCCGCGGTGCTGCGCCAGGCGCGCAACCAGCTGCACCAATGTGTGGGCGTGCTGGAGCTGGTGGGCCTGGGGCCGGCGGCCGAGCTGCCGCGTGCGGCCGAGGCCGCGCTGCAGCGCATCAGCGCCCGGCCCAAGCTGGTCACCGCGGCGGCGGTGGACGCGCTGGAACGTGGCAGCTTCGCGCTGCTGGATTTCATCGAGCGCAGGCTGGCGGCCAAGCCGGTGTCGGCGCTGGCCCTGTTCCCCCAGTACAAGGCCTTGCAGGAGCTGGCTGGTGCGCTGCGTGTGCACCCGGCCGACCTGTGGGACGTGCCCTGGTCCTGGCGCGACCTGGCGAGCGACGCCAGCGTGCCGGCGCGCCACCCCGACGCCGGCACGACCGCCCAGATCGAAGCCGACCTGCTGGCGCTGATGCGGGGTGCACCGGCCAGCGTGGCCGCCCG
>JANNZD010000210.1:0-4994 GCA_031410435.1 Betaproteobacteria bacterium | reverse complement strand
CCGAGCAACGCCCAAAAAGGCGCGCGATCTAGGCGCAAAGCGCAGTCATAGCCCGGGCTATGACGAGCATTTGCAACGACGAGCGGGCGTCTTTTGGGGTGGTGAGCGGGCATGTCGGAATAAATCACAGGCTCTCAGCCGGCCGGCCTCAGAAAGGCAGTTCGAAGTGCTGGCCGCGGTGGCTGAGCACCACCGACTTCAGGCGGATCTGCAGCACCTGCAAGTCCGGGCCGGGCCGGTCGCCCTCATGGAAGACCTGGCCATTGAGCACCACCATGCGCAGCGCCGCCTGGTCGGCATGCATGGCACCGCTCACCGCCAGCCCGCCTAGCTCGCGGCGCTGGGCCTCGGGCAGCTCCGACCAGGTCGGCAGACGCGCCGGGGCCGCCGGCACCGCGATGGGCGGGCTGGCCGGGCGCGCAGCCGGGGCCAGGACCGTTGGCCGCGGGAGCGTCGACGGCACCGGGCCCGGCTGGGCCGTGGGCCGGACGGCGAGCGCCACGGCGGGTGCCTCTGCTGGTGCTGGTGCTGGTGCTGGTGCTGGTGCTGGTGCTGGTGCTGGTGCCGGTGCCGGTGCCGGTGCCGGTGCCGGTGCGGGTGCGGGTGCGGGCATGACCACCAAGGGCGGCGGCGGCGGCGCCGCCGCCTGGGGCGCCTTGGCCGCGCCCGCGCCGGCCGCCTCGACTTGCACTGCCGGTGATGCCGCCGGGCGCAGCCAGACGGTGGCAAGGGCCAGTGCCAGCAGCGCCCCGCCGAGCAGCCCGACGGCCCAGCGGCGCACAGTGCTGGCGCTGGCGGCCTGTGCAGCGGCCAGCCCACTGGCCACCGGCTGGGCATGCAGCCCGGGCACGGCACCGCGCTGGCGCTCGGCATCGGCCCGCCGCAGCGCATCAAGGATGTAGGACATGGCTCATTTCTCGGCCGCAGCCGCCAGCAGGCGCGGCTCGGCGACGCCGGACGCGCGGTTCAGTTGCATGAAGGTGGTCGGACCGGCCAGGCCGTCGGCGCGCAGGCTCTGCGACACCTGGAAGGCCGAAAGCCGGCCGGCCAGTTCGCCCGCCAGGGTCTGGCCGGCAGGCAGGGGCGTGGCCGGCAGCGCCTGGGCCAAGGCCAATGACAGCGCGTCCACCACCGGACCCCGAGCGCCCGGCTGCAGCGCCTCGGCATAGCCCGGGGGCGACCGCCACAAGGTGGCGAACTCGCCGCGCCAGGCGGTGGACAGTCGGGCCAGCGGCAGCGCCAGCTCTTGGCCCGGCGCCGGGCCGGCCAGCACGGCCTGCCGCGCGTCCAGGGCCACCAGGCGCGCCACGCGCGGCGCAGCCTCGCCCAGGTGCAGCCACAGCAGCGCCGGTCGGTCCATCTGGCGCAGCTGCGCCAGGGTGCCGCCACTGCTGCGCAGGCAGCGCAACTGTTGCGGGCGCAGCGCGCCACAGACATCCCTCAGCCCCGGGCTGACCGGCGCCGCGCCCCACAGCTGCGCCAGCGCACGCAGGCCGCCCAGATCGTCGCGCGGCCAGGCCAGCAACGCCGACAGATCGGCCCCGGCGGCGACGGGCGCGAGGGCGGGTGCCGCCGAAGCGGCCGCCGGCCCAGGTGTCGGCGCCAGCAGCGGCCATCCGGCGCTGGCCGCCGGTGCCGGCAGGGATGCCTGCGCCACCAACGGCAACCCAGCTGTCGATGCCGATGCCGTTGCGGCCCCTGGCGATCCCTTGAGCGGCGGCTCGGCCGACGCGTCCAGGCCGCTGCCCGGGCCATCGCCCCGAGGCGCCTGCCACAGAGCCAGCAGCAGGCCCAGCAGCAGCAAGCCGGCCCCGCCGGCCCAGGCCACGCGCGGCCCGCGCTGCCACCCGGCCGCCGCTGCGGCCCTGGGCACGGCACCGAAGACTTCCCGCGCGGCCCGGTCGACGATGCGCCGGCCCACCGGCTGGCGGCCCTCGGCATAGGCCCCCAGCAGGGCCCGGTCGGCGAGCAGGTTGATGCGGCGCGGCACGCCGCCAGTGCGCTGGTGGATACGCCGCAGCGCCGCAGCGTCGAAGGGCGACGGCCCCGACCGGCCTGCCACCGCCAGGCGGTGCGCCAGGTAGGACCCGGTCTCGGCCGCCGTCAAGGCGCTCAGGTGGTAGCGCGCGATCACCCGCTGCGCCAGCTGCTCCAGCCCGGGGCTGGCCAGCATGTCGCGCAATTCAGGCTGGCCGATCAGCATGATCTGCAACAGCTTGCGCTGGTTGGTTTCCAGATTGGTCAGCAGGCGCAGCTGCTCCAGCACATCGGGCGCGAGGTTCTGGGCTTCGTCGATGATCAACACGCTCTGCCGGCCCTGCCCATGCGCAGCCAGCAGGTGGGCATTGAGCGCGTCGGTACAGGCCTTCAGGCTGGGCGGGCCGGCGGTGTCGGGGGCCGGCAGCGCCACCCCGAACTCCTGGCACACGGTCTGCAGCAACTCGGCTGCGGTCAGGCGCGGGTTGAAGATATAGGCCACCTGGCAGCCCGCAGGCACCTGCTCCAGAAAGCAGCGGCAGATGGTGGTCTTGCCCGCACCGATCTCGCCCGACAGCAAGACGAAGCCACCACCGCCGCCCACCCCGTAGACCAGGTGGGCCAGGGCCTCGCGATGGCGCTCGCTCATGAACAGGTAGCGCGGGTCGGGCGCGATCGAAAACGGCGCCTGTTGCAGACCGAAGAAGGCCAGGTACATGGCGCCAGGATAGCCGGCCGGCCGGGCCGCCCGCCCGCGCCCGATGCGGGAAGCGATTAGGCTGCCCGCTCAAATGCCCCTGCTTACACTGCCAGCAGCCCGCGCGGATCCGTCCGGCACGGCACCGCCCCCATCCCACAGGAGTTGCCCATGGTGAAGAAACTTCAGAAGTCGGACCCGCCAGCCCCTGCGGCACCGGCGGGGCTGCTGGACAGCCAGCTGGCCCAGACCGTCAAGGACTCGGCCCAGCAGATCTGGCTGGCCGGCCTGGGGGCCTTTGCCAAGGCCCAGGGCAGCGGCGGCAAGGTCTTCGAGACCCTGATGAAGGAAGGCGCCAAGCTGCAGCGCATGACCCAATCGGCCGCCGGCGAAAAGCTGGGCGAGAAGTTCGGCGACGTAGCTGGCAAGATGACGGCCATGGCCGGCGAGGTCGGCCTCAAGGCCAATGCCCAGTGGGACAAGCTGGAGACCATCTTCGAGGAACGCACCGCGCGCGCCCTGGGCCGCCTGGGCGTGCCCAGCGCCAGGGAGCTGGCCGCACTGGCCGCCCGGGTGGATGCCCTGGCTGCCGCGCTGGACCGGCTGGGCGGCCAGCCGCAGGCGCCGGCCACGGTGGCGCGCTTCAAGCCCGGCAAGGCCCTGAAAGACGCCGCTCACGCGGCGCCGCCGGCAGCCGCCCAGACCGCCAGCCGGCGCCGCAAGGCGGCAGCGGCCACGCCGGCTGCCGCCGCGCCGGTGAAGGCCGCACCCCGCCAGCGCGCTGCCAAGGGCGCCGCCAAGGGCGCTTGAGGCTGCTGCAGGCCTGGCAGGCCGACCCGGCTCAGGCCAGGTAACGGGCCTGCAGATGGGCCCGGTAATGCGCCGGGTTCAGCGCCTCGCCGCTGGCCCGACGCGCCAGCTCATCGGTGGGCCAGCGGCTGGCCGGCTGCCAGATGTGACGCGCCAGCCAGGCAAAGACCGGCGCCAGCTCGCCGGCCTGGATCTGGCGGTCCAGATCGGGGATCTCGCGCCGCATCGCCGCGAACCATTGGGCCGCATACATCGCACCGAGGGTGTAGCAGGGGAAGTAGCCGAACATGGCCTCGGGCCAGTGCACATCCTGCATCGGCCCGTCCCGGAAGTTGCCCCGGGAGTCCAGCCCCATCAGGCCGGCCATGTGTTGGTCCCAGAGCGCGGGCACGTCCTCGGGTTCGATCTCGCGCTCGATCAGGCGGCGCTCGATGTCATAGCGCAGCATCACATGTGGTGCATAGGTCAACTCGTCCGCATCCACCCGGATCAGGCCGGGCTGCACCTGGGTCAGCAGGCGCTGCAGATTGGCCGGCTCGAAGGCCGGTTGGTCGCCGAAATGCTGGCGGATCATCGGTGCCAGCTGGGCCACGAAGCCCGGATGGCGCCCAAGCTGCATCTCGAAGCTCAGGCTCTGGCTCTCATGGATGGCCATCGAGCGGGCTTGCGAAATCGGCTGGCCCAGCCAGGCGCGCGGCCGGTTCTGTTCGTAGCGGCCGTGGCCGGTCTCGTGGATCGCCCCCAGCAGGCTGCCCAGGAACTCTGAAGGGTCGTAGCGGGTGGTCATGCGCACATCCTCGGGCACGCCGCCGCAGAAAGGATGGGTGGAGATGTCCAGCCGGCCGGCACTGAAATCGAATTGCAGCCACTGCATCACCTGCAGGCACAGGTCGCGCTGGGTCGGCACCGCGAACGGCCCGACCGGTGCGATCACCGCCTGGCCCGCCTGACGGTCCAGCACCTGGCGCAACAGGCCGGGCAGCCATTGGCGCAGATCGTCGAACAAGGGGTCGAGCTGAGCACAGCGCATGCCGGGCTCGAAGCGGTCCATCAGCGCGTCATAGGGGCGCAGGCCCATGTGCTGCGACAGCCGATCGCCCTCTTCGCGGGCCACCGCCACCACTGCGCTGAAATTGGGCAGGAAGCCGGCCCAGTCATTGGCCGGGCGCTGGCTGCGCCAGGCATGCTCGCAGCGCGAGGTGGCGCGCTGCCTGCGCTGCACCAATGCGTCGGGCAGGGCATTGGCGGCGCGCCATTCGCGGCCGATCTCGCGCAGGTTGGCCTGCTGCTCGTCGTCCAGCGGCTCGTCGGCGGCGCGCGCCAGCAGGCCGGGCAGGCCGGGGTCGGTGCGCAACTGGTGCATCAGGCTGGCGACCTCGGCCAGCGCGCCGGCACGCGCGTCGGCGCCGGCCGCCGGCATCATCGCCGCCTGGTCCCAGTAGGCGATGGACTGCAGGTGTTCAAGGTGGTGCAGCCGGCTGAAGGTCTGGGTCAGGCGCTGGTAGGCAGG
>JANNZD010000209.1:0-26922 GCA_031410435.1 Betaproteobacteria bacterium | reverse complement strand
GCGGTGACGATGATCGGCTTCAGCGGGTCTTCAGGCGCGCGAAAGCGGTCCAGCAGCCGCGCCTCGGCGTCGCGCGTGCGGTCGTAGGCCGCGTACTCGGGGTGGTCCTTCTTGTCGGCCGCCTGCACCGACATCACGATGTCTGTGGCCACTGGCGGCAGCAGCTTGTCCAGCTCGGCCTTGAACAGCAGGCAGCTCTCGCGGGCGAAGGTGACGGTCTGGCCCTTGAAGCCATTGGGCTCCACCTTGGCCCGGAAGTGCTGGACGATGTCCTCGCACACCTTGCGCACGCGCTCGGGGGTCTTCACCAGCACCGCCATCTTGGCGGCGGTCTTGGCCAGGTTGTCCTTGTCCAGGTCCGACAGGCCGCCGGTCAGGTCCTTGTAGGCGGCGTCCAGCGCGGCCTTGTCGATGTGCAGGTCGATCAGCCGCGGCTCGAAGTGCAACTTCAACGTGGCGCCGTCGCGGATCGACTCCTCGAAGCCGTAGCGGCTCATGTACCCCTTCTCGTCCTCGTCGGCGCCGAAGGCGTAGAAGGTGTTGCGGTCGGCACGTTTGATAGGCGTGCCCGTCAAACCAAAGAGGAACGCATTCGGCAGCGCATCCCGCATCTTGCGGCCCAGGTCGCCCTCCTGGGTGCGGTGGGCCTCGTCCACCAGCGCAATGATGTTGCTGCGCGTGTTCAGCGCGTCTGGTTTTCCGTTGGGGGCCACGGTCCCCAGTCCTTCACCGGCAGCCCGATCGAGCCGCAGTGGTAGACATTGCCCTCGGTGGCCACCGAAAACACGTTGCAGACGAATAGCTCGGGGACGAACTTCTCGTAGTCGGCCTGCACCTGCACGGCAGCGTCCACCCAGCTGATGCTCTTCTTGACCGGCGTCTTGGCCTCGATCAGCACCAGCGGCAGGCCGTTGACAAGCAGCACCAGGTCGGCGCGGCGCTCAGTGGCGCCGGCGCGGTAGGTGAATTGCTGGGTGACGACGTACAGCTTGCGCCTCAGGTCGTCGACACCGTCCATGGCGATCAAGCCGCCAAAGGCATATCGTCGATACCACTGGGCGCGCTGCCGCCGCAGGACCGCATCCGCCTACAGCCTGCCGCCTGCCTTGCCCGTCCCCCGACCGCCTGCTGGCAGGCCCGGGCGTCAGACCATGCGCACCGAGATCGACCCGAGCGGGCCGTAGTCTGCATGGAAGGTGTCGCCGGCCGCGCAGGCCACCGGGCGAGTGAAGCTGCCGCCCAGCACGATCTCGCCGGCGGCCAGGCCTTCGCCATGGGGCGCCAGCTTGTTGGCCAGCCAGGCCACGCCGTTGGCCGGGTGGTTCAGCACTGCGGCGCCCAGGCCTGATTCTTCGATCACGCCGTTCTTGAACAGCAGCGCGCCGGCCCAGCGCCAGTCCACCGTGTCGGGCCGCATCGGCCGGCCGCCCAGCACGATGCCGGCGTTGGCCGCGTTGTCGGCGATGGTGTCCAGCACCTTGCGCGGCGCCTTGGTGTGGCGATCGAAGGGCTCGATGCGGGCGTCGATCAACTCCAACGCCGGCATCACATAGTCGGTGGCATTGAGCACGTCGAACAGCGTGATGCCCGGGCCCTTCAGCGGCTTGGCCAGGATGAAGGCGAACTCGACCTCGAAACGCGGCACGATGAAGCGCGCCGCCTCCAGCTCGCTGCCGTCGCGGATCAGCATGCTGTCGAGCAGCGTTCCGTAGTCGGGCTCGGTGATCTGCGAGGCGACCTGCATCGCCCGCGAGGTCAGCCCGATCTTGTGGCCGATCACCTGGCGCCCGGCCTGCCGCTGCAGGCCCACCCATTCGCGCTGGATGGCATAGCTGTCGGCCAGGGTCATGGCGGGAAAGCGGCGCGAGAACTGTTCGATCGGCACCCGGCTGCGCTCGGATGCGTCCAGCTCACGGGCGAGCGCGGTGTGTTGACGGGTTTCGAGCATGGTGTGCGATTGGCTGCAGAACGTTGGTCAGGGCGGCGGCAAGTCTGGGCCAGTGCGAGGCACGGCCACAGGCCATGGTATCGACCCCGCCTCCAAATGCGCTTTGACCAGGCGCGCGACGGTCCATCGGCGCCCCCCGGGCCCTGGCCTGTGGCCGCCGCTCGCCGATGTGGCGCCGGTCCTAGCCCCGGCTTGTGGCCGGCCTGCCCGCAGCCCGCCCGCCTGGCAAGCTCGGCTCAGTGGCCCTTCAGCCGCACCTGCGCGCCGGCCAGCTGGGGCGCCGAGCGGGCCGCGCCGCGCCAGCTCAGCACCCGCCACAGGATGTGCGGCGCGAACAGGCTGGGGGGTGCAGCCAGCATGTGCACCACCCGCTGGAAGGCGGCGCTCACCCGGGGATCGTGCGGCGCCACCTTGAAGATGCGGGCGATGTAGGCATTGATGATGCGCAGCGGCAATGGCCGGTGGCCGGGCACCTTGTCGATCGACAGATCACCGCCCACCGCCAGTTGCCAGGGGATGTCGACCACCCGGGATGCCGCACGGAAGAAGCGCCGCGCCAGGCCTGCCTGTCCGCGGGCCATCTCGGCGCGCAAGGCCAGCGCCTGGCAGGCCGCGACCGTCATGCCCTGGCCGTAGATCGGGTTGAAGCTGGTCAAAGCGTCGCCCAGGGCCAGCAGGCCGCCAGGAAAATAGGCCAGGCTCTCATAGTGGCGCCGCTGGCTGTGCGGCATCTGGTAGCGGATCACCTCGCCGATCAGCTCGCCCTCGTGGGTGATCTTGACCAGCTCGGGGCTGGCGATGTCGAGCGCGCGCTCGCGCAGGGCCTGCAGCGTGGCCGGGGCATGGTCGCCGGCAAAGCCGCCCACCGCCACCACCCAGCGCGGCACGCCGTCGTCGCCCGGCTCTTGCGCAATGACCACGCCGGGCCGGGGCTGGGCATTGGTGACCGCACCAAAGACAGCCACCTTGTCCAGCCCCGGGCCCATGGCGCAGCGGCCGGTGCGCTTGAAATAGGCGCTGGTGTAGCAGATGCCGATTTGCACGCGCTCTTCGCGCGGTGCGGCAAAGCCCCAGTCCAGCAGCCATCGCGGCAGCCGCGAGCCGCGGCCGGTGCAGTCGATCACCAGGCCGGCCTCGATCAGGTGTTCGGTCGGGCGTCCGTGGGGGCCTGGCTGGCGTTCGGCGTAGCGCGCCGCCGTCACCTGGCCGTCCTCGAGCCGCGGCGCCAACACATCGACCTCGGTGATGGCCTGCACCCCAGGCCGGGCCAGTACCCGGGCGCGCACCTCGGCCTCGATCGCCAGGCGGCTGGCGCCCAGGGCCGGCAGACCGGCCACGCCGGGGGCAAAGCGCTGGCGCTCGACCTCGAAGGCCAGGTCGCGTTGCAGGTCGCCCAGCAGGCCGCCGCGCGCCACCAGGGCATCGGTGATGCCAGGAAACAGCTGCTCCAGCACTTCACGCCCACGTGCCAGCAGGCCGTGGGGGTGCACCGCATGCGGCGTGCCCTTGCGCGGCGCGGGATGGTCGGGCAGGGCATCGCGTTCGAGCAGCACCACCTCGCGGTAATGCTCGCTCAAGACCCGGGCGGCCAGCAGGCCGGCCAGGCTGGCACCCAGGACGACTGCACGCTGTGCGCCAGATTTTGGGGACGGGTTCATCTCGGATCTCCTGTGCTGAGGATGACCCGGATACGCCGCTTCGCGGAATCCGGATGCCTGCGGCTGGGCCGCAGGCAGGGGATCAGGACTTGGCGTATTTGGCCTTGGCTGCGTTGACGCAGCTGGTCTTGGCATCGCCGGTCATGGCGTCGCACTTTTCGACCGCCAGCTTGTAGTTCGCGTCGGCCTTGGTGTCAGCGGCCTTGTCCTCGGCCTTGTTCACCGCCTTGATCATCTTGGCGTCGGCGATGGCTGCCGCTTCAACCGCCTTGGCCTGCTTGACGCACACGTCCTTGTCATTGCCGGACTTGTCATCGCAGCGTTCCTTGGCCACCGCGTAGGCCGTCTTGGCCTTGGTCATCTGCAGCTTGGTCTGGTCGGCGGGCTTGCCGGTGTAGTTGAATTCGAGTTCGGCATAGGCCACTTTTTCCTTGGCCTTGGCTTCTTCGACGCAGATGTCCTTGGCATTGGCCGACAGGCTGGCGCAGGCGGCCTTGTCGGCCTTGTAGGTGCTGGCAATGGCCTTCTTGGCGGCCTTGTAGTCGGGCTTGGACATGGCCTGGGCCGAGACCATAGGCAGGGCCAGCAGGGCGGCAAGGGTCAGGCGGGTG
Source organism: Betaproteobacteria bacterium (assembly GCA_031410435.1). Taxonomy (GTDB): domain Bacteria; phylum Pseudomonadota; class Gammaproteobacteria; order Burkholderiales; family Burkholderiaceae_C; genus Pseudaquabacterium. The sequence goes on along the minus strand of JANNZD010000209.1, from coordinate 22,705 downwards.
GCGAAATGATGGAGTGTGGTCATGGCAGATCCTTCAGGTTGGGATGGGATGGGCTATTGCTGGAAAGGTGTGCGGCCCGATTTGCACCGCCGGCCGTCGTTTCGGCCCTTGATGCGGTGGGCCTTTCGGGGTCCGTATGTCATTGGATGCGACGGGAGGCTGGTGCGTCTGTGCGCCACAGCACATGGGCCGAGCCCGACCGGGCTCAGGCCTGGGCCGCCATGGTCCCGGCATAAGTCAACTGGTCAGCGGCATAGCAGCTGCAAGACGCGGCCTCCAGGCCGGCCCGGTCGACCACCTGCAGTTCGCCGCGCTGGTACTTGATCAGGCCGCGCCTTTGCAGCGCGCCGGCGGCCACCGTCACGCCGACCCGGCGCACGCCCAGCATGCTGGCCAGGAATTCCTGGGTCACCGCAAACTGGTTGGCATGGGCCCGGTCCTGGCTCATCAGCAGCCAGCGCGCCAGGCGTGGCCCGATCTGGTGAAAGCGCAGGCAGGCGGCCGACAGCGCATGCTGGCCCAGCAGCACCGACACATAGCGCAGCACGCAGCGCTGCAAGGCGGCACTGCGGCCGAGTTCGCTTTGAAAGTCGGCCGCCGCCATGCGCCAGGCATGGCCGGCCCCCTGCACCACCGCGTGCAGGCTGTCGCGCTGCATGCCCAGGGCCAGCTGGGCGCCCAGCATGCCCTCGCTGCCGGACATGCCGACTTCCAGGCCATGCTGCGGGTTGAGCTCGACGATCAGCGAGATGAAGCTTTCGGTGGGGAAATAGACATGCTGGGTCGGCGTGCCCACCGTGCCCAGCACTGCCCCCATGTGCAAATGCACCGGCTCGCACAGCGCCATCAGCTGGGTGCGGTCGGTCTTGGGCAGCGCGGCGATCAGCAGGTTGTCATGGGTGGGCAAGGGCACTCCTGGGCGGGTCGAGCGGGCCGGGGGGCGGGCGCATTACAGCCAGGCGGCTGCTGCCGCCACCCTGCCTGCCGCCAAGCCAGCGGGCCGCACGGGCCCGCTTTCCTTGCGCATTACTTCAGGCGCATGTCATTGGCCACCGAGTTGACGCCGCGGACATCGCGCGCCACCGCCACGGCCTTGTCGATGTCGGCGCTGGACCTGACAAAGCCGCTGAGCTGGACCCGGCCCTTGAAGGTCTCGACATTGATCTCGCTGGATTTCAGCGTCGGCTCGTTCAGTATTGCAGCCTTGATCTTGGTGGTGATGACGGTGTCATCGACATATTCGCCGGTGCCCTCGGTGCGATAGTTGCCGGCGCAGGCCACCAGCAGGGACATGCCGGCAGCCAGGCTGGTCATGGCAAGGCGGCGGGATAGGGTGGAGTTCATGGTCGTTCCTGTGGGTCAAGTGGGTGGGGCGGCGCCGGTCAAGCCGGTTCTGCCGCGACGGTTTGCGTGCCGGGTCCGCTGAAGCCCCTGGAAAGGGCGGCAGGCCCGCCAGGTCGCAGGGATCCGGTGCCCGCAGTCTGGCCGCCGGTTCGGGTGTCGTCTGTCTGCTATCGCACCGTCGGGCCCCTGCCTTTTGGGTGCAAGGTCGGCGGTTTGTGTCTGATGCCGCACAGACTGCAGCGGCGTTGACGGTCAGCATCGCTACCAGCCTCAAGCCCGGTGTGCGCCCCAAGGCACAAGCACCCGGCGGGGTCGCGCCGTGGCGCTGCCGTTCAGCCGCTAGCGGCCTCGGGCGCCCTGACCGTCAAACATCCCTGCCTGGACCTCTGTCATGCCCTCACTTGCACTGCAAACCTCCCAGACACCGCCGCTGGCGGCGGACCCCACCCGGTTGGACGCTCACTTTGGTCATTGCCTGGGTGCGCGCAGCAGCCTGCACCGCATGCGCGGCGTCGTCGAGGCCATCGACGCCTTGTTGATGCCGCGCTTTCTGTCCACCCTGGTGGTCTTGACGCTGCTGGTGGCGGCCGTGCTTTGGTGGGCCTGAGATCATGCAGATGAACTCAGGCGCGGCGGCCCTGGCAGCGCCACCCCTGCCCCCGACCGACACGGGCCCGGCATGATCGCCTGGCCCTGGCCGCGCGCCGCCCAAGCTGCCGGCGCGCGCCAGCGACGCCAGCTGCAAGCCCTGCTGGCGCCGCAGCGCGGCGCGCTCGAACCGCCGGTGCGCGCCGAGTTGTTTGGCGCGGCCGGTTTTGTTCAACATGGCCGCGCCCTGGCCATGGCCCATGGCCTGGCTGCGCGCCAGCCCGGCTACACCAGTTTCTTTCCGCGCCTGCGCCAGAACATCGCGGTGCTGCACGAGGCCCATGCCGGCATCGCCCAGCAAGAGCGCAACGGGCGGCATGTCTCCCCGGCGGGCGAGTGGCTGCTCGACAACATCCACCTGGTGGTGGCCCAGACCCGCGAGGTGCATGACGGTTTGCCGCGGCGCTATTACCGCAGTCTGCCGGTGCTGTCGGGCACGCCGCTGGACGGCCTGCCCCGGGTCTATGCGATCGCCTGGGCCTATGTGGCGCATGCCGACAGCGCCTTCGACCCGGCGTTGCTGGCAGCCTTTCTCTGTGCCTACCAGGAGGTCCACCCGCTGACCCAGGGTGAGCTCTGGGCCCTGCCCACCACCCTGCGAGTGGTGCTGGTGGAAAACCTGCGCCGCCTGGCCGAGCGCGTGGCGGCCGAAGAGGCCGCGCGCGAGCTGGCGCAGGGCCTGGGTGAAGAAGTTGGCCCCGGTGAGGGCAGCGCGGTCTTGGCCCAGTCCTGGCTGGACGGGCTGCAGGTGCGCGGTGTGGCGCGCGCCTTCGCGCTGCAATTGGCCCAGCGTCTCAACAGCGAGGACGCGCCGCTGGTCAGGCACAAGGCCTGGGGCGACCATGCGGTGCGCGACCTGCTGGCCCGGCTGCTGCCCGAGCCGGCCGCGGCCCAGGCCCAGCAACAGATAGACCAGGCCGCTGACAACCTCAGCGTCGGCAATGCGATCCGGTCGCTGCAGTTGCTGGGCAGTGCCGACTGGCGCGGGCTGATTGCGCAGGCCAGCGCGCTGATGCAGCAATTGCTGACCCAGCCGGGCTTTGCCGCAGAGCGCGACGACACCCAGGACAGCTCCTTGCATGCGATCGAGCGCCTGGCCCGGCGCAGCGGCCTGGGCGAGGCCGAGGTGGCGGGCCGGCTGATCGGGCTGATGCAGTCCGGCGCTGCAGGCACCGACGCCGCCGACCCCGCGGCCGCGGCTGCGTCGCCGGCCGAACGCGCCACCCAGGCCGCGCTGCAGGCCAGCCCCGGCCATTGGCTGCAGGGCGCGGGCCGGCCGGCGCTGCTGGCGGCGCTGGGCCTGCGGCCCCGCTTTGGCGGGGCCGCGCTGGCCCTGCGGGGCCGCCTGGCACTGCCGCTGTTGTTGCTGGTGCTGGGTGCGGGCAGCCTGGCCTTGACAGCGGCCTTCCTGGGTCTGGCGGCAGCGCCGCAGCCGGTCGTTGGCGGCAGGCCCGGCCCCTGGCTGGTCTGGGCGCTGGCCGGCTTGCTGGCACTCTGGCCAGCCAGCGAGGCGGTGATCGCCGTGGTCAACCGCCTGGTCAGTGAATCGCTGCCGCCGCGCCTGCTGCCGCGGCTGGCGCTGGAGGACGGCATCCCGCCCGAACACCGGGTGTTGGTGGTGCTGCCATCGATGTTGACCGATGGTGCCAGCATCCAGGCCCTGGCCGCCCGGCTGGAGCGCCACCACCTGGCCAACCGCGAACAGCATGCCCAGTTCGCCTTGCTGACTGATTTTGTCGATGCCGATCAGGTCAGCACCGATGCCGATGGGCCACTGCTGAGCCAGGCGCTGGCCGCGATCGATGCCTTGAACGCGCGCCACCCGGCCCCGCTGGGCCAGGCCCAGCGCTTCCTGCTGTTGCACCGGCAGCGGCGCTGGAGCGCCAGCGAGCTTTGCTGGATAGGCTGGGAGCGCAAGCGTGGCAAGCTCGAGCAATTGGTGGCCTCGCTCGCCACCTCGGTCCAGCCTTTTCTGGATTTCGGCCCGAGCGCCCAAGTGGCGGCCGACACGCCCTATATCGTCACCCTCGACAGCGACACCCTGCTGCCGCCCGGTGCGCTGCGTGAGCTGGTGGGCATTGCCGCGCATCCGCTCAACCAGCCTCGCCTGGGCCGGCTGCCGGCGGGGCGCAGCGGCCAGCCCGGCGCGCTGCGCGTGGTGGCCGGCCACGGCATCCTGCAGCCGCGCATCGTGGCGGCCTGGCCGACGCCGGGCCAGGCCACTGGCTTTCACCGGCTGTTTGCCGGCGCCAGCGGCAGCGACCCCTACAACGCCGCCGCGTCCGAGGTCTACCAGGACCTGTTCGATGAAGGCAGCTTCAGCGGCAAGGGTCTGCTGCATGTGGCGGCGATGCAGGCGGTGCTGGCCGGCCGGCTGCCCGACGACCAGGTGCTCAGCCATGACTTGATCGAGGGTTGCCTGGTGCGCTGCGGTGCGGTCAGCGATGTGGCCTTGATCGAGCCGGCGCCCGGCCATGCCGACGTGGCCGCGGCGCGCACCCACCGCTGGACCCGCGGTGACTGGCAACTGCTGCCGCTGCTGGGGCAGGCGCGGGCGCTGGGCCTGCGCGGCATCGACCGCTGGAAGCTACTGGACAACCTGCGCCGCTCGCTGGTGGCGCCGGCGGCCGGGCTGCTGCTGCTGCTCAGCCTGATGGGCGGCCCGCTGCACCTGCCGGTCTCGCCCTGGGCGGTGTTGACCCTGGCAGCGCTGGCCTTCTCGGCCGGCCCGCTGGTCGGTGCGGTGGCGGGCCTGGCGCCCAGCCGCGACGACCTGGCGCTGCGCCACTTCGCCCGCCTGGCCCTGGCCGAGCTGGCCCGTGCGCTGGTCGGCCTGGCCTGGCAGCTGGCGCTATGGTGGCGCCAGTCGCTGGCCGCTGTGGACGCCATCGCCCGGGCGCTGTGGCGCAGCGCGGTGAGCCGGCGCGGCCTGTTGCAATGGACCACCGCCGCCGCCGCCGAGGCCAGCGCCGCACAAGGCCTGGGCCCTTTGCTGCGCCGCCATGCGGCGCTGTCGCTGTCGGCCGGGGCACTGGCCGGCGCGCTGCTGGCCAGCGGCACGGCCACGCCCGGCCTGGCGCTGTCGCTGTGCCTGCTGTGGGCCGGCACGCCGCTGTGGATCGCGCTGGCCAGCCGCGCCGCCAGGGCGCCGGCTTCGGCGCGCCTGGCCGAGGCCGAGCAGGCCTATCTGCTCAGCGTGGCCCGCGACACCTGGGACTGGTTTGCCGAAAATGTGGGCCCGCAAAGCCACCACCTGCCGCCGGACAATGTGCAGACCGTGCCGCGCATGCTGGTGGCCCAGCGCACCTCGCCCACCAACATCGGCCTGTACCTGCTGGCGCTGGCGGCGGCGCGCGCCTTTGGCTGGGTCAGCCCGGCCGAGATGGCCGAGCGCCTGCAGGCCACGCTTGACACGCTGGACGGCCTGGCGCGCGAGCGCGGCCACTTCATGAACTGGATCGACATCCAGACCCTGCAGACCCTGGCGCCGGCTTATGTATCCACGGTCGACAGCGGCAACCTCTGTGGCCATCTGCTGGCGGTGGCCAGCGCCTGTGATGAGGTGCAGGCCAGCCTGGCCGGCGAGGCCGAGTTGCAGGCCGTCTTTGGCCGCTTGGCGCTGCGCTGCCGGGCCCTGGCTGAAAGCGCCGAATTCGGCTTTCTGTACGACCGCCGGCGCCGCCTGCTGCACATCGGCTGGCGCGTGGCCGAGCAGCAGCTAGACGCCGGCCATTACGACCTGCTGGCCTCGGAGGCCCGCCTGGCCAGCCTGTGGGCGATTGCCAAGGGCGACCTGCCGCCCAGCCATTGGGCGGCGCTGGGCCGGCCTTTCCAGGCCACCGGCACGGGTGTGGGCCTGCGCTCCTGGTCGGGCTCGATGTTCGAGTACCTGATGCCGGTGCTGGTGCTGGACGAGCCCGAGGGCAGTGCCCTGGCCAGCGCGGGCGAGATGGCGGTGCAGGAGCAACGCGCCTGGGCGCGCCAGCAGGGCCTGCCCTGGGGCGTGAGCGAATCGGCCTATGCGGTGACCGACCGCACGCTGGCCTACCAGTACGCGCCCCAGGGCGTGCCGCGCCTGGCGTTGCGGCGCAGCCCGCCCGACGAGCGGGTGGTGGCGCCCTATGCCACCTTGCTGGCCGCGATGCTGCGGCCGCACGCGGCGGTGCAGAACCTGCGGCGCCTGCAAAGCCTGCATGCACGCGGCCGCTGGGGCTTCATCGAGGCGCTGGACTACACCAGCGACCGCCAGATCGAGGGCAGCCAGCACATGCCGGTGTCCACTTTCATGGCCCATCACCAGGGCATGGCGCTGGTAGCGCTGGCCAATGTGCTGCTGGACGGTAGGCCCCGGCGCTGGTGCATGTCCGATGCCCGCATCGCGGCCATGGCCACGCTGCTGCAGGAGCGCGTGCCGCGCGAGGTGGCGCGCCTGCGCGATGCGCCGCCCAGCATGCCGCGCGGCCAGGAGGCGGCCGGCAATGCGCGCGCGGCGCGCGAGGTGCTACCCGGCGCCCACGCGCTGCAGCGCACGGCGCTGCTGTCCAACGGCCGCTACAGCGTGGCGCTGCGCGCCAACGGTGCCGGCTGGAGCCGGCTGCGCGGCATCGACATCGGCCGCTGGCGCGACGACGCGCTGCGCGATGAATATGGTCACTTTCTCTACCTGCGCCGGCCCGGCCAGGCCCTGCCGGTGTCCTTGACCCAGCACCCGGCCCCCGACCCTGCGGCCCACTACAGCGCCCGCTTCCACAGTGACCGGGTCTGTCTCGAGGCCCGCTGGACCGACCTGCGCAGCCGTTGCACGGTGTGGGTCAGCCCCGAAGACGATATCGAGCTGCGCCGCATCGAACTCTGGAACGAGACCGATCAGCCGCTCAGCCTGGAACTGCTTTCGGCCTGGGAGGTCTGCCTGGGCGACGCCCGCGCCGATGAGATGCACCCGGCCTTTGCCAACCTGTTCATCAGCGCCGACTGGGACCCGCAGGACCGCGCGCTCTACCTGGCGCGCCGCCCGCGGCGCGAAGGCGAGGCCGCAGTGCAGGCGGTGAACTTCATCGCCCAGGCCGACGCCAGCCTGCAGGCCGGCAGCGTGCGGGTGCAGGCCGACCGGGCGCTCTGGCGCGGCCGGCTGCGCGAGGCCTGGGCGCCGCTGGCGCAGTTCGATGCGCGGCATGTCGATGGCAGCCCGGCCGGCACCTGCAGCACCGGCCTGGACCCGGTGGCCGCGCTGTCCTGGCGCATCACCCTGCCGCCGCATGGCACTGCCCAGTTCACGCTGGGCACGGCGGTCGCGCCCGAGCGCGCCACGCTGGAGGCCTTGGTGGACCGCTTCGGCCAGGCCGCCGGCGTGGAGCGCTCGTCGCAGCTCAGTGCCACCCTGGCCAGCCTGCGCCAACGCGACCTGTACATGCCGGCCGATGTCACGGTGGCGGTGCAGACCCTGGCCACGCTGCTGGTGCTGGTGCATGCCAGGCCGCAGCATGCGCCCGCGCCCCTGCCGGTCGAAGCGGACCCGGCCAACCCGGCCGGCGCGACCGGCGCGGCGGTTCAGGCGCGGCGCAGCGGCGACATCAAGACCGCCGACGGCGCGGCGGACCGGCGCCAGCTCTGGCGCTTCGGCCTGTCGGGCGACCGGCCGCTGCTGGTCGTCAGCCTGGCCACGCTGGCCGGCCTGCGCCTGGTGCAGACCCTGGTGCAGGGCCTGCTGCACTGGAACCGGGGTGGCATCGCCTGCGACCTGGTGCTGGTCAATACCGAGCCGGCGTCCTACCTGCAGCCGCTGCATGCCCAATTGCGCGTGGTCAGCGAGCGCTATGCCAGCGACGCCGGCGCCGATCAGCCGGGGCGGGCCAGCGGCCTGTGCCTGTTGCAGGCACGCGACCTGAGCGCCGGCGAGCGCGCCACCCTGGCCTTGCTGGCGCGGGCCTGGCTGCATGCCGACGGTCGAACCCTGGTCGAGCAGGTGGGCGATCTGGTGGACTGGCATGACCTGGCCCTGGCCCAGCGCGATGCCCAGAGCGGCGTGCCGCTGGGGGCCGGTGCCGGCCCGAGCGGTGGCGCGGCGGCTGCGGCGGCCATGGCAACGGGCAGCGCAGCGCCGGCCGGCAGTTTTGACGGCGCCAGCGGGGCCTACCGTTTCGAGGTCAGCGCCGCGCGGCCCACGCCACGGCCCTGGGTAAATGTGCTGGCCAACCCGGCCTTTGGGGCCCTGCTCAGTGAAGCCGGGGCCGGTTGCACCTGGGCCGGCAATAGCCGCCTGCACCAGATCACGCCCTGGAGCAATGACGCCCTTACCGACCAGACCGGCGAAGGCTTCTGGCTGCAGGAAGTCGGCAACCGGGCAGTCTGGAACCTGGGCGCCGGCATCGGCTGCGCGGCTGAGCCCTACCAGGTCACGCACGGCCCGGGCAGCAGCCGGCTGGACCACCGCCGGGGTGACCTGGCGGTGCAGGCCAGCTGGCGGGTCGACCCGGTGCTGGCGGTCAAGCGGGTGCACCTGCGCCTGCACAACCACGGCCCGCGCGGCACCACGGTGCGCCTGGTGGCATTGCTGGACTGGTTGCTGGGGGCCGTACGCAGCGACCGCCAATCGGTGCGCACCGCGATGTTGACCCTGGCCGCCGACGCCACCGGGCCGGCCCGGATCGTGCTGCTGGCGACCCAGCTGGACGGCCATGACGGGGCCGCCGGACACACCGCCTTTCTCAGCCTGCGGCTGGACGACGCGGCCGAGCCCCAGCACGGCGCGCGCGAGCCGCACGAGTTGCTGGACTGGACCTGCGACCGGCGCGAGTTGTTCGACAGCCGCGGCCGGCGCGTCCTGCCCGACCACCTGGGCCGCCAGGCCGGTGCCGGCACCGACCCCTGTGCGGCCCTGGCTGTCACGCTCAAGCTGGCGGCCGGCGGGCGGGCCGGCTGCACCTTTGTGCTCGGCCATGGCGCCAGCTTCCAGGCCGCCGTGGCCCTGGCGCGCCAGGCCCTGGCGCCGCCACCCGAGCAGGTGGCCGAGCACGCCGCCCGGCATTGGCCGGCACTGCTGGGCGCGGTGTCGGTGCGCAGCCCGGACCCCTTGTTCGACGCGATGGTCAACCACTGGCTGCTCTACCAGGCCACCGCCTGTCGCCTGTGGGGCCGCGCCGGCTTCTACCAGGCCGGCGGCGCCTATGGTTTTCGTGACCAGCTGCAGGATGCGATGGCCCTGGCCACCACTGCGCCGCAACTGCTGCGCGAGCACCTGCTGCGGGCCGCCGCGCGCCAGTTCGTCGAGGGCGATGTGCAGCATTGGTGGCATCCGCACAGCGGTGCCGGCGTGCGCACCCGCTTCAGCGACGACCTGTTGTGGTTGCCCCATGCCGCGCTGCACTATGTGGCCAGCACCGGCGACGCGTCGATCTGGACCGAACAAGTGCCCTTCATCGAAGCCGAGCCCCTGGCACCCGGTGCCGAGGACGCCTACACGGTGCCGCGGGTCAGCCTGCAGCAGGGCACGCTCTACGAGCACTGCGCCCGCACCCTGGACCGCAGCCTGGGCGCCGGTGCCCACGGCCTGCCACTGATGGGCGCCGGCGACTGGAATGACGGCATGAACCGGGTTGGCGCTGAAGGGCGGGGCGAATCGGTCTGGCTGGCCTGGTTCCTGTGCCGGCTGGTCGATGACTTCAGCCCCCTGGCAGGCCAGCATGCCGATGCCAGCCGGGCGCGGCGCTGGCGCCGTGCTGCGGCCGGCTGGCGCCAGGCCCTGCTGGGCCCGGCCTGGGACGGCGACTGGTACCGCCGCGCCTTCTTCGACGATGGCACGCCCCTGGGTGCGGCCGAGCGCAGCGAGTGCCGGATCGACCTGATCGCGCAGTCCTGGAGCGTGCTGTCCGGTGTTGCGCCGCCCGACCGGCAGGCCAAGGCGATGGACTCGGCGCAGCGTTTGTTGGCCGACCCGGCGCTCGGCCTGGTGCGCCTGCTCGACCCGCCGCTGGTGAAGGCCCAGCCCAATGCCGGCTATATCCAGGCCTATCCGCCCGGTGTGCGGGAGAACGGCGCCCAGTACACGCATGCGGCGGTATGGGCGGCGATGGCCTGGGCCGGCCTGGGCGATGGCGACGCGGCCTGGCGCCACTGGGTGGCCTGCAGCCCGGCCCACCGCGCGGCCCACCCGGTGCAGGGCCGGCTCTATGGCCTGGAGCCCTATGCGGTGGCGGCCGATATCTACAGCCAGCCCCCCTATGCCGGACGGGGCGGCTGGAGCTGGTATACCGGGGCGGCGGCCTGGCTGCACCGCGCGGCAGTGGAGTCGATCTGCGGCCTGCAGGTGCGGGCCGGGCGGGTGCGGCTGCGCCCGGTGTTGCCCAGCCACTGGCCGGCGGTGGAATTGACGCTGCGCCGGGACGGCCGCGTCCACCGCTTCACGGTGTGTGCCGCCGGGGCCGCCGGCCAAGGCGCCCGGGACGCCGCCCTGGCCGAGGGCGCGTTGCCGCTGGCGGTCGGGGTCTGGCTGCAACTGGCGGATGCCGGTGCCACCAGCCACCATTGGGTGGCTTGCGCGGCAAGGCCGGCCTTGCCGGCAGCCTTGGCCGATGCGGCCGATGTGGCCGATGTGGCCGACGGGGTCAAGTTGCGGGCCGCAGGCACCGCCACCGGCCGGGCTTAAAAGCGCGACAGCCCGGCCAAGGCCGGGCTGTCGTGGCTTCAGGTCGGGCGCCGGGCTAGAGGCGACCCATCAACAACAGCACCACGACGACCAGCAGCACCAGCCCCAGGCCGCCGGAGGGCAGGTAGCCCCAGCTCTGGCTGTGCGGCCAGGTCGGAAAGGCGCCCACCAACAGCAGCACCAGCACGATCAACAGGATGGTTCCCAAGCTCATAGCGTACTCCTTCGGGTCAGGGGTGGGGTGTCAGTTGGGTGCCGACGCGGCCGGCGGCACCACGATCACCGTGGTGTTGCCGCCCGTGCGGCCGGTGGCGCCGGTATCGCCGGTGGCGCCGGTGTAGCCCGTGCTGCCGGGCATGCCGGTAGCACCGGTGGCGCCCGTGGCGCCGGCCGGGCCGGGCACCACCACCACCGGCGCGACGGCCGGGGTTTCGGTTTTCTGGCAGGCAGACAGGCCGACTGCGGTGGTCAGGGCAAGGTAGATCAGGGCATGTTTCATGGGGGTGGACTCCTTCGGGTGGCAAGGGCAAGGGGCCGGGGCGGTCGCCCCGATAGCCCGGTTGCCAGGGCTGCGCCCAGCTTAGGCCGCCGACGCCTCAGGCGTCGGTGCGCTATCGAACCGTCAGGCCGCAGGGCCGGGCCGGGGCGCCCGCCGGGAGAGATCAATCCAACGCGGGCGCCGGCAGCAGGCGGTCATATTCCTTCTTGACCACCGCATAGCATTCACAGCTGCGGCTTTCCAGCCCCGCCCGGTCAAGCACCGAAATGCGGCCGCGCATGTAGCGGATCAGGCCCTGGGCCTGCAGCTTGAGCGCGGCCTCGGTGACGCCCTCCCGGCGCACCCCCAGCATGTTGGCGATCAGCTCCTGGGTCATCACCAGGTCCAGGCCATCCAGCCGGTCCAGGCTGAGCAGCAGCCAGCGGCACAGCTGCTGGTCGAGCGTGTGATGGCGGTTGCATACCGCCGTCTGCGCCATCTGGGTGATCAGCGCCTGGGTGTAGCGCAACAACAGATGCAGCACCGCATTGGATCGGCTGAATTCGTCCTTGAGCACGGCCGCGCGCATGCGCCATCCCTGGCCGGCGCTTTGCACTACCGCCCGGCTGGGGGTCGAGCCCCCGCCCATGAACAGCGACACCCCGACCAGCCCCTCGCGCCCCGCCACTGCAATCTCGGCCGAGGCGCCGTCCTCCATCACATAGAGCAGCGACACGATGGCCGTGGTCGGGAAGTAGACATGGCTGAGCGCCACCCCCGATTCGTAGAGCACACGGCCCAGCGGCAACTCGACCGCCTCCAGCTGCGGCAGCCAGCGCTGCCAGTCGGCGTCGGGCAGGGCGGCCAGCAACTGGTTGGCCTTGGGGTCGTTCTCGAGTTTCAGGCTGGCTCCCGCTTGGGCGGACTGAGAGGCAAGTGCGGCTTGCATGGTCAGCGGTGCCACCGCGCGATGGCCGCAAGGTATTGTGTGCCCGCCGGCCCGCGCGCGGTAACCGGATCGGGCTGATTCGGCCGGGCCCACCGGGCCCACCGGGCCTGCCGAGCTGCGGTCGGGTTCAATGGGGCGGGGCGGCCAGGCGCCGCATCTCAGCCTTGACCACGCCATAGCATTCGCAGGCACAGCCGCGCAGACCCGGTGCGTCCAGCACCCGGATATGGCCGCGCCGGTAACGGATATGGCCCAGGGCCTGCAGCCGGCCTGCGGCCTGGGTGATGCTCTCGCGGCGCACGCCCAGCAGGCCGCTCAGCAGCTCCTGGGTCATCGCCAGTTCACCGGGCGGCAGGCGGTCGGACGCCGCCATCAGCCAGCCACTGAGCTGCTGCTCCACGCTGTGGTGGCGGTAGCAGGCGGCGGTCTGGCTGATCTGGGTCATCAGCGCCTGGGTATAGCGCAGCAGGGCCTGGCGCAGCGCGCCGCCCCGGTCGAACTGGGCCTGCAGCAGGCCGCGCTCGAGTCGCCAGCCATGACCGCCGGTGTGCACCACGGCCGAGCTGGAGGTGGTGTTGCCGCCCATGAACAAGGCGATGCCCACCACCCCTTCATGGCCCACGCCGGTGGTCTCGACCGAGGCACCGGTGTCGGTCACATAGTGCAGGGATACCACCGCCGTGGCCGGGAAATAGGCATGCCGCAACTGCTCGTCGGGTTGGTAGAGCCGGTCACCCAGGCACATCGGCACCCATTCCAGGCCCGCGCACAGCGGCGCCAGGTCGGCTGCGGGCAGGCCGGCCAGCAGGTCGTTCATGCAGTGGTCGCCGGGTGCGGCCAAGGGCAGCGGGGTCATGGTGCGCCGCCCCTTCCGTCGTGGGGCGTGGTTTCGACGCCCACCCCGCGGTAGCCCAGGAAGCGGGCCGACTGGTTGAACATCGGCTGCCCGCTGACCCGGAACTGCTGGCGCTTGCCGCCGGCCAGGCTGCGGTGCAGCGCAAAGTCCAGGAAGGGTCGCCGCGCGGCAATGCAGGCCAGCAGGGACTGGCGCTCGGCCTCGTCCCAGCCGTCGTCGAGGGCAGCATAAGCGGCGGTCTCTGGCATGTCCGCCAGCGGCCCTGCACGCAGGCCCAGCATTTCCAGCACCGGGCCGGACAGCTTGGTGAAGTTGCCCTGTTCGTCCTGCTCCCAATACCAGTCGGCCGCCAGTTCGGTCAGGCTGCGGTAGCGCGCTTCGCTTTCGCGCAACTCGGCGGTGCGCTCCTGAACCGCGCGCTCCAGGGTCTGGGCATGGGCGGCGAGCTGGCGGTAGAGCAGGCGCACCTCGAGCATGTTGTGGATGCGGGTCTTGACCTCCAGCAGATCGAAGGGCTTGCTGATGAAGTCGCGCGCACCGGCGCCCAGCGCGCGCAGCTTGTGGCCGGGCTGGGCGGTGAGCACGATCACCGGCAGGAAGGCCTCCGCAGCGTTCGTCTTCAAGCCCTCCATCACCGCAAAGCCGTCCATGGCCGGCATCTGCAGGTCGAGCAGGATCAGGTCAAAGGCCTGGCGCCGGTGCAGAGCACACACCACCGTCGGGTCCTGGGTGCTTTGCACCCGGGTGTAGCCGGCGTCGCCGAGCAGGCGGGTCAGCAGCTTCACATTCACCGCCTGGTCGTCTACCACCAGGATGCTGGCGTTCAGGATGTCGGCTTCGAGGATCACGGCTTGCCTTGGTCTTGAACCGCCAGGGCAGGCCGGGCGCGGGCGTCGGCCTGGTCCAGCGCCTGGTCCAGGGTGAGCATGAATTCGCCCACCCGGATCGGCTTGGTCAGGTAGCGGAAGAAGCCGGCCGCCAGGCCTCGGTCGATGTCGCGCGGCATGGCGTTGGCGCTGATGGCCACCACCGGGATAGGGGCCGTGCTGGGGTCGTCGGCCAGGATGCGCAGCGCGGTCAGGCCGCTCATGCCCGGCAGGTTGATGTCCATCAGGATCACATCGGGCCGGATGGTGCGGGCCAGTTCGATGCCGCCGCGGCCGTCCTTGGCGCTGATCAGGCGCAGGTCGGGCCGGCGCGCCAGCAGCCGCGCTATCAGCAAGAGGTTGGCCGGGTTGTCCTCCACGCACAGCACGGTGCGCAGGGGCAGGCCAGTGGCCGGTGCGGGCACCTGGGCCGGGCTGCCGGCCGGGTCTGGCAGGACGCTGGCGTGGTCCAGGTCGTCGGCCAGGGAGGCCGGCAATTCGACCGAGAACACGCTGCCCACACCCTCCTGGCTGGCGGCCACGATGCTGCCGCCCATCAATTCGACCAGGCGCTTGCTGACCACCAGGCCAATGCCGGTGCCTTCTTCGACGCCGCCCTCCTGGCCCAGCCGGTTGAAGGGCTGGAACAGTTGCGCCAGCTTGTCCGGCGACAGGCCCAGGCCGCTGTCGCGCACGCTGATGCGCACCCGGTGATCGGCGATCAGGGCGCAGGTGACCTCGATCACGCCGTCCTGGCGGTTGTACTTGATGGCGTTGGACAGCAGGTTGACGAAGATCTGCTTGACCCGGGTGCGGTCGGCCTTGACCAGCAGGGGTTGCGGCGGGGCGGTGAACTGCAGGTGGATGCCGCGCTGGCGGGCATGCGGCTCGACCATCGCCTGGCAGTCGGCCAGCACCTCGGCCAGGGCCATCGGTTCGGGCGACAGCGACAGCTTGCCCGATTCGATCAGCGACAGATCGAGGATCTCGTTGATCAGCTCCAGCAGGTACCAGCCGGCCTGCAGGATCTGGTCGATGCTGTCCTTCTGGCCGGGGGTGGGCAGGGGCGGGCTGGAATCGAGCAACTGCGCAAAGCCCAGGATGGCATTCAGCGGCGAGCGCAACTCATGGCTCATGCTCGACAGGACGTCGGACTTGGCCTGGTTGGCGGTCTCGGCCGTGACCTTGGCATCCTGCAGCGCGTGGTTGGTCTCCTGCAGGGCCAGATCCAGGCGCTTGCGCTCGGTCACATCGCGGGCCGCCGCGATCACGCCGCGCAGCTGGCGGTCGCGGTCATAGAAGGGCGTGGCATTGCAGGACACCACGGTGTTGCGCTGGTCATGGCCACGCGCGGTCAGTTCGTAGTTGGTGACCTTCTTCAGGCTCAGCACCTGGGCGATGCAGGCCTGGGCGCGCAGCGGCTCGGTGAAATAATCTTTGAAGGGCGTGCCGATCAGCTGCTTGCGGCTGCGCCCGGTCAGCCTCTCGGTCTGCGCATTGACATCCGAGATCAGGCCGTCAGGGTCGGTGGTGATCAGCGCGTCGACGATCGATTCGATCAGCGAACGGGTATAGAACTGCTGGTCGCGCAGCTGCTGGTCGAGCCGGCGCTGCTCGGCCTCGACCTGCTTGCGGGCGGTGTTGTCGGTGCCCAGCAGCAGGTAGCCGATGATGAGGTTGCCGGCGTCATGCAGCGCGGTGACCGAGACCACCGCCGGGAAGCGGCTGCCGTCCTTGCGGATATAGGTCAGCTCATAGATATCCTCAATGCCGCGCGAGGCCTTGAATACCAGCGCCTCGAAGCCCGGCGCGATGGTGGTGTCGAACTCGGCGCTCAGCGCGCTGGCGCGCTGCACGATCTCCTGCGGGTCGGAGATGTCGGCCGGGGTGATCTTGTTCAAGACCTCGGCCGAGGTATAGCCCAACATGTGCTGGGCGCCGACATTGAAGACCTGGATCACGCCCTGGTCGTCGGTGGCGATGCTGGAGAAGTTGGCGCTGTTGAGAATGGCCGTCTGCAGCGCACCGGTCTTGAGCAGGTCGCGCTGGCGGCGTGCCTCGGCATGGTGGCCGGGCTCGTCGCTGGCACCGTGGGCAGAAGCCGGTTTGGGCATCGCAGGCTCTCAGAGGCAAGGGGGGCCCCGGCACGGCGCCCCGGCAGGGCCCGGCCTGCGGGGCAAATGAAAGCGCAAAAAGCCGCAGACTCCAAGGTTCAGGATCGGTGATGCGGCAGCCAGCGTCTGTGCGCTAGCCAACAGACGCCGGCGCGCTGTGCCGGCGAGGCCGATCAGCGCAGCGCCAGGTCGACGGCCAGGCGCAGGCGGTGGGTGGCGATGCTCAGGCTGGCGGCAAAGGCCTTCCAGTGCATGGCTGGGGCTGCCCGCAATTCGGCGCGCCTGGCCTGTGCCGCCGTCAGATCCTGCTGCAAGGCCGTGGCTTGGCAGTCCAGGGCCTGCTTGATGCTGCCGCTGGCGGTCGCGGCCTGCAGGCGGAGCGTCTCGATGTCGTCCTGCGCCTGGCCCATCGCCAGCCCGGCCTCGGCCATGAAGGCATCGCGCCGGGCCAGGTCATCGTCGTCGTTGAAGGCCGGCATGGCCAACAGGCCGGCGCGGGTGGCGCCGGGCAGCAGCAGCCGGCCGTCCTGGTTCTGCATCTGGGCCAGGGGCACGGCCACTTCGTGGCGGGCCCCGCCGAGAAAGCTGCCGACCCCGATGATCAGGTAGGACAGGGCACGACCCGGGCCGACGATCAGCTCATCGACCTGGCCGAGAGGCTGGCCCGATTCGTTGACCACCGCGCGGCCGAGCATGGCGTTGCTGGCGCGCCAGGCGGGGGTGTAAGGCGCGCCAGCCGCCGCCTTGCCGGCCTGCAAGGGGCAGGGGACGGCCGCTGGCGCGGCAACAGGCTTCAGTGCAGGCGTGCTGGCTTGCGGCGCCCGGGGCAGGCGCAGCAGGCATTCACCGCCCGGGCGCAAGGCATCACAAGCGGGGTCCTCAGCCTGGGCCTCGCAGGTGCAGGCCAGCAGGCCATAGGCGCTGTTGCGGCTGCGATCGGTGTGCTGGCTGCTGCTGTCAAGCATGGGGTCGTCCTCGCGGCAGTTGGGTGAACCGGCTGGGTCACAGCAGGTCAGGACGCATGGTGCAACGGCGCGGGCCCGCGTGTCAGTACGCTGGCGAACTTAAGGCAACGCCACAGCGCGCCCAAAGCGAGGAGCTGCGCGCCGCGAGGGATTTGTTCAGCATGGCCCTTGAGGGCGGCGGCCCCGGCGCAAGCACCTCACACGGCCTGCAGCAGGATGGGCAGGCCGTCGCGTGGCTTGGCGATGGGCACCAGCTGGTAGGGCATGCGGTAGCCCGCCGGCACGCTGAACCGGAAGCGGCGCAGCAACTGGTGCATCACGCTCTTGACCTCCATGTCGGCAAAGTGCTGGCCTATGCACAGGTGGGCGCCGCCACCGAAGGGCAGGTAGGCATAGGCATGGCGGCGGTGCTCGGCGCGTGCCGGCGCGAAGCGCTCGGGGTCGAATTCGGCCGGCCGGGTCCACAGCGAGGGCATGTGGTGGGTATGGATCGGCGAGATGCCCACCGGCGTGCCCTTGGGGATCTGGAAGCCACCGAATTCGCAATCACGCGCCGCCTTGCGCGGGATCGAGGTGAGCGGAGGGTACATCCGCAGGGCCTCCTTCATCACCCATTCGGTGCGCTCGCAGCCGGCCAGGCTGGCATAGGGCAGTTGGGCTTCGGGCAGGGCCAGGGCGTCCTGGCGCAGGCGGTCCTGCCATTCGGGCTGGCGTGCCAGGCAGTACAGCATGGTGGTCAGGGCCGAGGTGGTGGTGTCGTGGGCCGCCATCATCAGGAAGATCATGTGGTTGATCACCTCGTCGTCACTGAAAGCCTCACCGTCCTCGCTGCGCGCATGGCAGAGCTGGCTGAACAGGTCGGGCTGCTCACGGGCCCGCTTTTCGGCCAGCTTGGACCGCATCAGGCCCACCAGGTAGCGGCGTGCCCGCACCCCGCGCCACATGGCCAGCGGCGGCAGGGGCTTGCGCACCAGGGCCAGCGAGGCCGCCACGGTGTCGACGAAGGCCTGGTTCATGCGGTCGGCCTCGGGCCCCAGGGCCATGCCCATGAAGACCCGCGCGGCGATGTTCAGCGTCAGCGCCTTGATCTGCGGGAAGGCCCGCATCGGCTGGCCGCTGTCGACCGGCCAGGTGCCGAGCACCTGCTCGATCACCGGCCCCATGTCGTGCACATAGCGCTCCATCGCCGAGCGCTTGAAGGCGCCCTGCATGATGCGGCGGTGCTGCTTGTGGCCCGGATCGTCCATGGCCATGATCGCGCCCGGAAATACCTTGTCGATCCAGTAATACCAGCCGCCCCGGCTGGAAAAATTGCCCTCGCGGTCGTGCAGCACGAACTGGTTGGCCTCGGGGCCGAGCAGGGTGACGGTCTCGAAAAAGGTGCGCGATCGCACCACCCGGCCATGCCGCTCCAGCGACTGCGCATTGGCCAGCGGGTCGCGCAGGAACTTGGGCAGGTTGCCCACCAGCGGCAGGCCTTTGACCAGGGGGATGTCGGCGTAGGGGAGGGCGCTCATGCCGCCAAGCTTAAGGCACTGCCCCCTGCACGTTCACATACAGCGCGTACAGCGAATGGCAGCTGGCCATGAACAGCCGGTTGCGCCGCTCGCCGCCAAAGCACAGGTTGGCGCAGCGCTCGGGCAGGTGGATGTGGCCGATGGGCTGGCCGCTGCGGTTGAAGACCCGCACGCCGTCCAGCTCGGTGCTGGCGGCGCCGGCGCGGCCGTCGCTGCCCCAGCCGCACCAGACATTGCCGGCGGCATCCACCGTGATGCCGTCCAGCGTGCCGGCGCCGTCAGCGTCGATGTGCAGGCGCTGGCTCGACAAGGCGCCGTCCGGGCCCAGGTCATAAGCCCATACCCGGCGGCTGGGGGCAGCCAGGCTTTCCACCACATAGAGCAGCGACTCGTCGGGCGAGAAGGCCAGGCCGTTGGGGCCGGCCAGGTCGGTGATCACCCGGTCAAGCCGGCCGCTGGCGCCGTCGATGCGGTAGACCGCATGGGGCGATTCGGGCGTGGCGGGCTCGCCCTCCCACCAACCGTGGAGGCCGAAGCTGGGGTCGGTGAACCAGATGCTGCCGGCGCCCGGGCCGCTGCGCTGGCAGACGATGTCGTTGGGCGAATTGAGGCGCCGGCCGTCGAAATGGCTGGCCAGCACGGTGATGGCCCCGTCGGGCTCGGTGCGGGTGACGCGCCGGCTCAGGTGCTCGCAGGCCAGCAGCCGGCCCTGCAGGTCGCGGGCCAGGCCGTTGGCATGGTTTGATGGCGCGCGGAAGGGGCTGACCTGGCCGGTCTGGTCGTCCCAGCGCAGGATGCGGTTGCCGGGGATGTCGCTCCACAGCAGGCAGCGGTGGTCGGCGAACCAGGCCGGGCCTTCGGCCCAATGGCAGCCGCTGGCCAGCTGCTCGACGCTGCTGCTGTAGACCCGGTATGGCAGGAACTCGGGTGTCAGCGCCACCACCGCCGGGTCGGGGTAGCGGGCGTTGGGCGTGAAGGGGACGGGCGGGGCGGGCAGGATCATGGCGGGGTGGGCTTTGGCGCCGGGTTCACAGCCCCAGGGTGCGCGGCAGCCACAGGCTGAGCTGGGGCAGGTAGGTGACCATCATCAGCACGATGAACAGGGCCACGAAGAAGGGCTTCATCGCCTGCGTCACCACGCCCATGCTGAGCTTGGACACCGCACTGCCGACGAACAACACCGTGCCCACCGGGGGGGTGATCAGGCCTATGCCCAGATTGACCATCATGATCATGCCGAAGTGCACCGGGTCCACCCCCAGCATCTTGACCACCGGCAGCAGGATGGGCGTGGTGATCAGGATCAGCGGGCTCATGTCCATCAGGCAGCCCAGCACCAGCAGCATCAGGTTGATCATGGCCAGGATCACGACCTTGTTGTCCGAGAAGCCGACGAAGAAGGCGGTGACCTTCATCGGGATCTGCATCAGCGTCATGATGTAGCCGAAGGCGGCGGCAAAGCCGATCAGGATCATCACGATGGTCACCGTCTTGACGGTGCGGTGCATCAGCTTGGGCAGGTCGCGCCAGGCGTAATCGCGGTAGATCACCATGGTGACGAAAAAGGCCCAGACCACTGCCATCGCCGCCGATTCATTGGCGGTGAACACCCCCGAGAGGATGCCGCCCAGGATGATCACCATGGTCATCAGGCCCCACAGCGCCTCGCCGCAAATCTTCAGCGCCTGGCGCAGCGGGATCACGTCGCCCTTGGGGTAGCCCTCGCGGTGGGCTGTCCACAGGCACAGCGCGGCCAGCACCAGGCCGGTCATCAGCCCGGGCAGGATGCCGGCCATGAACAGGCTGGCCACGCTGACGGTGCCGCCGGCGGCCAGCGAATAGATCACCATGTTGTGGCTGGGCGGGATCAGGATGGCCTGGATCGACCCGCTGATCGTCACCGCTGTGGCGAAGGGCCGGGGGTAGCCCTTCTTCTCCATCTCGGGGATCAGCACCGAGCCGATGCTGGCGGTATCGGCCACCGACGAGCCCGAGATGCCGCCGAAGAAGGTGGACGCCAGGATGTTGACCAGGCTGAGCCCGCCGCGGATGAAGCCCACCAGCACACTGGCAAAGGCCACCAGCCGGCGCGACATGCCGCCCTCGGCCATGATCGCGCCGGCCAGCACGAAGAAGGGGATGGCCAGCAGCGAGAACTTGTTGACCCCCGAGGCGATCTGGATCATCACCGCGTCGAGCGGGATGTCGATGTAGATCGCCCCGACCAGCGCGGCCAGGCCCAGCGAGTAGGCGATGGGCACGCCGATGGCCATCAGCGCGAAGAAGCTGCCCAGCAGGATCAGCATGTCCATGTCAGTGCGTCCCCGCCGTGGCTTCTTCGAGTTGTTCTTCAAAGCGCATCAGGGGCCGACGCGATTGATCACCAAAGACCCGGCGCTCGACCACGAACAGCAACGTCAGCAGCCCGCCCAGCGGCAGTGAGGCATAGGTGGCGCCCACCGGCAGCCAGCTCAGCTCGCTGATTGACTGGCCCCAGGTGGTGATGCACAGCTGGGTGCCGTACCAGGCCACGAAGGCCGCGGCCAGCGCCATCAGCGCATCCACCAGCCACCCCAGAGCGGCTTGCACGGCGGCGGGCAGGCGCTCGGTCAGCATGGTCACGGCGATATGGCCACCGGCCCGGTAGGCGCAGGCCGCGCCGATGAAGGTGAAGACCATCATCAGCAGGATGGCGATGGGCTCGGGCCATTGCGAGCCGCTGCCCAGCACATAGCGGGTGAACACGCCCCAGGGGATGATCAGGGACATCAGCACGATGGCCACCCCCGCGGCCCACATCGCGGCCAGGTAGAGGGTGTCCATCCACCGGACATAGGCCGGCAAGGGGGCGTTGGCGGTCGGCATGGCGGGCAGGGCGTCTAGGCTCAAGGGGCCAGGCTTACTTGACGGCTTCGATGCGCTTGATCAGGTCGGCATAGGCCGCGCCGTACTTGGCGCGCACTGGCACCGTGGCTTCGTAGAAGGCCTTGTTGTCGATGCTGATGAACTCGACCCCGGCGGCCTTCAATTGCGCGGTGTAGTCGGCCACGCTCTTGTCCCACAGCGCGCGCTGCTCCATCTGCGCCTCGCGGGCGAACTTCTTGACCAAGGCCTGGTCGTCCTTACCCAGCTTGTCCCAGGTGACCTTGGACATCACGAAGATCTCCGGGATGATCAGGTGGTGGGTCTGGGTGTAGTACTTGGCGCCGGCCTGGTAGTGCTTGGCGGTGAACAGGCTGGGCGGGTTGTTCTCGGCGCCGTCCACCACGCCGGTCTGGATGGCGGTGAAGACCTCGCCATAGCCCATGCTGATGCCGTTGCCGCCCATCGCGTTCATGGTGTCGACGAACAGCGGGTTGCCCATCATGCGGATCTTCTGGCCCTTCAGGTCGGCCGGGGTGCGCACCGGTTTCTTGGTGTAGAGGCTGCGGCTGCCGCCGTCCATCCAGCCCAGCGCCACCATGCGGGCCGGCGAGGCGCTGATCTTGTCCAGCATCTCCTGGCCGATCGGGCCGTCGATCACCGCGCGCATATGGGCCTCGTCGCGGAACACGAAGGGCATGTTGAAGACATTCACCTCGGGCACCACCGGGCCCACCGGGCCCAGCGAGGTGCGCAGGATCTGGATCGCGCCGACCTGGGTCTGCTCGATCATCTCCTTCTCGCCGCCCAGCACCGAGCCGGGGAACATCTGGAAGCTGATGCGGCCGTTGGTGGCCGCGCTCAGCTTCTTGCCCATGTTCTCGATGGCCACCACATTCGGGTAGCCGGCCGGGTGCACGTCGGCGGCCTTCATCACCATCTTGTCCTGGGCATGGGCCAGGCCGGGCAGGGTGGCCAGGGCGCCGGCGGCCAGGGCGGCGCTCAGCAGAGAAGTGATCAGGGTTCGGCGTGGGTTCATGGTGGGGCTCCTTGAGGGGGCGGGCGGAAAGCCTTGGGGTCGGTGGGCCGGTGTGTCGGCAGGGCGGCGGGCAAGCGGTGTCCGGCAATCAATCGAAGGGGCCGGCGCGCACGAAGCCGCCGCCCTGGTAGACCAGCACCGGGTCTTGCGTGTCGAGCGTGGGCTGGCGCGCCTGCGCCGCGGCGCGGAAGGGGTCCGAGCTGTCCTGCGGCCGGTAGCCGATATGGGCGGCCAGGCGGTTGTCCCACCAGGTGGTGGCGTTGTCGGACATGCCGAACAGCACGGTATGGCCGGCCAGCGGCGCCGTCAGGCAGGCCAGCACCAGGCGCTCCAAGTCGTCGTAGCTCAGCCAGGTGGCCAGCATGCGGCGGTCGCGTGGCTCAGGGAAGCTGGAGCCGATGCGCACGCACACCGTCTCGATGCCGT
>JANNZD010000208.1:0-24667 GCA_031410435.1 Betaproteobacteria bacterium | reverse complement strand
GCGCTGGCGCACCAGCGGGCTGTCACGGTTGGCGCCGCCCTGCACCGTGTCGAAGCGCACGAAGGTGAACACATCCCAGTCCTTGCCCAGCGGGGTGGCGCTGCTCAGGCTCAGGCGGGTGGCGATCAGGCCCGCCTTGCCCGCATAGGCCGGGCGGGTTGCTGTGGCATAGGCCGGCGCCACGCCATACAGGTAGTCGTTGAGCTGACGGTCCCCCAGGATCAGGCCGGCCTTGGCCGCCAGGCGGGTGCCGCCGGCCAGGCGCCGGCTGAGCTCCAGGTCGGGCTCGAAGGACACACCACGGCCACGGAAGGCGTCGCTCACATCGAACACCGCCCGCAGCGGTAATGCCAGGCGCAGGCGCGACCCCGGCAGCGGCGCCGGCAGGTTCAACTTCAGGCGCGGGCCGAACTCGAACAGCGTGCCCAGGCTGGGCATGCCACGCCGGGCCTCGACCGCGTTCGAACTGGCCCCGAAACTGCCCGAGAAACCGATGTCCAGCTCGGCCAGGGGCGTGTTGAGCGCGCGCACCCCGACCGTGTCTTCGTCGACCCGAAAGTACTTGCCGCGGTACAGCAGAAAGGGCAGTCCGAAGGCCCTTCGGGTGCGCTCGGCGGCGCCAGGGTAGGCTTGCTGAGACACCGCGAAGCCAAACACGCCCGCCTCCCACAGCGGCTGCGGCGGGGTGGTCTCGGCCGGGCGGGCGAGCGGGTCCTGCGCCTGGGCGCAAGGCATCGATCCGGCAGCGCACAGGGCAATCACCAGGGGGACAAGGCGCAGTCGCATCGTGTTTCCTTCCGAGGGTTCAAAGCTGGATTGTCCGGCCTCCGGCAGCGGCGTTCGCCCGCGGCATGTACGGGGCCCGTCGATGGTCGGTCCGAAGCGACGGCAGCAGCGCCCCGGCGCCGGCTGTCACCACCGCTACACCGCCGCGGCGGGCGCGCCGCCGATCATCCTGGCGGTCGGTCGCCCCGCCCCGCCCCGTCTCGCTTGCAAACCCCGGATGACCGCACCATGACCTCCCCCGCGAACCCGCCCGAACACCGCAGCCCCTTGCTGCTCAACGGCCTGCCCGGTTCGCCCTACACCCGCAAGATGGTGGCCCTGCTGCGCTACCGGCGCATCCCCTACCGTCTGGTGCCCTCGTCCACCCCGCTGCCGGGCGGGCCGCAGCCCAGGCCGCCGCTGCTGCCCACCTTCTACCTGCCCGGCGCCGACGGCGTGCCGCAGGCGGTCACCGATTCAACCCCCTTGATACGCCGCTTCGAGGCCGAACAGGCGGGCCGCAGCGTGATTCCGACCGACCCCGCGCTGGCCTTCATCGATGCCCTGCTCGAGGATTTTGGCGACGAGTGGCTGACCAAGGCGATGTTCCACTACCGCTGGACCTACCCCGCCGACATCCGCAACGCCGGGCAGATCCTGGCCTGCTGGCGCGGCGCGCCCCAGGACGATGCCCAGCTGGCCCAGACCGCCCAGGCCGTGTCCTCGCGCCAGATTCCGCGCCTGCGTTTTGTCGGCTCCAACCCGGTGACCCAGCCGGTCATCGAAGCCGGCTATGTGCGGGTGCTGCAGGCGCTGGAAGACCACCTGCGCCAGCACCGCTTCCTGATGGGCGCGCGGCCGGGGGCGGCCGACTTCGCCTGCTATGGCCAGCTCACCCAGCTGGCGGGCTTTGATGTCACACCGATGGCCCTGGCGCTGCAGCACGCACCCCGGGTGTGCGCCTGGACGATGTTGACCGAAGACCTCTCGGGCATCGAGCCGGCCGACGCCGACTGGCTCGATGCCAGCCCGCTGCCGTCCACCCTGCAGGCCCTGCTGCGCGAGGTGGGCCGGCTGTATGCGCCGCTGCTGCTGGCCAACGCCCAGGCCCTGGCCGACGGCCAGGCCGAACTGCACACCCAGGTGGACGGCCAGGCCTGGGTGCAGCAGGCCTTCCCCTACCAGGCCAAATGCCTGGCCTGGCTGCGGCGCGACCATGCCGCGCTGCCCCCCGAGGCCCGCGCCCGCGTAGACGCCGCATTGGCCGGCACCGGCTGCGAGGCCCTGTTCGCGCCGCCCGCGGCATGATGCCCGCAGGCATGCCCTTGCACCTGCTGGCCTGGGGCGCGCTGGGCATTGCCCTGCATGTGGGCCTGGCGCGCTTTGCCTATGGGGTGGTGCTGCCCTCGCTGCGCACCGAACTGGGCCTGGGCTACACCGCGGGCGGGGTGCTGAATGCCTTGCACCTGGCCGGCTACCTGGCCGGCACCCTGCTGGGGCCGCGATTGGCCCAGCGTTGCGGGCTGGCCCGCACGGCCCGGGCCGCCCACCTGCTGGTGCTTGCAGGCGCCATGCTGTGTGCGCTGGCACCGGCCAGCCCCGGCTTGGGCGTGGGCCTGCTGGGCCTGGGCCGGCTGGCCACCGGCCTGGGCGCCGGGCCTGCGGTGATCGCGATCATGGTCAGCGTGATGGCCGGCGTGGCCGAACCCGCGCGTGCCAGCGCCAGCGTGCTGATGTGGACCGGCATGGCTGCCGCCGTCCTGGCCTGCGGCCTGGGCGTGCCCTGGTTGCTGCAACCCGGCCAGTGGCGATGGGTCTTTGCGGCGGCGGCGCTGGTGGCGGCGCTGCTGGCGGCCGGCTTTCCGGTGGTGGCGGCATTGCCTGGCGGCGCGGCCCCCGGGCCTGCCTTCACGCTGGCCTCAGTGGCCAGCCCGCGCTGGGCCTGGTTGGTGGCCACCTACCTGTGCTTCGGCCTGGGCTATATCGCCTACGCCACCTTTGCCGGCACCCGCCTGGCGGCCGCGGCCGCGCCGCTGGGGCTGGTGGCGCTGACCTGGTCCAGCTTCGGCCTGGCCACCCTGGTCGGCAGCGCAGCCACCCTGGCCTTGCTGGGCCGGCCAGCCTTGCGCCCGCATGCGCTGCCGCTGGCGATGGCCCTGGCAGCCTGCGGCTGCGCCGTGGCCGCGCTGGACAGCGCCCGCGCCGCCCTGGCCGCCGCCGTGCTGGTGGGCCTGGGCATGGCGGCGGTGCCGGCCTTGATCACCGCCGCAGCGCGGGCGCGCAGCAGCGCCGATGACTACGCCCGTGCCTTCAGCATGGCCACCGCCGCCCTGGGCCTGGGCCAGCTCGCCGGGCCGGTGCTGGCAGGCGCGCTGGCCGACCGCTACGGCAGTGCCGCCGCGCCCTTGTTCGGCGCGGTGGCCTATGGCCTGGGCGCGCTGCTGGCCAGCATCGACCGGCGCGCGGTGGCTTGAGCCGCCTGGCCGCGTCCCACCCGTGCCACCCGTGCCGCCCATCGCCCGCCCTTGATCCTCCCACCCCCTGCTTGTGGAGCCCCGTCCCATGAACGACTGGCAATGTTTCGATGTCTCGCTGGACGGTGGCGTGGCGCATGTGCGCATGAACCACCCCGAGCGCCACAACAGCATGGTGGCGGCCTTCTGGTCCGAGCTGCCGCGGCTGATGCGCGCACTCGACGCGGCCGGCGGCACCCGGGCGATGCTGCTGTCATCGGTGGGCAAGCACTTCAGCGCCGGCATGGACCTGGGCGTGTTTGCGTCGGCCGGCACGCTGGGCACGGCCAATGTCAGCGCACGCGAGCAATTCCGCCAGCAGCTCAGGCAGCTGCAGCAATCGTTCAACGCCATTGCCCAGGCGCGCTTCCCGGTGATCGCGGCGATCCAGGGCGGCTGCATCGGCGGCGGGGTCGACCTGAGCACCGCCTGCTGCCTGCGCTACTGCACCCGCGATGCCTACTTCTGCATCCACGAGATCAACATCGGCATGATGGCCGACGTGGGCACCCTGAACCGCATGCCCAAGCAGATCCCCGACGCGGTGATGCGCGAGCTGGCCTATACCGGCGACCGCCTGGGCGCCGAGCGGGCCGAGCGGCTGGGCTTTGTCAACGGCCTGTTCGACAGCCACGCAGCGCTGCTGGCCGGCGCACTGGCGGTGGCCCACAAGATCGCCAGCAAGGCGCCGGTGGCCATCGCCGCCACCAAGGAGATGATCGACTATGCGCGCGACCATTCGGTGGCCGAGTCCTTTGCCTACCTGAATGCGCTGCAGCCCGGGGTGTTCGATCCCGAGGACATCGCGCGGGCCGTGGCGGCGCAGAAAGGCGGCCCCGCCGCGCAGTTCCAGGACCTGGCGCCGATCCAGCCCACGCTGGGCTGAGCGCCTTGCCGTCCTGACCCACCCACCCCGTCCGCCCCATGCACCCCGCCATCGAGCAATGCCTGCGCGCCGGCACCGCCGTGCCAGCCGCCCCCACCCTGGCCGACTGGCAGCCCGGCTGGCAAAGCCTGCTGGCCAGCGGCGCGGCGCCGATCGGCCTGGCACTGCTGGGCGGGTTTGGCGCGGACCGTCCGGCCTGGGCCTTTGCCGCCGGCTACCAGGCGGCCTTGCGCTGCCTGCTGCCGCACACCCCGCCCCGGGCATTGGTGGGGCTGTGCCTGACCGAGGCCACCGGCAAACGGCCGCGCGAACTGCAATCCACCGCCACGCCGCAGGCCGACGGCAGCTGGCTGCTGAGCGGCGACAAGAGCTGGGTGGCCTTTGGCCAGGCCTGCACCACCCTGCTGGTGATTGCCCGGGACGGCAGCGCACCGGCCGAGGGCCCGGCCGGTGTATCGCCCCGCCTGCTGGCGCTGTGCCTGCCACACGACAGTCCGGGCGCGCAGGTGGCCGACAAGCCGCCGGGCCGGCTGCTGCCCGAGCTGCCGCAGGGTCGGTTGACGCTGCAGCAGGTGCGCTTGCCGGGCGCCGCCCGCCTGCCCGGCGACGGCTATGCCGACCACGCCAAACCCTTTGCGGCACTGGAAGACCTGTACATCGGTGCCGCGCTGCTGGCCTGCCTGCTGCGCGAGGCGCGCGCCCGCGCCTGGCCGGCCGACCAGCAGGCCCGGCTGGTGGCCCTGCTGGCGCTGCTGTGCGCGCTGGCCGAAACGCCGCTGCGCAACCCGGCCAGCCTGGTGGCCCTGGCAGGCGCGCTGGACCTGGCACGCCAGGCCCAGGCCGAGGCTGGGGCACGCTGGGCCGCCGCGCCGGACGACCCGGCCGGGCAGCGCTGGCAGCGCGACGGCCCGCTGCTGGGCGCTTCGGGCCCGTCGCGGGTGCAAAGGGCCGCCAAGGCCTGGGCCCAGCTGGCCGGCGGAACGCCCCAGGCCGCGCCCGACCCACCCCCGCGCCCACCATGACTTGCTGCAAGCCAGTGATCCACCCGCATCGCGGCACAACGCCCCGCGGCGCCTTGCGCCCTGGCGCGCTGGGTGCACGCGCCAGCAGCCCGGCAATACCGTGCCAAGCCATTCTTCATGCCACAGTCCGCCCCAGCCTCCCACGAAACAAGCACCCATGACCGCACCTCAGCGCACCCTGCCCCCCGTCTTGAAGAACCTCAAGTTCCCCGTCATCGGTTCGCCGCTGTTCATCATCAGCACGCCCAAGCTGGTGATCGCCCAGTGCACCGCCGGCGTGGTGGGCGCGATGCCGGCGCTCAATGCCCGGCCTGCGGCGCAACTGGACGAATGGCTGGCCGAAATCACCGAAGGCCTGGCCGCGCATGACCGGGCCCACCCCGAATCGCCCGCCGCGCCCTACGCCATCAACCAGATCGTGCACAAGAGCAACGACCGGCTCGAGCACGACATGCAGGTGTGTGCCAAGTACAAGGTGCCGATCGTCATCACCAGCCTGGGCGCGCGCGAGGACGTGAACCGCGGCGTGCAGGCCTGGGGCGGTGTGGTGCTGCACGACGTGATCAACAACCTGTTCGCCCACAAGGCCATCGAGAAGGGTGCCGATGGCCTGATCCCGGTGGCTGCTGGCGCCGGTGGCCATGCCAGCGTGAAGAGCCCGTTCGCGATGGTGGCCGAACTGCGTGAGTGGTTCGGCGGGCCGATCGCGCTGTCGGGCGCCATCTCGTCGGGCGGCGCCATCCTGGCCGCGCAGGCCATGGGCGCCGACCTGGCCTATATCGGCTCGGCCTTCATCGCCACGCAGGAGGCGCGCGCGGTGGCCGGCTACAAACAGATGATCACCCAGTGCAGTTCCGACGACATCGTCTACAGCAACTTCTACACCGGCATCCACGGCAACTACCTCAAAGGCAGCATCCGCAATGCCGGCATGGACCCGGACAAGCTGCCCGAGAGCGACCCCAGCAAGATGAACTTCTCCACTGGCGAAGGCGCCAATGCGGCCAAGGCCTGGAAAGACATCTGGGGCTGCGGCCAGGGCATCGGCGCGATCACCGAGGTGATGCCCGCCGCCGAGATGGTGGCCCGCTTCAAGCGTGAATATGCCGAGGCCAAGGCCCGCCTCTGCGGCACTTGAGCGCAGGCAATCGCCCTGCACCCGCCGGAGCGACACGCTTGAGCGCCGTTCGCGCGGCCAAGCTGTCACCTTCGTGGGTGCAGGCCGACCCCTGCAGGGTGGACGATGGGGCCGGTACCCGCTGCAGACCCGGCGCCCCGCCGCCGGACCCGCGATTCAAACAAGCGCAGCCATGCGTTAGGACCCCCCGATGAACCAACCTGTCTGCCTGATCCTGGGTGCCGGCGCCGGCATCGGCGGCCATGTGGCCAAGCGTTTCGCCCGCGAGGGCTACCACGCCTGCCTGGCCCGCCGCAGCGACCAGGCCGGCCTCGACAGGCTGGTGGCCGAGATCGAGGCCGAGGGCGGCTCGGCCACCGGCTTCCTGCTCAACGCGGTCGAAGAGGGCAGCATCGAGCAGCTGGTCAGGCATGTGGAAGACAGCATCGGCCCGATCGGCGTGGCGGTGTTCAACCTGGGTGCCCAGATCGGCGACCGCGGCCTTGCCAGCACCACCCTCAAGGCCTTCGAGATGGGTTGGCGCATGGCCACCTTCGGCCTGTTCCGGCTGGCGCAGGTGCTGTTTCCGTACATGGCGTCGCGCGGCCAGGGCGCCCTGCTGGTCACCTCGGCCACCGCTGCGCTGCGCGGCAACGCCGGCCAGCACTCGCACGCCGCGGCCATGGGCGGCCGGCGCATGCTCTGCCAGTCGCTGAACGCGCAGTACGCCAGCAAGGGCATCCATGTGTCGCACATCGTCATCGACGGTGCGGTCGACGCGCCCGACACCCTGGGCAAGATGCTGGGCCCCGAGCGCTTCCAGGCGCTGCGTGAGAAAAAGGGGCTGGCCAACGACGGCCTGCTGGTGCCTGCCGAGGTGGCCAACACCTACTACTACCTGGCGCACCAGCACCGTTCGGCCTGGACCTTCGAGCTCGACCTGCGCGCCCATTCCGACCTGGCCTGGTGGAACCATGCCGGCAGCCCCGACCTGAAGTAAGAAGCTGCGGGGCCCGTTTGGCAGGCCCTGCAGCGCCCATCACCCCCAGCCCAGGAACCCGCATGAGCCAGCACCTGATACAGACCATTGAAGGCGGCATCGCCACCCTCACCATGAACCGGCCCGAGGCCCGCAATGCCCTGTCGGCCGAGATGTTCGAGGGCCTGTCCGAGGCCTTGCCCCGGCTGGCCAAGGATGCATCGGTGCGCCTGGTGGTGCTCACCGGCGCGGGCGCGGCCTTCTGCTCGGGCGGCGATGTGAAGGGCTTTGCCCGCCGCGCTGCGGGCGAGCCTGGCGCCGCCAGCTTCGACGACAAAGTCACCGACCTGCGCGACCGCATGGAGGTGGTGCGCTGGCTGCATGACATGCCGAAGCCCACCCTGGCGGTGATCCCCGGCCCGGCCGCCGGCGCCGGCCTGTCGCTGGCCCTGGCCTGCGACATGCGCATCGCCGCCGACAACGCCAAGCTGACCACCGCGTTCGCCAAGATCGGCCTGTCGGGCGATTTCGGCGGCAGCTATTTTCTCAACCACCTGGTGGGCGCGGCCAAGGCACGCGAGCTGTATTTCACCGGTGCCGTGGTGGCCGGCGATGAGGCGCTGCGCATCGGCCTGGTCAACCGTGTCGTGCCGGCCGCGCAACTGGCCGCCGCGGCCTCGGCCTGGGCCGCCGAGCTGGCGGCGCTGCCCACCGTGGCCATTGGCTACATGAAGCGCAACCTCAACGCGGGTTTGCAGGGCACGCTGGCCCAGGTGCTCGATGCCGAGGCCATCCACATGATCCGCACCTTCGAGACCGCCGACCACAAGGGTGCGGCAGCGGCCTTCGTCGAGAAGCGCGCGCCGCGCTTCGAGGGCCGCTGATACTGGCCAACCCCTACCCGCCGGGCGCGCCCGGCGGGCATGCACCCGATAACGGAGATCGTCCCCGATGTTCAAAGCCCTGTTGCTGCAAAACGCACCCGCCTTCTCGGCGTCCATCCAGGCCGTCGACCCGGCCGGCCTGCCTGCCGGCGATGTGCTGGTGGCGCCCAGCCATTCCACGCTCAACTTCAAGGACGGCCTGGCCCTCTGCAACAAGAGCCCGGTGGTGCGGGTCTGGCCGATGGTGGCCGGCATCGATGGCGCGGGCACGGTGCTCGAATCCAGCCACCCGGATTGGCAGCCGGGCGATGCCTTCGTGCACAACGGCTGGGGCGCGGGCGAGACCCACTGGGGCTGCCTGGCCGAGCGGGCCCGGCTCAAGGGCGACTGGCTGGTCAAGCTGCCGGCGGCCTTCACGCCGCGCCAGGCCATGGCCATCGGCACCGCGGGCTATACCGCGATGCTGTGCGTGATGGCCCTGGAAGACCGCGGCGTGCTGCCCGGCTCGGGCGAGGTGCTGGTCACCGGCGCCACCGGCGGCGTGGGCAGCGTGGCCGTGGCCCTGCTGTCCGGGCTGGGCTACAGCGTGGCGGCGTCCACCGGCAAGGCCGCTGAAGAAGCCTACCTGCGGCAATTGGGCGCGGCCAGCATCATCGACCGCAACAGCTTGTCGCAGCCGGGCAAGCCCTTGCAGAAAGAGCGCTGGGCCGGCGTGGTGGACGCGGTGGGCTCGCACACCCTGGCCAATGCCCTGGCGCAGACCCGCTATGGCGGCAGCGTGGCCGCCTGCGGCCTGGCCCAGGGCGTGGACCTGCCCACTTCCGTGATGCCCTTCATCCTGCGCGGCGTCAGCCTGATCGGCATCGATTCGGTCATGGCCCCGCGCGCGCTGCGCCAGCGAGCCTGGGCCCGGCTGGCCCAGGACCTGGATCTGGCCAAGCTCGAAGGCATGATCGACGAGGTGCCGCTCGAAGGCGCCATCGCCAAGGCCCAGGCCCTGATGGCCGGCCAGGTGCGTGGCCGGGTGGTGGTGCGGATCTGAACCGGCGCGACACCATGAGCCTCATCCTGTACGACTGCGCCACCGCCCCCAGCCCGCGCCGCGCCCGCATCCTGCTGGCCGAGAAAGGCGTGGCCCATGCCACCGTCAACATCGACCTGACGCGGGGCGAGCAACTGGGCCAGGCCTACCGGGCCATCAACCCCCATTGCACCGTGCCCGCGCTGCAGACTGACGACGCCGGGCTGCTCACCGACAACCCCGCCATCCTGGCCTACCTGGAGGCGCGCTACCCCGAGCCACCGCTGCTGGGCCGCACGCCGGCCGAGAAGGCCGAGATCGCCAGCTGGCAATGGCGCATCGAGTTTGAAGGCCTGATGCCTATCGCCGATGCGCTGCGCAACAGTTCGCCGGCGATGGTCAACCGCGCCCTGCCCGGGCCGGTGGACTATGCCCAGATCGCCGAGCTGGCCCAGCGCGGCCTGGCCCGCCTGCAGCGCTTCTTTGACACCCTGGATGCGCAGCTGGGCGCGCGCGACAGCGTGGCCAGCAGCGGCTTCAGCGTGTGCGACATCACCGCCGCCGTGGTGGTGGACTTCGCCCGGGTGGTGCGCGTCAAGCCCGGCGAGCAACATGCCAACCTGCGCCGCTGGCGCGAGGCCATGGCGCAGCGGCCGGCTTTCTCTCGCTGAGCCTTCACACACCGGCACCGGCCAGCCGCGGTGCGGGCTGGCCAGTCACGTCAGTGACCACCGCCTGCCACGCCCCGGGCTGACACTCGCAACGAGGGGCCCAGCGGGGGCCCGCCAAACCGGGGCGCAGCGAGATGCAGATCCAAGGCAAGGTGGCCATCATCACCGGCGCGGCCAGCGGCATCGGCGCCGGGCTGGCGCAGCGCTTTGCAGCCGAGGGCGCGCGCGCCATCGTGGTGGCCGACATCCACCTGGCGCCGGCCCAGGCAGTGGCCGATGCGATCAATGCCGGCGATGCCGGGGGCGCCCCCCGGGCGCTGGCCCTGCGCTGCGATGTGAGCGTCGAGGCCGACATCCAGGCCCTGGTGGCGGCCACCCGCGCCCGCTTCGGGCAGGTGGACATCTACCTGTCCAACGCGGGCATCATGGGCCGGATGGGCGGCTTCGAGCTGGAAGACCCGCTGTGGGACGCGATGTGGCAGATCCACGGCATGGCCCATGTCTGGGCCGCCCGGGCCGTGGTGCCCGAGATGGTGGCCCGGGGCGAGGGCTGCTTCGTCGTCACCGCGTCGGCGGCGGGCCTGCTCACCATCGTCGAGAGCGCCCCCTACGCCGTCACCAAGCATGCGGCACTGGCCTTTGCCGAGTGGCTGCGCGTGGCCTATGGCCGGCGCGGGCTGCGGGTGTCCTGCCTGTGCCCGCAGGCGGTGAAGACCGGCATGGTCACCGGCGACGGCGGATCGGCCGGCGTGGACGGCCTGCTCACGCCCGAGCAGGTGGCCCAGGCGGTGGTCGCCGCGCTGCACGACGAGACCTTCCTGATCCTGCCCCACCCCGAGGTGCTGGACTACTTCCGCGCCAAAGGCGCCCACTACGACCGCTGGCTGGGTGGCATGCAGAAGCTGTACGCCCGGCAGGTGTTGGGGCAGTAGGCGGCCAGGGCTGCACCCCAGACGCCTGCCCGCCTTCGCAAGCCGCCAGCGCAACAGCCGCCACCATGACCGCCCCCACCCATACCCTGGCCGACCCGTGGGACGGCTACCCGGTGCCGCCGATGCGCCTGGAAGCCCAGCATGGCGACCGGCTGGTGCGCTGCTTCACACCCCGGCCGGCCTCGGTCTGGGCGATGTTCGAGCAGTCGGCGCTGCAGGCGCCGCAGGCCGAGGCCATGGTGTTCGAGGGCCGGCGCTGGTCTTATGCCGAACTGGCCGCGCAGGCCACGCAGCTGGCCGGCCAGTTGGCGGCGCAGGGCCTGCAGCCCGGCGCCCGGGTGGTGATGTTGATGGGCAACCGGCCCGAGTTCTTGCTGGTCTTGCTGGCTCTGCAGCGGCTGGGCGCGATTGCCGTGCCGGTGGGGGTGCGCGAACAAGGGCCCGGCCTGGCCTATATCGCCCAGCAATGCGGCGCCTGGGGCATGGTGTTCGATGCTGCCCTGGCCGACCGGGTGCCCGGGCCCGTCGAGGCCCCGGCCCTGCAGCTGCGCCTGGCCGCCGAGGCCCTGGCCGCCCTGCCGCCCGCTGCGCCCACCGATGGCACGGCAGCCCCGGCGCACCCGGCCCGGGAACACGACAGCGCCGCCATCCTGTACACCTCGGGCACCACCGGCCGGCCCAAGGGCGCGATGATCACCCACGCCAACATCGTGCATTCGGCCCTGCACTGGCAGGCCTGCCACCGGCTACAAGCCGGCGAGCGTTCGGCCCTGGCGGTGCCGGCCAGCCATGTCACCGGCCTGATCGCGGTGATCGCCGCCATGTGGCGGGTGGCCGGCTGCGTGGTGGTGGTGGCCGAGTTCAAGGCCGCGTCCTTCGTCGCACTGCTGGCGGCCGAGCGCATCACCCACACGGTGATGGTGCCGGCGATGTACAAGCTGTGCCTGATGTCGCCGGCGCTGGCCCAGGCCGACCTGTCAGCCTGGCGCATCGGCGGTTATGGCGGTGCGGCCATGCCGGTGTCCACCATTGACGAACTGCAGAAACGCCTGCCCGCGCTGCTGGCCCTGAACTGCTATGGCGCCACCGAGACCACCTCGCCCGCCACCATCATGCCGGCCGGCTGCACCCGCACGCAGATTGACTCGGTGGGCGCGGTGCTGCCGGCTGCCGACATCCGGGTGATGGACGACCAGGGCCGCGAGCTGCCCCCGGGCCAGACCGGCGAGCTGTGGATAGGCGGGCCGATGGTGGTGCCCGGCTACTGGGCCAACCCCGAAGCCACGGCGGCGTCCTTCACCGCCGGCTACTGGCATTCGGGTGACCTGGGGTCGGTGGACGCCCAGGGCTTTGTGCGGGTGTTCGACCGCAAGAAGGACATGCTCAACCGGGGCGGCTTCAAGGTCTATTCGGTCGAGGTGGAGAACACCCTGATGGCCTGGCCCGGCGTGCTGGAGGCCGCCGTGGTGGGCCGGCCCTGCCCGGTGCTGGGCGAGCGGGTGCACGCGGTGGTGCATGCACCCGGCGTCACGCTGGATGCGGCCACGCTGCGCCAGCACTGTGCCGCCCAGCTGGCCGACTACAAGGTGCCCGAGACCATCACCTTCAGCGCCACGCCGCTGCCGCGCAATGCCAACGGCAAGCTGCTCAAGCGCCTGCTGCGCGAGGCCCTGCCGGGTTGACCGGCCTGGCCCGCCCCCCTACCTGCCCGGCCTGCATCGCACTACAGTCGTTGTCCCACCCCCTTGTCCCCCGCTGCCCCAACCCCAACCCGAGGCCCCCATGAAAATCCCGTCCCTGAAAGAAGTCGTCAGCGCTGAAGAATGGGCACTGCGGGTCGACCTGGCCGCCGCCTACCGCCTGGTGGCGGCCTATGGCTGGAGCGACCTGGTCTTCACCCACATCTCGGCCCGCATCCCGGGGCCCGAGCACCATTTCCTGATCAACCCCTACGGCCTGATGTTCGACGAGATCACCGCGTCCAGCCTGGTGCTGATCGACCTGCAGTGCAACAAGCTGCGCGAATCACCCTTCCCGGTCAACCCGGCGGGTTTCACCATCCACAGCTGCATTCATGAGGTGCGCGAGGACGCCGGCTGCGTGCTGCACACCCACAGCCGGGCGGGCGTGGGGGTCAGCGCCCAGAAATGCGGCGTGCTGCCGCTGAGCCAGCAGTCCACCCTGGTGCTGAACGCGCTGGCCTACCACGACTACGAAGGCATCGCGCTCAACCCCGACGAGAAGCCGCGCCTGCAGGCCAGCCTGGGCAAGGCCAACTACCTGATGCTTCGCAACCACGGCCTGCTCACGGTGGGGCGCACCATCCCGGACGCCTTCCTGAACATGTACACCTTCGAGAACACCTGCCGCATCCAGGTGGACGCGCTGGCCGGCGGGGTCGAGCCCAACCTGATCCCGGCCGGGCCGATCGAGGCCAACCGCAACATCGGCAAGACCGCCACCGCCGGCCTGGGCGCGATGCTGGCCTGGCCGGCGTTGCTGCGCAAGCTCGACCGCGAAAACCCGGGCTACGACGCCTGAGGCGCACGGCCCGCCCGCCCCCCCCAACGCTGGAGTCTGCATGAACAAGGAATTCGACATCGTGGTGCACGGTGCCACCGGTTTCACCGGCCGGCTGGTCGTCGAGTACCTGCTGTCACGCCGTGGCACCGGCCTGCGCTGGGCCATGGGCGGGCGCAGCGCGGCCAAGCTGGCGGCGGTACGCGACGAGATCGGCGCACCTGCCGACACCGCCCTGGTGGTGACCGACAGCGCCGATGGCGCCAGCCTGGCCGCGCTGATGGCCCGCACCCGGCTGGTGCTGAGCACCGTGGGCCCCTACCAGCTCTACGGCAGCGCCCTGGTGCAGGCCTGTGCCGAGGCCGGTATCGACTATGTCGACCTGTGCGGCGAGCCGGCCTGGATGCGCCAGATGATCGATGCCCACCAGGCCGCCGCCCAGGCCAGCGGCGCACGCATCGTGTTCTCCTGCGGCTTCGATTCCATCCCCTTCGATCTGGGCATGCTGATGCTGCAGACCGAGATGCGCCAGCGCTTCGGCGCACCGGCGCCGCGGGTGCGCGGCCGGGTGCGCAAGATGAAGGGCACCTTCTCGGGCGGCACCGCGGCCAGCCTCAAGGCCACGCTGGCGGCCGCGGCCAGCCAGCCCGGCGTGCTGGACCTGCTGCGCAACCCCTTCGCCCTGACCCCCGGCTTCGAAGGCCCGCGCCAGCCCTCGGGCAACAAGCCCCAGGTCGACGAGGTGCTGGGCGTCTGGGTCGCGCCCTTCGTGATGGCCGCCATCAACACCCGCAATGTGCACCGCAGCAACTTCCTGCTCGGCCATGCCTGGGGCCGCGACCTGGTCTATGACGAGATGATCGTCACCGGCCCGGGCGACAAGGGCCAGGCGATGGCCGAGGCGGTGGCCGCCGACAAAAGCCTGGGCGGCGAGGGCGGGCCCCAACCCGGCGAGGGCCCGTCGCGGGCCGAACGTGAAGCCGGCCACTACGACCTGCTGTTCATCGGCAGCGGCAGCGACGGCCAGACCCTGCGGGTCAGCGTCAAGGGCGACCGCGACCCGGGCTACGGCAGCACGTCCAAGATGATCGCCGAGGCGGCGATGTGCCTGCTGCAGGACGCCGGCGCCACCCCTGGCGGCCTATGGACCCCGGCCGCCGCGCTGGGGCAGGCCTTGATCGACCGCTTGCAGGCCCACGCCGGCCTGCAATTTGCTATGGAATGAAGCGGCCACCTGTGCCGCCCTGGCGTTGAAGCCAGGCGCCGGGCCGGCGCCCGGGCCCTTACCCCAAAAACCTGCCGGAGACCCTCATGACCGCTAACCATGGTGCACGCCTGCGCCGCCCCCTGTCCGTCATCACCCTGTGTATCGGCCTGGCCTTCGGCCTGGCGGCCACCGCGCCGGCCCAGGCCCAGGGCGTGCAGGCCGCCAACGCCAGCAGCGTCGGCCTGTCGGCCGCCCGGCTGGACAAGCTCAGCGCCGCCTTCGCCAAGGAGATTGCCGACAAGGCGCTGCCCGGCGTCACCCTGATGGTGTCGCGCAAGGGCAAGCTGGTCTATGCCCAGGCCTTTGGCAATCGCGAGCCCGGCAAGCCCGACCCGATGGCCCTGGACAGCATCTTTCGCATCTACTCGATGACCAAGCCGATGGCGTCGGTGGCGGCCATGATCCTGGTGGAAGACGGCAAGCTGCAGCTGTCCGACCCGGTCAGCAAATACCTGCCGGCCTTCAAGACCCTGAGCGCGCTGAACGCCGCCGGCACCGGCACCGAGCCGGCCCGGCCGATGACAGTGCAGGACCTGCTGCGTCACACCTCGGGCCTGGGCTATGGCGAGATCTCGACCAATGCCACGCTCAAGGAGGGCCTGGCCAAGGCCGGCCAGTACAAACCGGGCGATATCGATTTCGACGCCCGTGATCTGAGCCCGGCCGAGCAGGTGAGCCGCCTGGCCCAGGTGCCGCTGCTGCGCCAGCCCGGCATGGCCTGGGAATACAGCCTGTCCACCGACGTGCTGGGCCGGGTGGTCGAGGCCGCGTCGGGCCAGCGCCTGGGCGACTTCATGGCCCAGCGCATCTTCCAGCCCCTGGGCATGAAGGACACCGCCTTCCACGTGCCCGCCGACAAGATGGGCCGCCTGGCCGGCCCCTTCGACAGGGACCCGGCCAACGGCACGCCCTTCAAGCTGATCGACGTATCGCGGCCGCCGGGCAATGACTCGGGCGGCGCCGGTGCGGTATCCACCGCACCCGATTACCTGCGTTTCGCGCAGATGCTGCTCAACGGCGGGGTGCTGGACGGCCAGCGCATCCTGTCGCGCCACACTATCCGCTGGATGACCAGCGACCACCTCGGCACGCGTATCCCCATCGCCGCGACGCCGGGCGGCGGCGTGCTCTACCCGTCGCTCTACACCTTCGGCCTGGGCTTTGCGGTGCGCCCCAGCGACGGCTTGGCCGCCACCCCCGGCAGCGAGGGCGACTATTACTGGGGCGGCTACGCCGGCACCTTCTTCTGGGTCGACCCGAAGGAGCAGATCACCGCTGTGATGATGATGCAGTCACCCGGCGTGATGCGCGGCTACCACCGCAACCTGTTGCGCCAGCTCGTCTACCAAAGCCTGGTTGACTGAAAACCTGTCGGTCGGGCCTGCCCTGGCTCGACCGATCAGTGGATCGTCAGCGCAAAGTCCTGCGCCAGCCAGCCGGTGGCCCGCGCCTCGGCAGGCGCCACGCCCGCCGCCTCGGCTTCGGCTTGTCGCGCTGGCGCGGCGTCGCGCAGCGTGGCATGGGCGGCATGGGCCGCGTCGGCCTGCACCATGGCGCCGGCCATGTCGGGCGTCAGCGGCCGCGCCAGCAGGTAGCCCTGCCCGAGCTCGCAGCCCAGGGCCAGCAGCTGTGACAGCTGGGCCGGGGTCTCGATACCCTCGGCGATCACCGTCTTGCCCAGGGCCTGGCCCAACGTGATCACCGCCCGCACCACCTCGGCATCCTTGGAATCCAGGCTGTCGGCCTGCAGCCGCTGCACGAAGGACCGGTCGATCTTCAAACTGGTGATGGGTAGCGTGGACAGGTAGGACAGCGACGAATAGCCGGTGCCGAAATCATCCACGCTCAGGCCCACGCCGATCTCGCGCAGCTGGGCCATCACCTCCAGCGCGCTGTCCAGCCGGTGCATCAGCGTGCTCTCGGTGATTTCCAGCGTCAGCTGCCAAGCCTCGAGCTTGTTGATCAGCAGCGCGCTCGAGACCTGGGCGACAAAACTGGCCCGGCACATGTCGGTGCCCGAGACATTGACATGCACCCGCGGCTTGCGCGCCTGTGGCGCCATCGTCTGGAAGGCCCGGATCTGGGCGCAGGCGGTGCTCAGCACCCAATCAGTGAGCGCGCTGATCATGGCCGAGTCTTCGGCGATGGGCACGAAGGTGGCGGGCGGCACCGGCCCCAGTTCGGGGTGGGTCCAGCGCACCAGGGCCTCGAAGCTGTCGATCGTGCCGTCGTCAAGCCGGTAGATGGGCTGGAAGGCCAGCGACAACTGTTGGCTCTCGATGGCCCGGCGCAGGTCGCGCTCCATATTGACCTGGGCCGCCAACTGGGCCCGCAGGCTGGCGTCGAACAGCGCGATGCGGGCACGGCCGGCGGCCTTGGCCCGGTACATCGCGATGTCGGCATCGCGCAGCACGTCGCCCGGTGTGTCATAGCCGACGCTGCTGAAGGTGATGCCGATGCTGGCGCTGCTGGTCACCTCGGTGCCGTCCAGCATATAGGGCTGGGCCAGCGCGCGCTGCAGCCGGTCGGCCATGGCCAGCGTGGCGTCCTCGTGGCCGAGGTTCTCGACCAGGATCGCGAACTCGTCGCCGCCCAGCCGGCCCACGGTGTCATTGGGCCGCACCTGCAGGCGGATGCGCTGCGCCACCATGGTCAGGAAGCGGTCGCCGGCGCTGTGGCCCAGGGTGTCGTTGATCAGCTTGAAGCGGTCGAAATCCAGGTACATCACCGAGAACTGCCAGCGTTTGTCGCGCTGGCAGCGCTCGATGGCCTGGGCCAGGCAGGCGCCAAAGCGGATGCGATTGGCCAGCGAGGTCAGGCTGTCGTGGTAGGCGATGTGCTGCAGCTGGGCCTCGGCGTCGCGCCGCGCGGTGATGTCCTGGGCTTGCAGGATCAGGCAGGGCTCGGTGACCCCGCGGTCGGAGAAGTGTCCGCTGTGCAGGGCCACATAGACGATCTCGCCGTTGGCCCGCAGGCAGCGCAATTCCACGGTCGAACCCGAAGGGTCGGGCAGGCCCGGCCCGGCGGGGGCAGCCGGCCCTTGCGCAACCGGGCCCAGAACCGTGCCCAAGGCACTGGCCACCAGGGCACTGGCATCGCGGGCCAGCAACGCGGTCCACTGGGCGGCCAGGATGGGCAGGTCCTCGTCATGCACGAAGTGCTTGAAGTCACGCCCGATCACCGCATCGTCGCTGCAGGCCAGCAAGGCGCACAGCGCCGGGTTGGCCTGCAGCACCTGGCCCTGCTTGGACACCAGGGCCATGCCGATGGCCGCATGCGAGAAGGCGCTGTGGAAGCGCAGCTCGCTCTGGCGCAGCTCCTGCAGATGGCGGGCGGCCTGGGCGGCCTCGCGCTCGGCGGCCTCGATGCGCACCGCCTGCGAGCGCTCGTCCGACTCGCGCTGGCGGAAGTGGTAGTGCAACATCACCAGCAGCAGGATGATGATGGGCACCGCGCCGGCCATCACGCCGATGCCGGTGGCCTTGAAGGTGAGGTAGAGCAGGCCGGCGATCAGCGCGCTGGCCGCATAGGTGGTGCCGACCCAGCCGAAGCTGGACAAGAAGGCCGCCAGGCGCAAGGGCTCGTCGCGCTTGAGGTGCATCACCAGCGTGATCATGAAGGTGTTGAGCGCGAAATGGCCAATCGCAAACAGCATCGCCAGCAGCAGCACCAGGGCCTCGCCCAGCGCGCCGCCCGGGTTGAACAGGTGCACCGTGCCCTGGAAGGCCGAGCCCATCAGCAGCATCGACACGCTGGCCGTGGACGGGCTGACCAGGCGGCTGGTCCAGCGCTTGGAGGTGCGGGCCGAGCCGATGAAGGCCTCGCAAGCGGCCGCCAGGGCCGCCGCCGCCGGGCCCTGCATCAGCAGCAGCAGCATGATGAACACCTCGCCGGCGGCGAAGGAATTCTTCGAGCCCGGGATGCGCACCGGGAACAGGCCGGCCAGCATCGCCACCCCGCAGCCGAACAGGATCTGGATCTGGATGTCGATGGTCAGGCTGGCCAGGTAGCCAACCGCGTACAGCTGGATCAACAGGCCGAGCGTCACCAGGGTCCACCAGTAGGCGGTGGCCTTGGGGTTGTAGTCCGGCATCAGCGCGGCGTGCAGCCGTTGCCATGGCCGGAGGCCGGGGGCTGACGACGGTGGGGGTTCGCTCGGCATGGTCGACATCTGGCTGGCCTGGCAGTGGCTCCGACGCTGGGCCCTCAAATCACAAGGGTTCACCCGGGTTTTCGGTCAATCCGGCGCTGACTTGAGGGCCTGGCCGGGTTCAGCATCAGCTTGCTCAGCGCCGGCGCAAGCGGCCCTGGGCACAGCCTGCGCAATGGCGCTACCCCTGGCGCTGGCCGCAGCAGCAGCCGGCGAGTTCAAAGCTCGCCCAGCGGCGATGCCGGGCTGGACGCGCGTATCGTCCCGGTGATGCTCTCGCTCAGCACCACGCCCTCGCTGAGCACCACGCCTTCGCTCAGCACCACACCCTCGCTCAGCACCACGCCTTCGCTCAGCACCACGCCTTCGCTCAGCACCACGCCCTCGCTCAGCACCACGCCTTCGCTCAGCACCACACCCTCGCTCAGCACCACGCCGCTGCCGCTGATCAGCCAGGACGACAAGGTGGACGTGGGCAGGAACACGCCGGTGGCGCCGGTCTTGGAGCTGCTGCCCACCAGCGAGGTGCCCATGCGCACCCCGGCGGTGACCAGGGCGCCGTTCGGCCCTACGCCCTCCACAAAGGATTGCGGCACGCTGTTGGCCGGCACCGTGGCGCTGGCCGGCCAGTAGCTGACCTGCATGCGCCGCACATTGTTGCCGCCCCAGGCCAGGCGCGGGTCCCAGATCGGCTGGTACTTGGTGAACAGCGCCTCACCGGTGGCCACTTGCCGGCCACCGACAAACACCATGCGCGACCAGTTGAAGGTCTGGCCGCCCACGGTGGAGGTGGGGGTGGGCAGCGCCGTCAGGTTGAGGGTCTGACCCGGGCTGATGGTGCCGGCCGCGATGCGGCTGGCGGTATCGGTCTGCAGCGCCCGGGCCAGGCGCACCGCGCCGTCGACATTGAGCAGGCCCGCGCCCTGCTCCACCAGCGCGGCATTGGGCAGCGCCTGGGCGCTGTACTGCAGGATGGCCTTGACCATTGGCGGTGTCAGGCCCGGGTTGGCCTGCAGCAGCAGCGCTACCGCGCCGCTGACCACCGGTGCCGCCACCGAGGTTCCGCTGAGCATCATCTGGGTCCGGCCATAGGTCTGGGTGGCGCTGATCCCGCTGAGCAAGCCGGCATGGGTGGCGGCCAGCTTGTTCCAGCTGCCGGCTCGGGTGCCGGTGCCGGTGGCCGCCGCGCTGATGATGCGGTTGCCGGGCGCCACCAGGTCGGGCTTGAGCAGGTTGTCCACCGTGCGCACGCCATTGACGTCGACTTGCGCGCCGCGGGTCGGCCCGCGCGAACTGAAACCGTTGACC
Source organism: Betaproteobacteria bacterium (assembly GCA_031410435.1). Classification (GTDB taxonomy): domain Bacteria; phylum Pseudomonadota; class Gammaproteobacteria; order Burkholderiales; family Burkholderiaceae_C; genus Pseudaquabacterium. The sequence goes on along the minus strand of JANNZD010000208.1, from coordinate 4,632 downwards.
GTGTCGTCGCCACGCTGCAGGGTGCTCTGCATATGCGAAGAGCCGACGGTGATCACGGTCGGGTCATGGCCGGGCGAGCCTACGGTGCCAAAGGTGGTGCTGCCCGAGATCTGGCCGAAGTTGCCGGCTGCCACCACCACGGTGATGCCGGCCGCGGTGGCATTGCGCGCGGCACGGGCCAGCGGGTCGGTCTGCCAGGATTCGGTCGAGGCCGCCGCCAGGCTCAGGTTCATCACCCGGATGTTGTACTTGCGGGCGTTGTACAGCACCCAGTCGATGCCGGCCAGGGTGTCGGCCATGGTGCCCGACCCGTCGGCATTGAGCACCCGCACATCGATGATCGACGCACCGGGCGCGACCCCGGTCGTGTCCTGGAGGAGGTTGTAGCCGCCGCGGCCACCGGCCACCGCGGCCACATGGGTGCCGTGGCCGTAGCCATCGGGCACCAGCGCCGATGCATTGTTGATATAGGCCTCGATCTGCTCCTGCTCGGGGGTGCCGGGCGCGACCGCCCAGGCCTGCGCGGCATAACCGCCCCGGCCCACCAGGTCAACTTGGCGCACCACCCGGCTGGCGCCGGCGGCGTTCTTGAAGTGTTCATGCGCGGCCATCACGCCTGAATCGAGCACCGCGATGCCCACGCCATTGCCGTCCAGCCCGGTGTAGGTGGTGGCGCCGGTGGCGCTGCGCACCTGGGCGGTCGACGCGCCGGTGACGAACTCCAGCGCGCTGGCAGCCTTGCGGGTGGCGCGGTTGGGCGAGATCGATTCGACATCGCTGCGCTCGTCCAGCAGTTTCACCGCCTTGGCCGGCAGCGTCACCGACAGGGCGCGCACCGTGCTGAAGCGGCCGTTGACCGTGCCCCCCAGTGCCTGCACTGCGCGCCGCAAATCCTGCATCGTCGGGTCGGACGAATTGCTGACCACCACCGCATCGACAAAGCGCTGGCCGTTGCTGTCCTTGACCCATTTGTCGCCTGCTAGCAGTGGCGCGGCTATCGCCGCCTGCAGGTCCTTGGCAGTCTTCTGCGTCTTGGGCTTGCTGCCGGCATGCACGCCCAGCCCGGCCACCAGGGCGAGCGAAGACAGCAAGGCGAGGGTCAAAGGCCGCAAAAGCCGGCGCTCGATCAATACGATGAATGGCATGAGAAAACCCATCTTTTGGCCCCTTGAGAATGTTGGCTGCCGTGCAAGGCTGACTACCGACGGCAATGGCCGCGATCATCGGGAAGTTCCGGCCGCCGCAACCGACCCCCTGTTTGCGGGGGGGCAGGAATGCACGGCACGAAATCACGTTGATCCAGGGCTTGTCGGGCCATCGGCTGGCGCCGGGCAAACTTGATACGCGCTAGCGTGACCTTCTTCACACCCGCCGCCCAGCGCGCAGGGCTCGGGCCATTTACTTGTGTTGTCTCCATTTGCGGGTTCAATCCCGACCCAGGCCGAGCCCGGCGCCGCGTCAGCATCCGGGCACAGCAGGCAGCCCAGCCCCACCGCGCAAGGCGGCACCGCACAGCCCGGCTTGAACGGCCGAACTGTTCTACCTGGCGATGGCCGCTGCCTCCCGGGCCCTGGGCCGAAACAGCCTTGTCAAGGCTGGCACCGATAGGCCCGCCGCAAATGCCGCGTCACCGGTATGCGGCTGGCCCGCACAATGCCCCAGGTCGCCAGCGCAGACCCCTGCGAACCCGTGCGAACCCGAGGAGCCTGACGATGAATATGTCCAGCGCGTTTGCGCAGGTGGTGGCGGTGGTAGGTCGGGCAGCGATCCTGTGGCGGCGCCTGCACGGCAGCGTGGCCGAGCAGGCGGTGGGGGCCACGCCCACCATCCCGGCGGCCCGGCCGCAGGGCAGCATCCCCACCTTGAAGATGCCCACTGCCCAGGGCTGGGCCGCCGGGCAGTTGCCAAGCGCCGCGCCCGGCCTGCGCGTGAATGCCTTCGCCGCCGGCCTGAAGCACCCACGCTGGATCCATGTGCTGCCCAATGGCGACGTCACGGTGGCCGAGGCCTTGTTCATGCCCGGTCCGGCCAGGTCACTGTTCGGCCTGGCCATGATCAGCACCATGCGCCGCGCCGCTGCGATAGGCGCCAGCCCCAACCGCATCACCCTGCTGCGTGACGCCGACGGCGACGGCGTGGCCGAGATCCAGGAGCCCCTGCTCGAAGGCCTGAGCCAGCCCTTCGGCATGGCACTGCTGGGCGACACCTTCTATGTCGGCAACACCGACGGCGTGGTCGCCTTCCCCTACACCCCCGGCACCACCCGCATCACCGCCGCCGGACGGCCGCTGTGCAGCTTCAAGCCCGGCGGCCATTGGACCCGCAGCCTGCTGGCCAGCCCGGACGGCAGCAAGCTCTATGCAGGTGTCGGCTCGCTCAGCAACATCGGTGAGGCCGGCCTGGATGTGGAGCATGGCCGCGCCTGCATCTACGAGCTGGACCTGGCCAGCGGCAGCCACCGGGTCTTTGCGCGCGGCCTGCGCAACCCGGTGGGCCTGGCCTGGGAGCCCCACAGCGGCCAGCTCTGGACCGTGGTGAACGAACGCGACGGCCTGGGCGACGAAACCCCGCCCGACTACCTCACCTCGGTGCGCGACGGTGGTTTCTACGGCTGGCCCTATTGCTACTGGGGCCAGACCGTGGACGACCGGGTGCCGCAGGATGCCGCCGCGGTGGCCCGCGCGCTGCTGCCCGACTACGCGCTGGGCGGCCACACCGCCTCGCTGGGTCTGTGCTGGATGCCGGGTGGCACCCTGCCCGGCTTTCCCGAGGACGGCATGGTCATCGGCCAGCACGGCTCGTGGAACCGCAGCACGCTCAGCGGCTACAAGGTGGTGTTCGTGCCCTTCGCCGGCGGCCGCCCCTGCGGGCCGCCACGCGACATCCTGGGCGGCTTCCTGGCACCGGACGAGAAGGTGTCCTATGGCCGGCCAGTGGGCGTGGCATTGGCCGCCGACGGCGCCCTGCTGGTGGCCGATGACGTGGGCGATGTGATCTGGCGGGTGGCGCCGACAGCGCCGGCTTGACTGATCGCACCCATACGAGCAAACCGCACTGCGGACGCCGCCACACAGCACCGGCCCCTTGGTCGTCGGGATGGCTTATGGGCGCAGCCATGCTCCAATACAGGCGTTTTTATCAAAACGCTCCCGCCATGAACCCCCCTTCGCCCAGCACCCTCCTCGCGGCCTCGCGCCTGTTGGCCGCGCTGGCCGTGCTGGGCCTGGGCCTGGCCGGCTGCGGCGGGGGCGGTGCTGCGGATGAGCCGATCAGCGTCGACCGCCTGGCCTGGGGCGAGCTGAGTACTTTCACCGTCACCGGCACCAACCTCACCTCGGGCGTCAGCTTTACCGTGCAGGGCTGCGACGGGCGGGTCAACCTGCCCGGCGGCACGTCCACCCAGCAGCAGTTCACCTGCCGGCCGAATGCCGGTTTCGCCGTGCGGGTCGGGGTGGTGGCGAATGGCGCCGAGTTCTACCGCAAGGTGTTCGAGGTGCCAGTGTCGGCCGCCACGGTGGCCAGCGCCAACCCCTTGAGCTATGACCGGCTGCGCTACGGCCAGACCAGCACCTTCACCCTGACCGGCGCTGCGCTCGACACCGGCGTGCAGGTGCTGGTGGCCGGCTGCGCCCAGCTCACCCTGCTGGCCGACAGCAATGCCAGCCAGCGCAAGTTCAGCTGCCTGCCCACGGCGGCCCTGCAGGTGGGGGTGGCGCTGAGCAATGGCCTGGCGGCGGTCTACGAGACCAGCCTGCCGGTGCCGGCGCCGCAGGTGACGCTGGCCACCTCGATGGGCACGGTGGTGGTCGAACTCGACCCGGCCAAGGTGCAGCTGACGGTGGACAACTTTCTGGCCTATGTGGACAGCGGCTTCTACAACGGCACCCTTTTCCACCGGGTGATCAACAACTTCGTGGCCCAGGGCGGCGGCTTCACCGGCGTGGCCAACGGCACGCTCACCGCCCAGACGCCGCTGCGCGCCACCATCGCGCTCGAATCCAACAAGGGTCTGCGCAACCTGCGCGGCACCCTGGCGATGGCCCGCGGCACCGCCAACAACACCGCCAGTTCACAATTCTTCTTCAACAGCGTGGACAACGCCTTCCTGGACTACAGCAGCGACGCCTCGCCCGGCTATGCGGTATTCGGCAAAGTGGTGAGCGGGCAGGCGGTGCTGGACGCGATGAACAACGTGGTCACCCGGCGGGTCGGCAGCTTTGCCGACGTGCCGGCGGTCGACATCGTGCTGCAGTCGGCCACCCGCAGCCAGTAAGGTCGGCGTCGGGTCGGCCCTTGGGCCCTTGGGCCCTTGGGCCGTTGTGCCGTTGTGCCGTTGTGCCGTTGTGCCGTTGTGCCGTTGTGCCGATGTGCCCATGAGTCGATCGGCTGGCGGGTCGCTTGCCTGGCCTGGCGGGTCAAAATTACCGGATGTCACCTTCCGCCGCTGCTGCGCGCGCTGACGCGGCCCTGCTGCACAGCGCCTTCTACCGCTTGACGCCGCTGGTCGACCCGGCCGCGCTGGCGCAGCAATTGCCAGCGCTGGCCGCTGGCGTGCTGGGCAGCATCGTGGTGGCGCCCGAGGGCCTGCGCGGCGCCGTGGCCGGCAGCCCGGCCGCGATCGAAGCCTTTGAA